>CAIMEE010000622.1 GCA_903839865.1 Enhydrobacter aerosaccus | reverse complement strand
GTCGTCGACAGCGTTGCCACGAGACCGAGATGCGTCGTGGCCGACCCGACCGCCGAGACGACCGAGACCGGATCGAGGTTGTTGATCGCGATCTCGCCGACGACGCGCCCTTCGCGCTCGCGCGCATTGAGCGCATCGCCCACGAAGAACAGGTCGAACTTGCCGCGCTCGGCGATCTGGGCGCATTCGATGTAGTAGTCGAGAGCAGTAATGCGCTCCGGCTGCATGTCCGGGTGACGCCACGCCGCGATGTGATGGCCGCCCGGATAGATGAACAGGCCGAGATGAAGCTGGCGGGTCATGCGGCGAACTGGCTCCGGGGCCGCGGCAGCTGAAGATTCTCGCGCAGCGTGGGGCCCTGATAGGTGGCGGGACGCAGACCGGCGGCGCGAAGCTTCGGCACTACCTGGTCGGCAAGGAGATCGAGATCCGTGGGCAGCACGGCCGGCCACAGGTCGACGCCGTCGCAGAGCTTCGAGAGTTCGGCAAGGCGCACCACCAGGCCATCCGGCGTGCCGACAAAGGAAAGACCCTCGAGCGGGCTGCCCAACGTCTCGATGCGCGCCCTGGCCTCGGCATCGGTGGGCGCGAGCACGATAGCGAGGCGCACCAAAAGGCGCGCGCGGCTATCGAGACCGCGCCTGATGCTGGCGAGCATCGAGGCCTCGGTGACCGGCGCAATCAGCACATCGGCCGACTCGCGGGCAAGCGCCACGCCCTCGGCACTGGCAGCGCGCTGGATCACCGGCGGATTGCCCTGCAGCGGGCGCGGCGCGTTCAGCGGCCCGCGCACGGAAAAGTATTTCCCGGAGTGGTTGATCGGATGAATGAAATCGGGATCGGAGAAGCGCCCACTGGGCTTGTCCATCACGATCGCTTCGTCTTCCCAGCTGTCCCAGAGCTTGCGGACGACCGAGATGCTTTCGGCGGCGCGCGCGCGGGCAGACGCTACATCGCGGACCGGCACATGGGCGAAATCGCTGGGACGCCCCGTTCCCATCGTCGCGATCCAGGCGCTGCGGCCGGCGGTCAGGCGGTCGATCGCGGCGAAGGAGCGCGCGATGTTGAACGGCTCGGCGTGGTCGAGCGCAATGGCAGCCGCGAGTCCGATCTGTTTGCCCGAAGACGCAAGCGCTGCGATCAACGGCACCGGATCCAGGGTGAACGCCCCGGCCGGCCCCCATGCCCCGTCGAACAGGATGGCATCGAGGCCGCCGCGCTCGGCGGTCTGCGTCAGCGAACGAAACCAGGCAAGCGAGGGGCCCTGCGGGGCGCTGCTGAAGCGCCATGCTTCCGGATGCGCGCCGCAGCCCGGCGCTGAAAGGGTGAGGATCATGGAGATCAGTCCGCCCGCGAGGTGGCCGTGAGGGAATTGGTCGGGCGCGCCAGCCCAAGATGGTCGCGCAGCGTCAGGCCGCTGTATTCGGTCTTGAAGAGCCCGCGCCGCTGCAGCTCCGGCACGACCTTGTCGACGAAGTCCTTCAGTCCGCCGGGAAGCGTCGCAAACTGCATCATGAAGCCGTCGGCGGCGCCCGTGGTGAACCACTCTTCCATGACATCGGCGACATGCTTGGGCGTGCCCTTGATCATCTTGCGGCCGCGTTCGTAGCGTAGATAGAGCTGCCGCAACGTCGGGTTCTCCTCGTTGATGATCTTCATGATCCCGTCGAAGAACGCCTTGTGCATGTTGGCGCTCTTGGGCAGCCGCTCCTTCGGGATCGGCTCGTCGAGGGGAAGATCCGAGAGGTCCGCCTCGAGATCGGTACCGAGCCGGAAGCGTCCCACGTCCGGATGGATCATCTCCTGCAGCGCCTGGAACTTGTCCTCCGCCTCCTGCTGACTGTCGCCAATGATGACCGGCAGGCCGGCCAGGATCTTTACCTGATCCGGCTCACGGCCAAACTTGGCGAGCCGACCCTTCAGGGCGTCATAGCTCTTCTTCGCTTCCTGTGGCGAAGCCGCCGCGGCGAAGACGATCTCCGCGGTGCGTGCCGCAAGGTCGAGACCCGTGTCCGAAGCACCGGCCTGGATGATCACCGGATGGCCTTGCGGTGAGCGCGCGATATTGAGCGCGCCATCGACCTTGAAGAACTTGCCCTCGTGCACGACGTGGTGCTGGCCCTTCGGCTCGAAATAAATGCCGGCCTCGCGGTCACGCACGAAGGCGTCGTCGTCCCACGAGTCCCAGAGCTTGCTTACGACATCGACGAACTCGCCCGCCCGCTCGTAACGCAATGCATGCGGCGGCAACTTGGCATGGCCGAAGTTGCGCGCCGAGTAATCGTTCGCCGAGGTGACCACGTTCCA
The DNA here is from genome assembly GCA_903839865.1 of Enhydrobacter aerosaccus. Lineage (GTDB taxonomy): Bacteria > Pseudomonadota > Alphaproteobacteria > Reyranellales > Reyranellaceae > Reyranella > Reyranella aerosaccus_A. The sequence continues at coordinate 6,096 of CAIMEE010000622.1, read as the reverse complement.
CGCCGCGCGTCCGTGCGAGATGTGGTCCAGCGAAGCGAACATGCGCGCCACGTTGTAGGGTTCGGAGAAGCTCGTGGAGACGGTGCCGCCCAATCCAATACGCCTGGTCGCGCCCGCCAGCGCGGTGAGCAAGGTCACCGGCTCGAGCACATTCATGAACATCGGAAATCGGCTCCAGGCATGCAGATTGTCGGTGCGTGCCGCCGGCGTGTCAGCGATGAAGAAGAGGTCGAACAGCCCGCGCTCGGCTTCCTGCGCGAGGTGGCGGAAATAATCGATGTCCGTGGCGCCATTTGCGTTGGAATCGGGATGCCGCCACGCCGCCACATGGCCGCCCGCCGCCTGGCCGATCAGCATGCCGAGGGCCATTTTCGTCGATTTCGTCATTCCGCCCCCCCTTTATTCAAGGCTAGAGCGTAGGTTTCGAGTCAGTTCGAAATAAACTACGGTTTTCCGTATCGTTGCTTAGGATTTTCCCAACCAATGAAGTCCGGCCCCAGGCATTGCACCCCGCAGGCCGTTCTTGCGCGTGACGCTAGGTGCGCATCTGGGCGACCATTCGATCCATGAAGTCTTCGCAGAGTGCAATCTGTTCGAGATAGATCCACTCGTCCGGCTTATGGGCCTGCTCGATCGAGCCCGGACCGCAAATGACGGTCGGCAGACCGGCTTCCTGAAAGAGCCCGCCCTCCGTTCCGAAGCTGATCTTTCCGGTTCCGTTGGAGCCGGACAGCGACTTCGCAAGCGACGTGATATCGGCCGATTCCTCGGTGCTGAGCGCCGGATACTGGGACTTGAACAGGAACTCGATCCGCGCGTCGCCGGAGACGCCCTTCATCTCCTCTTCGAGGACGCGAGCGTGATCCTTCAGCGTGTCCAGATACTTCAACGGATCGTCGCCGGGAATGAAGCGGAACTCGAATTCGAAAACACAATGCTTCGGAACGATATTCATGGCGGTGCCGCCATGGATCGTGCCCGTGTGGATCGTCGTGTAGGCCGGATCGAAGTCGCGATCGAAGGGTCCGATCTCCGAGCGCTGGCGTGCCATGCTCCGCAGCCGGTGAACCAGGTCGGCTGCTATCTCGATCGCGTTTACGCCGCGATTGGCCAACGCCGAATGGCTTTCATGTCCGTGCACCTCGCAGCGATACCGCTTGTTGCCTTTGTGCGCGGTGATGACATTCATGTTGGTCGGCTCACCGATCACGCAGTACCGGGGGCGCATCGGAAGGCTGGAGATGTGCTCGAGTAGACTCGGCGCGCCTTGGCAACCGACCTCCTCGTCGTAGGTGAACGCAAGATTGATCGGCTTGTCGAGCTTGGTCGAGCTGAAGGCCGGCACCTGGGCCAGCACGACTGCGAGGAACGATTTCATGTCGCTCGTGCCGCGCCCGAACAACCGGCCGTCCTTTTCGACCAGTTCGAAGGGATCGGTCGACCAGTCCTGCCCATCGATCGGGACGACATCGGTATGGCCGGACAGCAGGATGCCCGGTTGCTCATGCGATCCGATGGTGGCGTAGAGGTTGGCCTTCTTGCCCGTCGCGTCGAATATCAGGCTGCTCTTGATCCCGTAGCTCTCGAGGTACTCCTGGAGCCACTCGATCATCGCCATGTTCGAGTTGCGGCTGACTGTATCGAACGCGATGATTCGCTTCAGGATATCCAGTGTGGCGGCGGTCGGGCGGCGGGACATGGACTATTCCGATCAGCGCTTGGCGGGTTTCCAGTCGTCCGGGACGACGGCGATCACGTCGATCTCCACCAGCCACTGCGGCTGACCGAGGGCGACGACGACGAGGCCGGTGGAGATCGGGAACACGCCCTTCAGCCACTTGCCGACTTCCTTGTAGACGGCTTCGCGATACCGGATATCGATGAGGTACGTGGTCGTCTTCACGATATGCGAAAGATCGCTTCCCGCTTCTTCGAGGAGCTGCTTCACGTTCTTCATGGCCTGCTCGGCCTGCGCCCGCGCATCGCCCAGCCCGACGAGATTGCCCTGGAAGTCCGTGCCGATCTGGCCGCGCACGTAGACCGTGTTCCCCGCGCGCACAGCCTGGCACAGGTCATTGTCCAGCGACTGGTTGGGATAGGTGTCCTTGGTGTTGAACATACGGATGCGGGTATGCGTCGGCATCGAGGACTCCTGCGGCTTTGGAAACAATGAGACTGGAACGCTGGACAAGCTGGCTATTTCGTATTGAGCGTTTTCCTACGTTCCGAGGGATCCCGATAGGCCGAATAATCCCGCTGGATGACAATATGATCGGCCACGAACTTGGCGTCGTGCCAGACACCCCAGATGAAGCTCGATCCGCGGCGCGATTGATAGGGCAAACCGAGGAAATACAGGCCGGATTCGCTGGAGACACCTCGCTGATGCCGCGGCTTGCCGTTGGCGTCAAAGGCATCGACTTGCACCCAACTGTAGTCGGCGACGTATCCGGTTGCCCAGATGATCGACGACACGCCGGCTTCGGCAAGATCGAGCTCGCGGATCGGATGGGTGACGCAGTCCGGCTCCGGATACGCCTTGCGTGCCCCGGGATCCGGCGGCAAATCGAGACCGTTGCGCTCCGCAAACGCATCCGCCCGATCGAGCACGGCGCCGTAATTCTTGTCGCCCCGCTCGACGTTTTCGGCCAAATCCGGGCGGAACGTGGCCTTCCCCTCCTGAAAGGCTTCGGCTTGGCCCACGAGGGTGATCCCTTCGAGGGCCAGTCTGCGGAAGTCGATCGTCTGGCCACCGCGCGCACCGCTCACGGCGATCGTGACATGCTCCCGCCCGGGGGTCGGCGTCGCCGCTTCCCACTCGCCGAGAACGCCCAGCCACCAGCAATAGTCCCGATTGCGATAGGCCCGCGGCGGCCGGTCGTGCGGCCCCACAGACAGGATCACCTTGCGGCCCGATCGGTTGAGCTCGTCGGCGATCTGGACGCCGGAAGACCCGGCTCCCACCACCAGCACACCGCCATCCGGCAGCTGCGCAGGACTGCGATATTCCGCCGAATGGATTTGCATCATTCTTTTGTCGATCGGCGCGATCGAAGGAATGATCGGACGCTGGAAGGCGCCCGTGGCGACGACCACACGATTTGCCTCAAAGACTCCCGCCGACGTCGTGACTGTAAAGCCGGGACGGCGCTCATTGCGGCGCACGTTGTGAACCTCCACGCCCGTACGAACCGGCGCCTCATATCTCTTGGCATAGGCCTCGAAGTAGTCGGCGACCTCCTCCTTGCCGGGGAAGCCATCCGGGTCGCCCTCGAATTCCAGGCCGGGGAAGCGGTCGTGCCAGGCCGGGCCGTTGGCGACCAGCGAGTCCCACCGGCCCGTCCGCCAGCGCTCAGCAATCCGGGCACGCTCCAGGACGAGATGCGGCACACCACTCTTGCTGAGGTGCTCGCTCATGGCGATGCCGGCCTGGCCGGCACCCACGACCAACGTATCGATGAAGGTCGTCTCACTTCCTGATGCGCTCGATTTGACCATGTGCGTGTCGCTCGTTCAGCAGATTTAGGTGACCACCTATGTGGTTCAGTCCACGGAACAGCGACATTATGATTTTCGGAAGCGGCCACTTGGAAAATGCGAACCGTGCGGCTCACCGCGGGCCGGCGAGAACATCGACGCATTTTTCGATACCCTGCATCGGTTTAGCTGAGCCATCGGTTCTGAACCTCCTTATTGGACAGCCTTCTTCTCCATGTGAGAAGTTGACGACCCAGGGACGGTTGAGAGGATCTCCATGACGTTCTCGATTAGTGGGCGGTGCAGCAGAACCGGCATGTTCGGCATCGCCGTTTCGTCCTCGAGCCCGGCCGTCGCCGCCCGCTGCGCCCACGTGGCCGCCGGCGTCGGCGTCGTGGCGAGCCAGAACATCACCGATCCTCGCCTCGGCCATTCGGGCCTGCGCCATCTCACGAACGGAAAGACGGCGGAGCAGACGATTGCCGCGATAAAGGCCGAAGCCGGCGATACGGTCGACTATCGCCAACTGGCCTGCGTCGACGGCAGCGGTCTCAGCTTCGCCTTCACCGGTTCGAAGGCCCTCGGCATCAATGGTCATCACCTTGGGCAGAACACCGTTGCGGCGGGGAATCTGCTGTCGAACGACCGCGTGCCGCGCGGAATGGTCGAAAAATTCCTTGAGCTTTCCGATCTCCATCTGGGGGAACGGCTGATGGCGACACTGGAACGAGCACTGGAGCTCGGCGGCGAGGCCGGCCCTGTCCGGTCGGCCGGCATGCTGGTCGTTGACAAGGTGTCGTGGCCACTCGTCGATCTCAGGGTAGATTGGGACGACAATCCTATCGGCAAGTTGCGCGATCTCTGGACGATCTGGCAGCCGCAAATGGCGGACTACGTCACCAGGGGCCTCGATCCGACGAGCGCGCCCTCGTACGGGGTTCCAGGCGATCGTTGATCGTCAGATCAGAAGACAGCGTCTTTGGCCTCGGTGACGTCGGTCAAGACCGTGCCGAATACCTTCTGTTCCGCCATGAACGTGCGGCAGTAATCGATGAAGGCACGAACGGTAAGCGTGCGGTGGTCCGCGGAAGGCAATGCAGCGCCCATTACGAGCGGCCGCGTCTCGGTCTCCAGGGCTTTGTAGACCAATGCCTTCCCGTCTGCAGAGTGGTTCGCCTGGGGGCGGATGTTGGCAATGCCGTAGCCCAGCCCGTTGGCCACCATCGCCCGCATCACGGTGATGTCCGTCGTCCGTTCGACGATATTCGGCCGGAGCCGTACATTGTTGAAGATGGAGAGAAAGTATTCCCGGCTGTAGGGCAGGTCGAGCAGGATCAATGGCTCTTCTACCAGCTCCTCCGGATTGATACGGTCTTTCCCCGCAAGCCTGTGCGTGGGGCTGAAGACGACGTAAGGTGGAAGCTCCATCAGGGGCTCGAAGTCGAGGTCTTGCAAGAGCCCCAGATCGTAGGTGAGCGCCACGTCGATTTCGCCACGCTGGAGCATCTCCATCAACTGTCCGTGGTTGCGCTCAAACTGCCGGAAGCGGACGTCAGGATAAAGCGTCTCGAATCCCGCACGCACGCCGGGAACCACAAGCGCTGCGAAGGTAAGCAGACAGCCCACCGCGAGCGGACCACGCACCTTGTGGGCGAGATCACCAGCGACATCGTGTAGGCCGTCCGCGCGGGACAACAGCTGCGTGACCTCCTTCAGGAAGACACGACCAGCGGCCGTCAACGACAAGGCATGTGACTGCTTGCGAACGAAAAGCTGGATGCCGAATTCCGTTTCGAGGTGGCTGACCGCCGCCGAGATCGCGGAGGACGAGACATTCACCTGTTCGGCGGCCTTGGTGATAGACCCTGCTTCGCCAACAGCGACGAAATAGTCGAGTTGTCTTAGTGTGAAGCGCAGAGGCATGCGTTTTGTCCGGAAAGCAGAATCGCCCAAAATAGGCAGCTTCAACTTACATCCAATCAGCCGTTTGTTGCACTGCCGTTGTCGGCGCTGTCGAAACGCCTGTTTGAGTAGCCGGGCCAGGCGAGCGCCTGCCAGTGATCTTGGCTTGTGCCGAGTTAGGCATCTCGCTTCTACAACCAGAGTCTGGAGGGCTGACGTAGAATGGCAAAATGCCAACTCGTGTTGAAGTGTTTCAAATCACATCAGTTGTGATCGCGACACTTTTGGGCAAGTGGCTAAGTGACTGCGAACGCCCTGCGCTCGACGAGGACGGAGCATCGGCCGCCTGGCGGAAAAAACGGTCGCGCGCACCGGCAGGGAGCCCGTGTATGATGGGCAACAAAAGTTGCTGGGAGGCAAACTGCCATGAATGGGAACCGCAAGAACGGCATCGGTCGTCGTCTTTTCATCTCGGCATCGGCGGCCGGCATGGTGTCCTCGCCGGCCATCGTGTCGGCGCAGAGTGACTGGCCGAACCGCCAGATCCGCATCGTCGTTCCTTATCCGCCGGGCGGACCGTCCGACATCACGACGCGCTTGGTGCTCGAGCGCGCCGGCGCATTGCTTGGCCAGAGCGTGCTGTTCGATAACCGGGCTGGCGCGAGCGGAGCGATCGGCGCCGAGCACGTCAAAAATTCGCCGGCCGATGGCTACACC
>CAIMEE010000621.1 GCA_903839865.1 Enhydrobacter aerosaccus | reverse complement strand
GCGAGCGCGCTCTGTCGCTCGACCAGCAGGCGCCACACGGCCTGATCCTCGTCGGTGTAGAGGTCGGCCTGCTGCGCCACGGTCCAGTCGGGAGCCATGCGCGCGTAGTCGCCGCGCAGGGTGTCGAGAGGGGCGAGGGTGTTCATGCGCCGAATATGGGGTCGGACCCTCGAGCGAATCCCGGCGAAGTTGGGCTGCCGGATGGCCAATTTTGGTGATATTCTTCAAAAAACGTCACCAAATAGGTGAAAGACACCATGATTGAGCTGAATGACATCGACAGACGCATCGTAGCGGCCCTGCAGGCAGACGGCCGCCTGTCGATGGTCGATCTCGCCGACAAGGTCGGCCTGTCGCCGACGCCCTGCCAGCGCCGGGTGAAGCGGCTGGAAGAGGACGGCGTGATCGCGCGTTACGCGGCCCTCGTGGCGCCCCCGGCACTGGGCTTCGAGCTGCAGGCGATGGTGCAGGTGACCCTGGACGATCATTCCGAGAAGACCGTCGAGGCGTTCGAGGCCGCGATCCGGGCCCGGCGCGAGGTGGTGGCCTGCTATGCGATGACGGGCGACATGGATTTCCTGCTGCATGTGCAGACGCGCGATCTCGCCAGCTTCAGCGATTTCGCGATGAAGGCGCTGCTGCGCCTGCCCGGCGTTCGTGGCACGCGGTCGTCCTTCATCATGCAGGAAGTGAAGAGCGACCTCGCGTGGGCTCCACGCCCGGCCTAAGATGGCCGCACGTTTCAACCGGAGTTTTCCATGCCCGTTCTGCCGCGTTCGCTCGAGATCCAGGCCGAGATCACCGCCATCCGCCGCGACATCCACGCCCATCCCGAGCTCGCCTACGAGGAGAACCGGACCTCCGACGTTGTGGCGGCGAAGCTGGCGGAGTGGGGGCTCGAGGTGACGCGCGGCCTGGGCAAGACCGGTCTCGTCGGCACCTTGCGCAAGGGCAACTCGGTGAAGTCGATCGGGCTGCGCGCCGACATGGACTGCCTGCCGATGGACGAATTCAACGATTTCGAGCACCGCTCGCAGAACCCGGGCCGCATGCATGCCTGCGGCCATGACGGCCATACCGCGATGCTGCTGGGAGCAGCCAAGATCCTGTCGGAGAAGCGCGACTTCGAGGGCGCCGTGCACTTCATCTTCCAGCCGGCCGAAGAGGGCGGCGGCGGCGCCAAGGCGATGATCGAGGACGGGCTGTTCGAGAAGTTTCCCTGCGATGGTGTGTTCGCGATCCACAACAAGCCCGGCATTCCGCTCGGCATGATCGTGAGCAAGCCCGGCCCGCTGCTGGCCGCGGCCGACCGCTGGGATATCCGCATCACCGGCAAGGGCGGCCATGCCGCCCACCCGCACACCACGCTCGATCCGATGGTGGCGGGCGCCGCCATCGTCATGTCGCTCCAGACCATCGTCAGCCGCAACGTCGATCCGATCGATTCGACCGTCGTCACCGTGGGCTTCTTCAAGGCAGGCTCGGCCTACAACGTGATCCCGGGCGAGGCGCATATCGGCGGCACGACCCGCACGACGAGCCCCGAGAACCGCGCGATGGTGAAGCGCCGCATCGAGGAAATATGCGACGGCGCGGCGAAGATGTACGGCGTGAAGGTCGTGATGGAGCACAAGCCGGGCTATCCGCCCACGGTCAACAATCCCGAGCAGGCCAAATTCGCGATCGAAGTCGCGGCCGGCGTCTGCGGCGAGAACAACGTGCGCGGCGACACGCGGCCCAGCATGGGCGCGGAGGACTTCTCCTACATGCTGGAGCAGGTGCCGGGCGCGATGGTGTGGCTGGGCAACGGCGGCGGACCCGAGGCCGTCAGCCTCCACAACTCGCGCTACGATTTCAACGACATGGCCATCCCGTTCGGCGTCAGCTTCTTCGTCAACACCGTGGAACGCTTCCTCGGGGAACCGGCGCAGGCCTAAGAACGTTCGCTCGGCCTAACATGGAATTTTTCCGCGTCTACGGCCGGGTCATCGGGCTCCTCCGCGATGAGCGACGGCTGGCGATCATGCTTGCCTTCGCCAACATCGCGGTGGCGGCGCTGCAGTTCTACGAGCCGGTGCTGTTCGGCAAGGTCGTCGATCTGCTCTCCAATGCGAAGAGCGAGACAACCGACCAGCTGTGGGCAGATGCCCGCGAGCTGCTCGTCATCTGGGCCATCGTCGGCGTCGGCGGCATCGTCGCCAATATCGTCGTTTCGCTGCAGGCCGACCGCCTTGCGCACCGCCGGCGCCTCGGCGCCATGGCGCACTATTTCGAGCACGTGCTCGACCTGCCGTTCTCGTTCCACAACTCCCAGCATTCCGGCCGCCTGCTCAAGGTGATGCTGACCGGCGTCGACAATCTCTTCGCCGTCTGGCTGTCGTTCTTCCGCGAGAACCTCGCAACGTTCGTGGCGCTGTTCGTCATGCTGCCGCTCAGCCTGTTCATGAACTGGCGGCTGGGCTGCCTGCTGATCGTGCTGATCTTCTTCTTCGCCGCGGCCAATGCATGGGTGGTAAGCCGCACCGACCTCCTGCAGAAGGACGTCGAGGATTATCACAGCCAGCTCGCCAGCCGGGCCAGCGACGCGCTGGGCAACATCCACCTGATCCAGAGCTTCGTTCGCCTGGCCGTCGAGACCAGCGAGATGCATCGCGTGATCGGCCGCACGCTCGCGGCGCAGTATCCGGTGCTCAACTGGTGGGCGCTGCTGTCGGTGATGACGCGCGCGGCCTCGACCGTCACCGTGATCTCGATCTTCGTGCTCGGCACCTGGCTGTACACCCGTGGCGAAGCGACGGTCGGCCAGATCGTGAGCTTCATGGGCTTCGCGGCCATGCTGATCAGCCGCATGGACCAGGCCTCCGGCTTCGTCAGCCGCATCTTCTTCCAGATGCCCTCGCTCGCCGACTTCTTCCGCGTCATCGATCATCAGTCGACCGTGCTCGACCGGCCCGATGGCATCGATATCGGCCGCGCCAGGGGCGAGGTCGATTTCGAGGACCTCAACTTCTCCTACGACGGGCTGCGCCCGGCGCTGCAACATTTCAGCCTGCACGTGCCGGCCGGCACCACCGTCGCTTTCGTGGGCGCCACCGGCGCGGGCAAGAGCACGGCGCTGTCGCTGCTGCATCGCATGTGGGACGCGCAGTCCGGCGTCATCAAGGTCGACGGCGTCGATCACCGCACCATCAAGCTTGAATCGTTGCGGCGAAACATCGGTGTGGTGTTCCAGGATTCGACGATGTTCTACCGCTCGATCGCCGACAATCTGCGCGTCGGCAAACCCGACGCGACTCAGGCCGAGATCGAGGACGCGGCCAAGCTCGCCGAAGCCCACGACTTCATCCTGCGCCAGCCGCAGGGCTACGAAACACTGGTCGGCGAGCGTGGCGCCACCCTGTCGGGCGGCGAGCGGCAGCGTCTGGCGATCGCCCGCGCGCTCCTGAAGAATCCGCCGATCCTGATCCTGGACGAGGCGACCAGCGCGCTCGACTCCGTTACCGAGGCGCGCATCCAGAAAGCGCTCAAGGTGCTGATGCAGGGCCGCACGACCTTCGTGATCGCCCATCGCCTGTCGACGATCCGCGATGCCAGCCAGGTCGTGGTGCTGGAGCGGGGCAAGATGGTCGAGCATGGCGGCTACGCCGAGCTGATGGCGCAAAATGGCGCCTTCGCTCACCTCGTGGCCACGCAGCAGGGTGGCATAGAAACTGCCTGATATCCCCTTGGCGGAACGGTGCGGTCCGCCTAAGAGTCGCCGACGGGAATTCGAGCGAGGGGAAGCAGATGAACAGGAAAATTGCATGGTTGGCCGCCCTCGCGCTGGGGCTCGCAAGCCTGCCGGCGGCGGCGCAGACACCGATCAAATTCACCCTCGACTGGGTCTTCCAGGGCCCGACCGCGCCGTTCCTGGTGGCGCTGGACAAGGGCTACTACAAGGCCGAAGGGCTCGACGTCACGATGGACCCGGGCCAGGGCTCGGCCGGCGCAGTGCAGCGCGTCGCGACCGGCGCCTACCAGATCGGCTTCGCCGACGTTAATTCCGTCATGGAGTACAACGCCAAGAACCCGGGCAAGGAAGTGATGTGCGTGTTCATGGCGTACGACTTCGCGCCGTTCGGGGTCTATGCCCTGAAGAAGAGCGGCATCAAGGTGCCGAAGGATCTCGAGGGCAAGAAGCTGGGCGCGCCAGTGTTCGACGCCTCGTTCCGCCTGTTCCCGGCCTTCGCCAAGAAGACCGGTATCACGAAGTACGAGCACGTCAACCTGACGCCGCAGCTGCGCGAGCAGAGCCTGGTCCAGGGCTCGGTCGACTTCATCTCGGGCCACTATTTCTCGTCGATGCTCGACCTCAAGTCGCGCGGGGTGAAGTTCGACGACATCGTGGCGATGCGCTACGTCGATTTCGGCCTCGACCTCTATGCCAACGGCATCGTCGTCTCCGCGGAGATGCTGAAGAACGAGAAGGCCGTGAAGGGCTTCATCGCCGCCACCCTCAAGGGCTGGAAGGACGTGATCGCCGACAACAAGCTGGGCATTGCCGCTGCCAAGAAGAAAGATCCGCTGATCGACGAGGCGCTGGAGACCGAGCGCCTGCAGATCTCGCTGCAGACCAACATCCTCACGCCCTACGTGAAAGCCAACGGCATGGGTGACGTCGATCCCGAGCGGTTCGCCCGCTCGGTGGCACTGGTGTCCGACGCGTTCGGCCTCACGCCCGTAGCGACGCCGGACAAGGTCTTCACCAACAAGTTCCTGCCGCCCAAGGCGGACCGGATGGTCGCGAACTAGTGCCTTTCGTCGAGCTCAAGGCCGCAAGCCTCACCTACAGGCTCGGCAAGGAAACGACGCTCGCCCTGGCCGATGCCACCCTCGGCATCGAAAAGGGCGAGTTCGTTGCTGTCGTCGGCCCCTCGGGCTGCGGCAAGTCGACGATCATGAAGCTGGTGACCGGCCTCATGCCGGCGTCGACCGGCGAGGTGCATGTTGCGGGACAGAAGGTGCGGGCGCCGATCAAGGGCGTCGGCATGGCCTTCCAGAACCCGACCCTGATGCCGTGGCGCACCACGCTCGACAACGTGCTGCTGCCGATGGAAGTGGTTGAGCCGCACAAGCGCCGCTTCCGTCGCAATCGCGCCGAGTACGTCGAGCGCGCAATGAAGTTGCTGCGTACGGTGGGCCTGGCCGACTTCGCGCTGAAATTCCCCTGGCAGCTGTCGGGTGGCATGCAGCAGCGCTCGAACCTTTGCCGCGCGCTGATCCACGAGCCCGAGTTGCTTATGCTCGACGAGCCGTTCGGGGCGCTCGACGCCTTTACCCGCGAGGAACTCTGGGGAGTCATGCAGGCTCTATGGATGGAGAAGCGCTTCACCGGCGTGCTGGTGACGCACGACCTGCGCGAGGCGGTCTTTCTCGCCGACACCGTCTATGTGATGAGCCGCCGGCCTGGCCGCATCGTCATGACCAAGCACATCGACATCCCGCGGCCGCGCCGGCTCGCCACGACCTTCGAGCCGCACTTCGTCGATCTCGTCCACGAGCTGCGCGATCGCATCCACCAGGAGCATGACGTTTGACCCGCTGGGATGCCCTCAGGGTCGCCATGCCCTGGCTGGTGCTCGCTGCCTTCCTGGTGATCTGGCAGATCGTCTGCGTCGCCTTCGACATCCAGGAAATCCTGCTGCCGCGCCCGACCCGGATATTCGAGGTGTTCGTGGCGCGCTTCGATATCCTGCTGGCCTTCTGCTGGGACACGCTCTGGACGACCCTGCTGGGCTTCCTGATGGCGATCGCGGGCGGCCTGCTCCTGGGGCTGGCGATCGGTGCTTCGCCGTTCGTCTATTCCGGCCTCTATCCGCTGCTGATCGCCTTCAACGCCGTGCCCAAGGTGGCCCTCGTGCCGATCCTGATGATCTGGGTCGGCATCGGCGCGCTGCCCGCGATCATCACCGCCTTCGTCATCAGCTTCTTCCCGATCGTGGTGAACGTCGCCACCGGCCTCGCCACCATCGAACCCGAGATGCGCGACGTGCTGCGGTCGCTGGGCGCCACGCGCACCGAGATCCTGCTCAAGGTCGGCATCCCGCGCGCCATGCCGTACCTGTTCGCCAGCCTCAAGGTCGCGATCACCCTGGCGTTCATCGGCTCGGTCATTTCCGAGACGGTGGGCGGCAACCGCGGCATCGGGTTCCTGATGCTGTCGGCCGGCGCGCGCAATGACACGGCGACGACCTTCGCCGGCCTGTTCGCCATCGCGATCATGGGTGTGTTGATGTACGCCGTCTGCGCCCTGGTCGAAAAGCGCATGACCCGTTGGGCCTTCCGCGGAGAGATCGTGGCCTAGGCCTGCGCCTCGAAGAAGGCGTCGGGGTCGTCGATCTCGACCAGCCGGCCCTTGCGGATTTCGAGGAAGCGCGTGGCGACCGTGCGCGTGAAGAAGCGGTCGTGGCTGACGAACAGGCACGACACGTCGCTCTTCTACAACTGCTCCTCGAGATCCTCCTGCCCCTCGATGTCGAGGTGGTTGGTCGGCTCGTCGAGCAGATACATGTTGGGACGCAACAGCTTCATCTTCAGGAACACTAGCCGCGCGCGTTCGCCGTGGCTCAGCACCGCGATCGGCTCGGCGATACGCGCGAAGGCGAAGCCGGCGCCCGCCAGATGGCGAATGGCGTCCTTCTCCGTGATGCCTTCGGCATCGACGACGTAGTCGAGGATCTTCATCTTCGTCGGCAGATCGCGCATGGTCTGGTCGAAGTAGACCAGCCGGCAGGCCGGGTTGAAGCGCACCGGCGATACACCGTCATAGTGTTCGCGGGCGGGATCGTAGGCCGCCGCCAGTGCCGAGAGCAGGGTCGACTTGCCCGCGCCATTGGCGCCCAGGATCGCGACCCGGTCGCCGGCGGCGATAGCGAGCCGGTCGATGCCGATCAGCTTGCGGCCGTCGGGCGTCTTCACTTCGAGGCCGGCCAGCCTGAGCGCCACCTTGGCGTCGATGTCGCCGTCGGCCAGTTCGAGCCTGCGTTCGCGCGCCACATAGGTCTGGGTGCGGTCGGTCTCGATCCGCGCGATGCGCGTCTCGATCGCGCTCTTGCGCCGGTTGAGGTCGGGGTTCTTGACCGCCCACACCTTGTAGCGTGCGGCCGCAGCCTCGAGCCGCTTGATCTCCTTTTCCTCCAACTGCGCGCGCGCGGCCGCGGTGGCGTCGCGGCGCAGCAGTTCCTCGCGCGCCGCGGTGAAGCGGGTCTTGAAGGCATGCACGCCGTCGGCACGCAGGAAGAGCGTGCGCTCCGCCACGCGGTCGAGGAACTCGCGGTCGTGGCTCACGATCAGCATGGGCACGGTGAAGTCCGTCAGCAGCCAGCACTCGAGCGTGTTGATGTTGGCGAGGTCGAGATGGTTGGTGGGCTCGTCGAGGATCAGCATGTCGGGCTCCTCGAGCCGCGCCGCGCCGGCGATCAGCAACAGGCGTTGCCAGCCGCCGGAGAGGGTGCCGAACGGCTTGTCGAGCGTCTCCTGCACCACGCCGATCTCGTCGGCCAGGACGTCGATGCGCCACAGGTCGTCGCCGATGCCGCCGCGCACCAGCGCGTCGCCCAGCACGTCCCGCACCGGACGGCTGGCGAGGCCTTCGGGGATGTCCTGCGGCAGGGTGCCGACGCGCAGGCCGCGCGGGCGGATCACCTGGCCGGCGTTCAGTTCGAGCTGTCCACCGAGGCATTTCAACAGCGTCGACTTGCCCGCGCCGTTTTCGCCGACCAGCGCCGTGCGCGCGCCGTCCAGCAGGAACGACACGTTCTCGAACACACGGCTGGAACCGTAGAAGAAGGAGGCGCGCTCCATCCCGAGCACGGCCTGACGTGATGCCATTGTCGATCTGCCCCGAAATCCGGGCGATCCCATACGCCATCTGCGGTGCGGAAGCGAGGCCCGCTTGCGGACGGGCGTCACCCGTGAAAGCATTTCCTCAATAACGAAAATCGGAGGATGCGCGATGGATGTCGGCATGATGATGGTGTTCGCCAGCTACGGCTGGGAGAACTGCTCCGATCAGCGCGTGTGGGACGAGGAGATCAGGCTGGCGCGCATTGCCGCCGACAGTGGCTTCGACTGCTTGTGGTCGGCCGAGCATCACTTCAACGACTATTCCTTCGTGCCCGACAACCTGGCGCTGATGACTCATCTGACGGCGCTTTGTCCGAACATCGACGTCGGCACGGCGGCCGTCATCCTACCGTGGCACGATCCGTTGCGAGTCGCCGAGAACGCCGCCGTGCTCGACATGCTGAGCAAGGGCAGGCTGCGGCTCGGCATGGGGCGCGGCCTCGCGCGGCGCGAGTTCTACGCCTTCCGTCTCAGCATGGACGAATCGCGCGGCCGCTTCGACGAGGCGGCACCGATGATCGTCGAGGCGCTCAGGACCGGTTTCATGGAAGGCGACGGCACGTACTACAAGCAGCCGCGCATCGAGATCCGGCCACGCCCGCAGCATTCGTTCGACGGCCGCATCTATGCCGTGGCGTCGAGCGAGGATTCGATCGATTCGGCGGCCAAGCTCGGCGCCCACATGGTGATGTTCGCCGACCGGCCCTGGGAAATGCGTGCGCCGATGATCGAGCGCGGCCGGACCCTGCACCGCCAGTACCATGGCACCGCGGCGCCGACGGCGATGCTGACGGAGTTCTGCGTCTGCGGGCCGGATGCTGCCACTATCGAGGACGAAGCCCGCCGCTATCAGGGCAAGTTCGTGGAGAGCAACTTCTACCACTACGAATTCCTGGGCGAGCACTTCAAGACGGTGAAGGGCTACGACTCCTACCAGCAGAAGGCCGATCTCGCGCGCAAGGGCGGCGGCATCGAGGGTGCGATCACCGGCTTCATGCAGGCCGCCTCCTGGGGCACGCCCGACAAGATCCTGCGCGGGCTCGAGGCGCGGCGGAAGCTGCTGGGCGATTTCGAGATGAACGTGGCGTTCCGCTTCGGCGGCACGCCCTACGAGGTCTCCGAGCGCGGCCTGAAGCTGTTCGCGAAGGAGGTGCTGCCGGTGCTGAAGTCGTGGGGTCCTGTGGCGGCGGCGAAGGCTGCCTAATCAGACCAGCGCGCCGTCGCGCGCGACGACTCGGCCGGCCTTCATCACCAGCTTGCGGCGCGGACGCGTGGCCACCGCCTCGGGCACGCCACTCGCTTCGACCACAACAAGATCGGCGGGGCCTCCGACCTTGAGGCCATAGTTCTTGAGCTTGAGCACGCGCGCGGCGGCGGCGGTCACCATCTCGAACGCGAGCAGCAGTTCGTGGTCGTGCCGGAAGTTGGCGCGATAGCCCACCAGCATGGCGCGTTCCAGCATGTCGCCATTGCCGAACGGCGACCAGGCATCGCGGATGTTGTCGGAGCCGCTGAAGACCTCGACGCCATGCTCCTTGAGGAGTTTGACCGGCGGCATGGTGCCGGCGCCGGGCCCATGGCTCATGATGGCGACGCCGGCCTCGGCGAGAAGATCGGCTGTGCTCCTGGTGAGGTCCGGCGACACCGAGCCCAGGGCGAAGGCATGGCTGATGGCGACCCGTCCCTTGAGGCCGAGCGCCTTGGTGCGCTGGGCGATGGCCACGACCTGTGCCAGGCCGCCTTCGCCACCGTCATGGAGATGGATGTCGAGCCCAACGCCGCGCCGGCTCGCGATTCCGAAGATCGTGCCGAGATGGCCATCGAGGTCGCCGTCGAAGCCGACGGGATCGAGGCCGCCCACTAGGTCGGCGCCCTCGGCAATCGCCTCTTCGAGCAGTTTCGCCGTGCCGAGCGAACGGGCGATGCCGCTTTGCGGGAAGGCCACGATCTCGATCGTGACCAGATCGCGGAAGCGTTCGCGTACCTCGAGGATCGCTTGCAGGTTCCTGAGACGGAGCTGGTTGTCGATGTCGACATGGCAGCGCATGTGCAGCGTGCCGCTGGCCACGATCTGCCTTACGAGGTTGGAGCCCGTCTCGACTTCCGACACGGTCCGCTCGGCGCGGACTTTACGCTCGGCCTCGATGCGGTCGGAAACCGTGTTGCCTTCGGCCTGGTTCGGTACCCACGGCAAGCCAAGCAGGGTCTTGTCGAGATGGATGTGGCCATCGATCAACGGCGGCAGGACAAGCCCAGCGGCCTCGCCGGCCGTCGGCGGCAGGAAGGCCGCGATCCGGCCGTCCTTCAGCTCGATATCGTGGCGGTTGCCGTCCGGCAGGGTGGCGTTGCGAAGAATCATTCCGCCGCGAGCTTACCCGGTCGCAGGCTGGTTGGCACGGGCTTGAACATGCGCGTCGGCGCCTTGAAGCCGCAGCTCGTGCCGTCGGTCACCTTGACCTGGCGTTCCCACGGCAGCTCGTACTGGCCGGCGGCAAGATCGGTCATGTAGGTGTAGGGGCAGTCGCGCGCGCCGCCCTTCACAGCGACGTACCCGCGATGGCCGAACTGGTAGATGTTGTTCTCGACGCCCCAGTGGATGCGCGCCTCGTCGCACAGCTTCGGCCGCACTTCGCCCGTGATGATCTCGTCGGGAATGCCGTTGCCGGTGGCCAGCGGCGTGCCGTCGTAGTTCACGATCATGCCTTCGCCCATCGAGTTGAACGAGCCGTCCGAACCCGCCAGGCACACCGATGCCGTATACATCAGGTTGCAGAAGGCGTTCGACTGGTTGGTGAAGTGCCAGCTCTGGCGGATCGGCGCGGTGTAGCCTGCCGTGCGGATCATGATGTTGGCGCCGCGATAGGCGCTCTCGCGCGCCATCTCGGGAAACATGCCGTCGTGGCAGATGATCAGCGCGATCTTGCTGCCGTTCGGCCCGTCGCACACGGGAATGCCGAGGTCGCCTGGTTCCCACGGCTCGACCGGCACCCAGGGATGCATCTTGCGGTAATAAAGTTTGATCTCGCCTTTGTTGTCGATGATCAGGCCGGTGTTGAATGGATTGCCGTGGGGATTGAATTCCATGATGGAGAAACAGCCCCAGATGTCATTCGCTATGCAGGCGCCGCGGAAATGCTCGACCTCGGGCCCATCCATCCGGCACATGATCGCTGGATTGATGTCCATCGACAGGCCGTGCAGCGAATATTCGGGGAAGACGACCAGGTCCATGGTCGCCAGGTTGCGCCGGGCCTTGCCCACCAGCTCGCAGATGCGGTTGGTCTGACGCGCGAGGTCTTCCGGGGTGACGACAATAGGGTTCTGGATTTGCACCAGCCCGATGACGACGCCATCGGGAGATTTGTTGAGACCGCCTAGACCGCTCATGGCTTCCTCCGCCGGTTGATTTTCCGACGGAGGAGCAAACCGCGTGCCAGCGGCTTTGCAGTTTCGTTACCTGTTGGAGCTACTTGTCAGCGCTTGCGCCCACGTCCTTGCGGAAGCCGTTGACGGCGGCCTTGGCGGCCTGCGCCAGGAGGCCGGAGTCGTTGGCGATCGTGCAGAGCTGGAAGCCCATGGCAAAGGCGCGCGCGGCGTAGGCCGGCGTGCCGTTGTGGATGCCCGCGAACAGGCCGCGCTTCTTGCAGGCGGTCGTGAGCTTCTCGTAAATCTTGAGGACCTGCGGCTCCTCGCGGTCGAGCTTCGGCACCAGACCGAGCGACAGGCCGAGATCGGAGGGGCCGACGTAGATGCCGCTCACGCCCGGCACGTCGAGGATGGCGTCGATATTGTCGATCGCTTCCTGGGTCTCGATCATCGGGATGATCAGCACTTCGTCGTTCGCCGTCGCCTGGTAGGGCGTCGCCTCGCCGTAGGCGCCGGCGCGGATCGGGCCGTTCGAACGCTTGCCCTTGGGCGGATAGAGCGAATAGGAGACCAGCGCCTTGGCTTCGGCCGCGGTGTTCACCATCGGGCAGATCACGCCCCAGGCGCCGCCGTCCAGCACCTTGCCGATGATGCCGGGCTCGTTCCACGGCACGCGTACCAGCGGCGTGATCGGATACTTGTCCATCGCCTGGAAGCAGGTGACCATCGACTGGTAATCCTGCACGCCGTGCTGAATGTCGACGGTGACGGCGTCCCAGCCGCACTGCGCCATGACCTCGGCCGAGAAGCCGTTGGGAATCGCGAGCCAGCCACAGACGCAGGCCTTGCCTTCCTTGAGGCGCTTTTTCAGCATATTCGACGACATGACGCGTTTCCTCGTTTTCTTGAATGGAGCGCTCTTTTAACGCTGGCTTCCGGCCTTGTCATTCGAGGGGCGGACGGCCGCCAGCTTCAGGATGCCGTCTTCCCGCACGAAGGAGGCAATCCAATCGATCTTCTCGTGGCCATTGTCGATCGTCACGATGTAGACGGGCGCATCGGCGGGCGAGTTGGCGTTTCGGCGGGCGGTGTAGTGCTTGCCAGGCAGCAGCATCTGGCCGACCGTCGGCTCCTCCGAATAAACGCGCTTCATCTCGCCGGTGTGGAAGTCGGCGCGTTTTGGCGGTGGACTGGGACCGAAAAAGCCGTCGATGATCTCCTCGGGCGATGGCGCCGCCAGACTGGCAATGGGAATCAGGGCTAAGGCGAGCACCAGCGCGAGACGGACGATGCTCATCCCTTGACCGCGTCTGTCGTAAGCCTCATCGGGTCCCCTCGGACTTAGTGTCATACGGCGTCTGCAACAAGTGCGCCGGTATGGTAGAGCAGCCTATGACTCTTTTGTCGTTGAGAACAGGCGAACTCGCGGTCGATCTGGCGCCGTCGGCCGGCGGCGCGATCGCGCGTTTCGCGGTCGGCGACCGCGACCTGTTGCGGCAGATGCCGGAGGCAGACCGGCATTCCGGCAGGGGAAACAACGGCTCTGCCTATCCGCTGGTGCCGTTCTCCAATCGCATCAAGGGCGGCCAGCTCGTCTTCGAAGGCAAGACCTTTCAACTCAAGCAGAACTGGCCGGGTGTGAACCATCCGATGCATGGCGACGGCTGGTCCCATGCCTGGGATGTCGTGCGCGCAGACGCGCACAGTGCGGAGATCGCCTACGAGCACGCGCGGGATGGCGAGAATGGCGGCTGGCCGTTCCGCTATCGGGCGCGCCAAACCTATCGTCTCGAGGCCGATCGCCTGACGATTGCCATGGCGCTCGACAATTTCGAGGACCATGTCGTGCCGGCGGGTCTCGGACTTCATCCTTTCTTCGTGCGCGATGCCGACAGTGAATTGCAGTGCCGCACCGAGGCGGTCTGGCGCACCGACGCGGAGGTACTGCCGATCGCGCGCATCGTGGTGCCGCCGGCCTTCGACTTCAGCAAGTCGCGCAATGTGAACGAGGTGACGCTCGACAATGGCTTCGACGGCTGGGACGGACGCGCCACGATCCGTTGGTCGAGCCGTAAGTTGCGCGTTGTCCTCGAAGCGTCGGCCATCTTCCGCCACGCCGTGATCTACGTGCCGTCCGGGCGCCCGTACTTCTGCGTCGAGCCGGTAAGCCACGCCAACGGTCGTGTCGGCCGCACCCATCTTGACGCCGGGGCAACGCTCTCCGGTGAGATCGTCTTTCGTGTTGAACAAGAAAAATGAGGAAACGCCATGCCGACTTTCGCATCCTATCCCAGCCTCAAGGATAAATCGGTGTTCGTCTCGGGCGGCGGCTCGGGCATCGGCGCCGCCATCGTCGAGCATTTCGCGGCGCAGGGCTCGAAGGTGGGCTTCGTCGACATCGACGAGGCAGCGTCGACTGCGGTCGCGAAGAAGACCGGCGCGACCTTCATCAAGTGCGACATCCGCGACGTGAAAGCCTATCAGGAGGCGATCGAGCAGGTCGCGGGCAAGCACGGCGCCATCACCGCGCTGATCAATAACGCTGCGCGCGACGATCGCCACGACATCGCCGACGTTACGCCCGAGTTCTGGGACGAGCGCATGGCGGTCAACCTGCGCCACGCCTACTTCGCCATTCAGTCCGTGGCGCCGGGGATGAAGAAGGCAGGCGGCGGCTCGATCGTGAATTTCAGCTCGGTGAGCTATCACACGATGACGCCGCGCCTGTCTGTCTATCAGTCGGCCAAGGCCGCCGTGATCGGCATGACGCGCGGCCTCGCGCGCGATCTCGGCCCGGACAAGATTCGCCTGAACGCGATCACGCCCGGCTGGATCATGACCCAGCGCCAGATCGACCTCTGGCTGACGCCGGAGTCAGAGGCCGATTTGATGAAGGCGCAGGTGCTGAAGGAAAAGGTCTATCCTGCCGACATCGCGCGCATGGCGTTGTTCCTTGCCTCCGACGACAGCCGCCTGATCTCGGCCCAGAACTTCGTGGTCGACGGCGGACGGATGTAGCGTGGCATAGCTCTTGCTGCGATCCTCCCGACAGGGAGGACAACAATGAGCGCACCGCTTTTCTTCATGGCGCCGGGCGCGCCGACGCCGGTGGCCCCGTTCAGCCATGCCGTCGAGGTCGATGGCTGGATTTTCGTCACCGGCCAGATGCCGACCTATCCCGACGACGATTCCCGCCCACTGGCTCCCGACATCGAGAGCCAGACCGTACGTGTGATGGAGAACCTCAAGATCGTGCTCGCGGGCCTGAAGCTCGGGCTGGAGCACGTGATCTGCGCGCGCGTCTACATCACCGACTTCGAGGCTAACTATCCCAAGATGAACGAGATCTACGCCAGTTATTTCCCGAAGGATCGCCGGCCGGCGCGCACCTGCATCGGCGTCACCGGCCTCGCGCGCAATGCCATGGTCGAGATCGACCTGCTGGCCAAGCGCTGAGGAGGGGACGATGTGCCGAGGCGACGATCCGACCTGTCCCGCCTTCGAGGCGCATCTGGCGAAATTCCAGGAGGACATGGCGCGCGAGCGGCGGTCGTTCTTGAAGAGTCGTTTTGCGAAGGGTTTGATTGCCGGCGTGCCCACGTCTCCTTTGCCGAAACGCGCGGCCGCGGCGAGACATCATCATCTGCCGGCCAATGCCGACACGGTTCACTGGGGCTTCTTCAGCAAGAACCTGAAGCCGCAGGTCGAGGTCGATCCTGGCGACGTGATCACCATCGAGGCGCTGACCCATCAGGCAAGCGACGATCACGAGCGCATGATCGAGGGCGATCCGGGCGCCGAAAGCGTCTACCTCTGGACCAAGGACAAGAAGGGCGTGTTCCGCCGCGGCGCGGGTGCCGGCGACGGCAAGGGGCTGGGCGTCCACATCTGCACCGGCCCTGTGTTCGTGCGCGGCGCTGAGCCCGGCGACATCCTCGAAGTCCGCATCCTCGATGTCGTGCCGCGGCCCTCGGCCAACCCAAAGTTCAAGGGTCTCTGTTTCGGCAGCAACGCGGCCGCCAACTGGGGCTACCACTACAACGACTTCCTGACGGGCGAGAAGCGCGAGGTCGTGACGATCTACGAAGTCGACGCCAGCGGCGAACGCGACTGGGCCCAGGCCGTCTACTCGTTCAAGTGGCCGACGGTGGTCGATCCGTTCGGCGTCGCGCATCCGACGATCGACTACCCGGGCCTGCCGGTCGATCACAGCAAGACCGAGCGCAAATGGGATGTGTTGAAGGGCGTGCGTGTGCCGGTCCGCCCGCACTTCGGCGTGATGGGCCTGGCGCCCGGAGAAGCCGACGACGTGAACTCGGTGCCACCCTCCTATACCGGCGGCAACATCGACAACTGGCGCATCGGCAAGGGCGCATCGGTCTATTATCCGGTGGCGGTGCCGGGCGCGCTGTTGTCAGTCGGCGATCCGCATGCGTCGCAGGGCGACTCGGAACTCTGCGGCACGGCGATCGAGTGCTCGCTCACCGGCACGTTCCAGCTCGTCCTGCACAAGAAGGCCGCGCTCGCCGGCGCGCCGCTCGAAGCGGTCGACTTCCCGATGATCGAGACGGCCAGTGAATGGGTGTTGCAGGGCTTCAGCTATCCGAATTATCTCGCCGATCTCGGCGCCACTGCGCAGTCGGACATCTTCCAGAAATCCTCCGTCGACGGCGCGATGCGCGATGC
The DNA here is from genome assembly GCA_903839865.1 of Enhydrobacter aerosaccus. Classification (GTDB taxonomy): domain Bacteria; phylum Pseudomonadota; class Alphaproteobacteria; order Reyranellales; family Reyranellaceae; genus Reyranella; species Reyranella aerosaccus_A. The sequence goes on along the minus strand of CAIMEE010000621.1, from coordinate 42,533 downwards.
CTTCCGCAAGATGCGGCGCTTCCTGATGACGGCGAAAAAGCTCACCGAGGACGAGGCGATCAGCCTGATGTCGATCGCGGTCGACTTCGGCGTGACGCAAGTGGTCGATGGCAATTGGGGCGTGCACGCGATCGTGCGCAAGAACATCTTCCCGGCTGGATGACGCCGGTTGCCCGGCCTAGCTGATCGGCTTGCCGCAGCGCCGCCATGTCTGAAGGTCGCCCGAGGACGGCTTCAGCTCCATCTGGAGCTCTCCTTGCAACACCATCGCAACGGGTGCTCCCGCGCCCGGTTCGCTGACGGGCGCGACGTAGGAAAAATGGTGGCGGTCGTAGTCGCCCTTCAGCCGCGCGCCGCCGGGCGTCACGATGTCGGGACCGTTGATCGACAGGCGCCGGCCATCGGCGTGACACCAGTCGCCGTCGATCGCGTCTGCCAGTGCTGCGCCCGCATGCAGCGTTATGCCAGCAGCGATCGTCGTCGCCGCCAACCGCAGTTTGCTAAGTGAAACCATGAAGACCTCCTGCCGATGGCATCAAACCGTCGGAGCTTCGGGCGGTCAGGCCGACAACGCAAGAGGCTGTCTTCTACAGTTGGTTGCGCGCCACCCAGTCGGCGAGCAGGGTCGCAAGCTCGCGCGGCCGCTCGAGTGGCGCCATGTGGCCGCAGTCCTCGATCACCTCGAAGCGTGCCTGGGGCAGGTTCTCCGCCATGCGCTCGGTCTCCGCGAGGGTGCGCAGACGATCCTGGCGGCAGGCGATGACGACGGCGGGGCAGGCGATGTGCTTAAGGTCCTGGTAGCCGTCCCTGCGAATCAGCGCCGACTGCCGCTTGCGCACCTCGGGCCCCAGCCGCTTCTGCATGCCGCGCAGCCGGTCGAGCAGGACGGGATCGCGGTCGCGATCGGGATGGAGGCCCAGTGCGTTGCCGTTGGCCTTCGGCCGGTTGCCCGGCAGGAAACCCTGCCGGCGGCGCTCGCGTTCTTCCATGGTGTATTCGCGCGCCGAGGTCGCGACGAAGGCGACGCCTGCCACTCTTTCTGGCGCCATCAGGGTGAGCACGCGCGCCACGAAGCCGCCCATCGAGAAGCCGACCAGCACGAATTTCTCGGGAGCTTCGGCCAGAACGCGCCGGGCCATGCCTTCGAGCGTGTCGTCGGCGTAGACGTTGCCGTAGTGAAGATGGCCGATCTTCTCGAGATCGGGCACCATATCCGTCCAGAGATCGGCATCGCACATGAAGCCGGGCAGAAGCACAAGCGTACGCATTGGCGGCAAAGGAGCCCAAATCATGGACATGCGCAAGGAAGTCGACAGCATGGGCGAAATTCTCGTCGCCGCCGACAAATTATGGGGCGCGCAGACCCAGCGCTCGATCGAGCATTTCAGCATCGGCAAGGACCTTATGCCGCGTGAGATGATCGGCGCCTATGCGGTGCTGAAGAAGGCCTGCGCCAACGTCAATCTGGCGAGCGGACGCCTTCCTGCCGACGTGCACAAGCTGATCGTACAAGCCTGCGACGAGATCCTGGCCGGCCGGCATCGCGATATGTTCCCGTTGCACGTCTGGATGACTGGCAGCGGCACGCAGTTCAACATGAACGTGAACGAGGTGATCTCCAACCGCTCCAGCCAGATCGTGGGCGCTGCCCTCGGCTCCAAGAAGCCGGTGCACCCCAACGATCACGTCAACATGTCGCAATCGTCGAACGACAATTTTCCGGCGGCCATGTACATCGCCGCCGCCGTCGAGACGACCAGGCAGCTCATCCCGTCGGTGAGGGCTCTGCGCGATGCACTCCATCTCAAGGCCGAGGCGTGGATGGACATCGTGAAGATCGGCCGAACGCATCTGCAGGACGCGACGCCGATCACGCTCGGCCAGGAATGGTCGGGCTACGTCGGCCTGCTCGACGACAATCTCCTGCGCCTCGACGATGCGCTGAAGAGCGTCTACCTCCAGGCGCTGGGCGGCACGGCGGTCGGCACCGGCATCAATGCCGCTCCCGGTTTTGCCGAGGCGGCGGCGGCGGAGATCGCCAAGCTGACGGGCCTGCCATTCGAATCGGCGCCCAACAAGTTCACGGTCATGGGCTCCCACGATGCGCTGGTGCAGCTCTCAGGCACTCTGCGGACGCTCGCGGGCTCGCTCTTCAAGATCGCGAACGACATAAGGCTGCTGGCCTGCGGGCCGCGTGCGGGCCTCGCGGAGCTGATCCTGCCGGAGAACGAGCCGGGCTCCTCGATCATGCCGGGCAAGGTCAATCCCACGCAGGCCGAAGCGCTCACCATGCTGGCGGTGCAGGTGATGGCCAACGACGTGGCGGTGGGATTCGGCGGCGCCGGCGGCTTCCTCGAGATGAACGTCTACAAGCCGCTGATGATCCACAATGTGCTGTCGTCGATCGTGCTGCTGGCCGACGGCTGCACCAATTTCCGCAAGTACATGATCGAGGGCACCGAGCCCAACCGCAAGAAGATCGCCGAGTACCTCGAGCGCTCGCTGATGCTGGTGACCGCGCTCGCGCCGGTGATAGGCTACGACAAGGCCTCGCAGATCGCACATCACGCCATGGAGCACGATCTCACGCTCAAGGCGGCGGCGATGGCGCTGGGCTTCGTCGGCGAGGCGGAGTTCGATCGCGTCGTCGATCCGAGGAAAATGGTGACGCCCTACGTCGCCGGCCCTCAGGGATAGACGCGCTTGTCCTTGCGGCTTTCGTCGAAGGTGTAGAAGGCCGGCAGCGTGATGCGCGTGCCCTTGGTGATGGTGGTTATGCCGTGCTCGTGGTGGAAGCCGCCGGTGAAGGCGACCAGAGTGCCGGCCTTGGGCTTGATCAGCATGTCGAGCGCGGTGAAATAGAACGCGCCGCCTTCATAGTCGTCGTTCAGGTAGACGATGCTCGCGAAGTCGCGCCACGGCATGCCGTGCGGCGAACCGTCGGGGTTCGCGCGATCGGCGTGCGGGTGGAGGAGCATGCCCTCGCGCCACTGGACCATATGCACGAAGTCGGCATAGACCGGCGCGTTCAGCTCGTAGAATTGCCGGAGGCGCTGGGTGATGCGGCGCTGCGTCTCGACGATGATCCGCGCCGCCTCGGGCCGCTCGCGCAGTATGTCGGGATAGTCGAGGATCCGGTTCGACCAGTAGTCTTCCTTGATGCTTTCGACGAGTTGCAGCGGCGAAAGCTCGCGCGAGGCGGCGGAGAGGACCCTGCAGTCTTCCACCGACAGGAAGCCTGGTGCGAAAATGAAGTCGAGCGTGGCGGGGTCGATAGGGCCCGGGATCTCGATCGTGTTCCGGGAGGGCGTGAACACGCCGTTGTTCAGGCGTTTGCGCCCTTCGACGTTGAGCGCGCTCTGTGCATTGTCGATGTATTCCAGCACGCTGGTCTGCCGCCACCGCGCGGGTTCCGCGTCCACTGCGGCCACGTCCTCTATCGAGACATCGGTGGTGTCGGGCTGCACGCCGCGCTCTTCCGCGATCAACAATCTTGCCGCAGCCTCGCTGGATGGCCTGTCTTTGGCATAGAGGGGACGCGTGCCTCCGGCGTACACCGGCTCCGCGACCCGAAGCTTGTTGGAATGCTCGTCGACGCGCGTGCCGTCGGGGTGACGGCCAACGAAATAGTGACGCTGCCAGCCCTGCTTCACGGCGGCGGGCTCGCCGGCATTGAGCTTCTTCATGAACCCGTCGCGCGATTGCCGGAAAGTCTGTTGCTCGGCGGCGAGCACGGGATCGTCGCTCAATTCGTGAACGACCATCTCCCAGTCCTCGATGTAGTGCTTGGGGATGGGCAGGATGGTGCAGAACGGCTCGCCCTTCTCGAAGCGTACCGTTCCAGGAGACATGATCTGCCAGTTCATGGTGAACGGATACGGCAGCCAGTCGCTCTCGATGATGCCGGTCAGCGGATAGGCATTGGCCTTGGGCCGGTTGAACGGGCCGCTTACCAGGATGTCCCAGTCGGCAGGCGTGCGGAACAGGTAGCTGGTGTGCAGGGTGACAATGCCGCGCGAGAAGTTCGAGCGCGCAAAGTGCTCGATGTTGAGCTTGCCCGGCATCTCTCCCACGAGCTCGACCGTCAGGTCCGCAACCAGCGGCCCGCCGTTCCAGGTGACGTCGATCGTGGCCGGGCACAGCACGTCCCAGCCATGGGCGTTGGCGATCGACAGCGGCAGGCAGCGGTAAGGATGCCGGTCGGGAAAGGCGTCCATCCAGTCGCGCAGCGGTGCGCTCGGCACGAGCTCGTAGCCGTAAGGGTCGATCTTGAACGCTTCTATGCGGGGGCGGGAGGTCATTCAGGGCATTCCTTCGGGCGGAGAATAGTCCGCGCCGTGACCGGCCGCCGCTGCAAATTGTGTCGATTTATGAACGGATGCACTCAGCGGATGAACCTGGCCAGGCGCGCCAGCATCACCATCGTGACCAGCGAGATCGTGCCGAACACGAGATTGAGCGACAGCACGCCTGTAGCGCCAAAATGGTCGAGGACGGTCGCGAGCACGACCGGCGCCGCTGCGGACACGATTCCCTGCGGCAGGGCGAGCCGGCCGACGTAGGCGCCGAACTGGCCGCGGCCGAACAGGGCCAGCGGCAGGGTCGAGCGCTGCACGGCCTTGAGGCCGTTCGACATGCCGTAGGCGATCATGCAGACGAGGGCCACGCCGACATTGCCGCCAGCCGCCAGGGCGCCGACCAGGCACAGCGGCAGCAGCGCCGAGCCGAAGACGGCGGACTTCATGATCGAATAGCGATGGCCGAACAGCAGTTCGAAGGCGCGGATGCCGACCTGCGCCGGGCCGACCATCGAACCCAGGAAGACGGCGGACGCCGCCGAGTGGCCGAGCGCGCGCAGCACCTCGATCATGTAGACGATCATGCCGGTGAAGACGAAGGCGCCGAAGCAGAGCGAGATCGAGAGCAGCCGGTAGACCTGCGGCCGGATCTCGGGCGGCACGCCGCCGCCCGTCGCGGCGCTGCCCGTGCCGTGCGACAGGACGGGCGCGGATTTCGGCAGCATGAAGAAATGGATCGGCGCGCAGCCAAAGAGATGCACGGCGGCATAGATCGCGACCGTGCCGCGCCAGCCGACCAGCGTTTCGAGCGCGCCGGAGAGCGGCCAGAACGCCGTCGAGGCGAAGCCGCCGATGATCGTCAGCATCGAGATCGCCTGCCGCGCGCGCGGTCCCGCGATCTGGGCCAGGGCAATGGAGGACGGCACACTGAGCGCCAGGGTCGAGGCCACACCCATGCCGGCCCAGCTCAGGAGATAGACGACGGGTCCCTGGCTCAGCGATGTGGCGAGCAGGGACAGGCCGTAGACGATCGAGCCCGCCGTCATGATGAGGCGCGGGCCGGTGCGGTCGATGCGGCGGCCGACCCTGGGCGCCAGGAACGCGCCGACGGCGAAGAGGATGGTGATGCCGGCGAACACCAGTTCGGTCGGCATGTGGAGGTCGTCCTGGATGTGGCGGCCCAGCACCGAGGGCATCAGGAAGGTGGTGCCCCAGCCCACGATCTGGGTGAAGCCGAGACCCGCGACGGCGCGCGCCGTGGGCGTGAGCGTCACGCCGCTTTGGCCTGCTCGGGATAGAGCGAGAGGAGACCGGCTTCGCTCGCCGGGCAGACGCCGCGCTCGGTGACCAGCGCCGTTACCAGCCGCGCCGGCGTGACATCGAAGGCAGGATTGGCGGCCGGGCTGCCCTCGGGAAGGATATCGACGGCGACGACCTCGCCGCTCGCCGTGCGTCCCGCCATGCGTGAGACCTCGATCGGGCTGCGCTCCTCGATCGGGATTTCGCGATGACCGTCCGAGATCGTCCAGTCGATGGTCGGATAGGGCAGGCCGACATAGAAGGGCACGCCGTTGTCATGCGCCGCCAGCGCCTTGAGATAGGTGCCGATCTTGTTGCAGACATCGCCGCGCCTGGTCGTGCGATCGGTGCCGACGATGCAGAAGTCGACCTTGCCGTGCTGCATCAGGTGGCCGCCGGCATTGTCGGCGATCACGGTGTGTGGCACGCCGTGCTTGCTGAGCTCCCATGCCGTCAGGCTGGCGCCCTGGTTGCGCGGTCGCGTTTCGTCGACCCAGACATGGATCGGAATGCCGGCATCGTGCGCCTGGTAGATCGGCGACAGGGCCGTGCCCCAGTCGACGGTCGCGAGCCAGCCCGCGTTGCAATGGGTCAGCGCGTTGATGCGTTCGCCCGAACGCGGCTTCAGCTTCCGGATCAGGCCGAGGCCATTCTCGCCGATGCGGCGGCAGATGTCGGCATCCTCGTCGCAGATCTCGGCGGCGCGCTTGTACGCGGCGTCCCGGCGCTTTCCGCGGGCAAGGGGGGATAGAAGGGCGCGCAAATCGTCGAGCGCCCAGCGCAGGTTCACCGCGGTGGGCCGCGACGCCATCAGCACGTCGTAGCCGCGCTTGAGGCCCGCGTCGGACGGATCGGCGGCCATCGCCAACGCCATGCCGTAGGCAGCGGCGGCGCCGATCAGCGGCGCGCCGCGCACGATCATGGTGCGGATCGCCTTCTCGGCGTCCTCCATGGTCCTGAAATCGCGCACCACGAATTTGTGCGGGAGGAGGGTCTGGTCGATCGCCTGCACGGTCGTGCCGTCGGCGCCGAGCCAGATGGTGCGGTAGGGCTTGCCGTCTACTTTCATGCCGCCAGTTTAGACGGCGCGCGCCACCGCGTCGATGATCGCCGCCGCATCGAGCTTGTAGGTGCGGTAGAGATCGCCGATATCGCCCGATTGGCCAAAAGTCTCGATGCCGAGCGGGACAACCCGCTGGCCGCGCACCGATCCCAGCCAGGAGAGCGCCAGCGGATGGCCGTCCATGACGGTGACGATGCGGGCGTCGCGCGCCAGGCCGCCGAGCAACCGGTCGATGGGGCTCGGCGTGCGGTCGACGACTCCGGTGGTACGGCCGCGGTTGCGCTGGGCCACCAGCCAGTCGGCATGGAGCTTGTCGGGCGAGGTCAGGACCAGCAGACCGGCGCCGGCGAAGTCCCTGGTGATGCTCTGGTGAGCGGCAATTGCCTCCGGTGTCACCGCACCCATGCAGACGATGGCGACATCTGCGTCCTGTTCGGGTGGGGCGTACCAATAGCCGCCGGAGACGATGTCGGCCTGCTGCGCCGTTGTAAGCGTGCGCTCGGGCTGCGCCAGCGACCGCGTCGAGAGGCGGAGATAGATCGACGAGCCCTTCGGTTGTTGCATGTACTCGAGACCGAAGCGCATCAGCACCGCCAGCTCGTCGACATAGGCCGGCTCGTACGACAAAAGGCCGGGCTGGCCGATGCCGATCAGCGGCGTGTGGATGCTCTGGTGCGCACCGCCTTCGGGGGCAAGCGTCACGCCCGACGGCGTCGCCACCAGCATGAAGCGGGCATCCTGGTAACAGGCATAGTTCAGCGCATCGAGGCCGCGGGCGATGAAGGGATCGTAGAGCGTGCCGATCGGCAACAGGCGCGTGCCGAAGATCTCGTGGCTGATGCCGAGGGCCGCCAGCTGGATGAAGAGGTTGTTCTCGGCGATGCCCAGCTCGATGTGCTGGCCGCGCGGCGTCTTGCGCCAGAGCTGGGCCGACACGACCTTGAGCTCGCGGAACACGTCCTCGGCCTCGGTGTGGCCGAACAGGCCGCGCCGGTTGATCCAGGCGCCGAGGTTGGTCGAGACCGAGACGTCGGGCGACGTCGTGACGATGCGCCTGGCAAGCTCGCTGTCTTCGCCGGCGATGGCGTTCAGGATCTTGCCGAAGCCCGCCTGCGTGCTCGACTCCTTGTCGGTGGGCGTGGGAAGCGCCGCCGGGATCGCGATCGCGGGCGCCGCGGTCCGGCGGCGGCCCGTCGCGTTGAACGGTGCGGCGTCGACGAAGCCCTGCAGCTCGGCGGGCGTGGCCTTGAGGCCCGCGTATTTGTCCCACTCCGCGCCGTCGGGGATCGCCATGCCCTTCTTGAAGCTCGCCATCTGGTCGAGGGTCATCAGGCCGGAATGATTGTCCTTGTGGCCGGCGAAGGGCAGGCCCTGGCCCTTGATCGTGTAGGCGATGAAGCAGGTGGGCGTGTCGTCGTCGATACCCTCGAAGGCGTCGAGCACGGCCTGCATGTCGTTGCCGGCAAGGTTGGTCATCAGCCGGTGCAGCGCCTCGTCGTCGTGATGCTCGAGGATGCGGCGGATGCCGGGATACTGGTTCAGGTCGCGGTTCAGCGCCTCGCGCCAGCCGGCACCGCCCTTGAAGACCAGCGCCGAGTAGAGCGAGTTCGGGCACGCGTCGATCCAGTCGCGCAGGTGATCGCCGTCGGGCTGTGCGAACGCGGTCTCGAGCAGCTTGCCGTATTTCAGCGTGACGACGCGCCAGCCGACCAGCTCGAACATCTCGCCGATGCGGCCAAACAGCCGGTCGTTCACGACACCGTCGAGGCTCTGGCGATTGTAGTCGATCACCCACCAGAGATTGCGAACATCGTGCTTCCAGCCTTCGAGCAGCGCCTCGAAGATGTTGCCCTCGTCGAGCTCGGCGTCGCCGACCAGCGCCACCATGCGGCCGGTCTTCAGCTCCGCCGGCGCGAGCTGCTTCAGCCGCACATAGTCCTGCACGATCGAGGAGAACAGCGTCATCGCGACGCCAAGGCCGACCGAGCCGGTCGAGAAATCGACGTCGTCGATGTCCTTGGTGCGCGAAGGATAGGATTGCGCGCCGCCCAGCTTGCGGAAGTCCTCGAGCTTCTGCTGCGTCTGGTGGCCGAACAGATACTGGATGGCGTGGAACACCGGCGAGGCGTGCGGCTTCACCGCGATGCGATCCTCAGGCTTCAACACCGAGAAATAGAGCGCCGTCATCACCGTCGCCAGCGATGCGCAGGAGGCCTGGTGACCGCCCACCTTCAGCCCGTCGCGGTTGGGGCGGATGTGGTTGGCGTGATGGATCGTCCAGGCGGACAACCACAGGACCTTGCGCTCCAACTCGCGGAGCAGCTTCAGGCGCTGGATGGGGGCGAGGGTGGTCATGTGTCCGGGATACGCCCTGTGGAGGGGAATATCCTTGCGTTTGGCCCGCTTTGGCGGCTGTATAGGGTAGAATTCCTCGAAAATGAGATATTTTGAGCAATGATCACCCTTGATGCCATCGATCGGCGCATTCTCGACCGGCTGCAACAGGACGGCCGCCTCAGTAACGCGGACCTTGCCGGCAAGGTGGGTCTTTCGTCATCGCCGTGCTGGCGTCGGGTCAAGGCGCTGGAGGAAGCGGGCGTCATCACCGGCTATGCGGCCATGCTCGATGCCAAGGCGGTCGGCCTGTCGGTCAACGTCTTCGTGAGCGTCTCGCTGTCGACTCAGAACGAGAAGTCGCTCAAGGATTTCGAGCGCGCCGCGGCGCAACGGCCCGAAGTCATGGAGTGCTACCTGATGACCGGCGACAGCGATTACCTGTTGCGCGTCGTCGTGCCCGACCTCGAAGCCTACGAGCGCTTCGTGATGGACTTCACCAAGATCGCGGGCATTGCGCAGATCCGGAGTTCATTCGCACTGAGGCCAGTGAAGCAGGGCACGGCGTTGCCGTTGGCCACCATGGCCCGGTAGGCTGGCGAGAAACGGGAGGAAACAGGAATGCCGACACCTGTCGTCTACGATCCGGACTTCGGCCGCCAGTTCGTGAAATACGCCCGCCTCGTCGCGGCCCGCGGCTACGTCCACAATACGCTGGGCAACATCGTGATGCGCGCGCCGCATCCGGATTTCCCGCACGGGATCGCCTACACCAAGCATGCCGAAATCTCGCTCGAGGAGATGGAGACCGGGAACATCGTCATCACCGACGTGCCCAGCAGCCGCATCCTGTGGGGCGAGCGCATGACGTCGGTCGGCCACAATCTCAGCCGCGAGATCCTGCGCCTCAGGCCGGATATCAATGCGACCGTGCATGTGCATGACGACGCCACCCTGGCATTGTTCAGCTCCGGCGCGCCGCCGGAGTTCAAGGTCCTGTCGCTCGATCCGCCCTTCGTGCTGGGCAAGCCGGTACATTTCGTGCCGGCGCACGTCGACGTCGAGGCCGACGTGAGCTCGGTTGCGAGCTTCATCGCGCACACCAACCTCGTGGTGCTGGTGGGCCATGGCTTGACCGCGCTCGGCCGAAACGTCTCGGAAGCCTATCACCGCCTCAACACCTTCACGGCCGAGGTGCGCCGCTGCATCGAAGCCGAGCAGCTTGCGGCCCTGCAGGGTACGCGGCCGGCCTATCGCTCGCCGGCGGAGATGGAAGAGATGTACCGCTTCGCCGAGCGCATCATCTATCCGACGCGCGCCGACCACGTGATGCGCGAAGAGGCGGCGGAGTAGTGGCAAAAGCCGCGCCCAAGGCACCAATCGGAACGTTCGTCCTGCTCGCCATTGCCGGCGTCTTCTATCTCGGCATGCTGGGGAGCCTGCCGGGGCTGAACGAAACCGATGCCCTGGGACGCGGCCTGGCGCTGGGCTTCGGCGCGATCTTCGGCGTGGCACTGTGGCTGGTGCTGGCGGTGCTGCTGCTGGTCGCGGCGATCAATGGCCGCATGCCGTCCACGAACAAGATCGGCACGGCGGTGCTGTTGCCGCTGTCGGCGATCGCGGCCTCGGTGGCGATCGATCTCTACCGCGATCGAGCCGACTGGGCCTTCGCGATACCGCTCCTCCTGCCACCGCTCATCATGTTCTATGCCCTGTGGATGCGGATGCCGTCGTTGCAGCTAAGACTGCCGCCCGTTCCCACGACGGCTATCATCGGCGGCCTTGTGGCAGCCCTCACGCTGACACCGCTCCTCGTGTCGGTCGCGGCGCTCCTGCCCAATCCGGCCCGTGACGCGCGGCAGGCGGCGGTGGAGCGGGTGCGCGAGGAGAAGCTGCGCCAGGAAGAGCAGGTCGCTCTGCAGCGCGAGGCCGAGGTGTTTTCGCGGCTGGGCCCCCAGTCATCGCTGCGGGATTACCTGCAATATTTGCCCGGCGGTGATTCGCGGTCGCACGAGGCGCTGGACGGCGCGCGCCGGGTCACGAGCCGGCAGACCGACGCCGTTGCCTTGTTGAAGGCCGGACGGCTCGCGGCGTTGACCGATCTGTTCCGCCTCGATCTCAGGGTCACGCCCGAACTTTGCAGGGCCTACGACAATGCGCTGTCCTCGGCGTCGAACGAAGTCAGCAAGGCGCGTTCAGACTACCTCAGCGTGGCGATCAATCTCGAGCAGCAGATGCCGAATATCGACTGGCTGGTCGAGGGCGGTTGCAACCTCAACGCCTCGCTCACCCTTCTGGCCGACCACGTGCACACGGTGTCCGACTCCCCGCGCATGGACAAGTTTGCCGCGCGTCTCGAGAGGTATCGCCGCTAGTCGATTTCGAGCGCGCCGCTCATCATCTGCACGCAGCGGCCGCCGACGTAGGTCTTCGTTACCGTGCCGGCTATCTTCTCGGCGCGGGCTTCGAGCACGCTGGGCCGGCCCATGTCGAAGCCCTGCCCGATGGTGCGCGCGAGGGTGAGGTCGCGTTCCTTGTCGAAATGCGCCAGCACGCCGATCAGCGCCACGTTGGCGCCGCCGGTCGCGGGATCTTCCGGAATGCCATGCTCGGGCGCGAACATGCGGCACTGGATCTCGCGCCCTTCTTCCTGCGCCTGCACGTAGAGATGGATGCCGACGAAGCGCTCGCGCGGGAACTCGCGGGCGAATACATCGGTCTGCGGTTTGGCTTTCGCCAGGGCGGCGCGCGACACCAGCTCGACGAACAGCAGTGCTGCGCCGCACGAGGCCACGATTGGCGGATGCACATCGGTCTTGATGTCGCGAACGTCGAGCGCACATGCCTCGGCGACCAGCGCGGGCGTCACTTCCTCGCCGAAGGATAGTTGCTGCGGCGCAGCAAGCCGGGTCGCGATCACGACACCCTTGTCACGCACGATATCCATCGGCACGAGCCCGGCCTTCTCTTCGAACAACAGCCTGTCGCCCAGGTCGGGATTGGCGCGGGCCAGGACGAAGGCCGTGCCGACATTGGGATGGCCGGCGAACGGCATTTCGGCCTTGGGTGTGAAGATGCGGACGTGTGCCGTATGGGCCGGGTCTGTCGGCGGCAGGACAAAGGTCGTCTCGGCATAGTTGAACTCGGCCGCGATGGCCTGCATGCGCTCGGTCGACAACCCCTGGGCGTCGAGCACGACTGCCAGCGGATTGCCCCCGAACGGGCGGTCGGTGAAGACGTCGACAGTCACATAATGGCGTTTCATGATTTCAAAAATCGCACGTCGCGCTAATCTCCGTGCATGACCAATCCTCAGGCCACCCCAAAAATCTCTTACGACCACGGCGTCTCGGACAAGAAGCTGATCGGCGAGACGATCGGCATGTTTTTCGATCGCCAGGTCGAGAAGTACCGCGACCGCGAAGCACTGGTCGTGCGGCACCAGAACGTGCGCTGGAGCTGGGGCGAGCTGGCGCGGCGCGTCGACGATCTGGCGGCCGGCCTGATGACCCTGGGCCTGGAACGCGGCGACCGGGTCGGCATCTGGTCGCCGAACACGTCGGAATGGACGCTGGCGCAGTTCGCGACGGCGAAGGCGGGCCTCGTGCTGGTCAACGTCAACCCGGCGTACCGGCGCGCCGAGCTCGACTATGCGATGAACAAGGTCGCGTGCAAGGCGCTGATCCTGGCGCCGGCGCTCAAGACCTCGAACTATCTCGAGATCGTCGAGGATCTGGTGAAGGCCAGGAAGCTGCCGCACCTCAAGCACGTGATCCGCCTCGGCACGGAGAAGACGCCGGGCATGCTGAACTTCGACGATGTCGCCCGGGCCGGCGGCAATGCGGAGAAGGTGAAGCTCGCGGAGATGGCGCCGAAGCTCCAGTTCGACGATGCGATCAACATCCAATTCACCTCGGGCACGACAGGCCACCCCAAGGGCGCGACGCTCAGCCACCACAACATCCTGAACAACGGCTACTTCGTGGGCGAAGGGCTGAAGCTCACCGCGAAGGACCGGCTCTGTATTCCGGTGCCGCTCTATCACTGCTTCGGCATGGTGATGGGCAACCTGGGCTGCCTGACCCATGGCTCGACCATGGTCTATCCGTCCGACGCCTTCGATCCGCTGGCGACCCTGCAAGCCGTGTCGGAGGAGCGCTGCACGGCGCTGTTCGGCGTGCCGACCATGTTCATCGCCCAGCTCGATCATCCGCAGTTCGACACGTTCGACCTCAAGAGCCTGCGCACCGGAATCATGGCGGGCTCGCCCTGTCCGATCGAGGTGATGAAGCGCGTGCAGTCGAAGATGAACATGCACGAGGTCACGATTGCCTATGGCATGACCGAGACGTCACCCGTGTCGACGCAGTGCGCGACCGACGATCCGGTCGAGCGTCGCGTCTCGACCGTGGGCCAGGTGCTGCCGCATATCGAGATCAAGATCGTCGACGCCGAGGGCAAGGCTGTGCCACGTGGCGAGACCGGCGAGTTCTGCACGCGCGGCTATTCGGTGATGAAGGGCTACTGGAACGATCCGGAGAAGACGAAGGAAGCCGTCGACGAGGGTGGCTGGATGCACACCGGCGATCTCGCGATCATGGACGAGCAGGGCTACGTCAACATCGTCGGCCGTCTCAAGGACCTGGTGATTCGCGGCGGCGAGAACGTCTATCCGCGCGAGGTCGAGGAGTTCCTGTACAGCCATCCCAAGATCCAGGACGTGCAGGTGATCGGCGTGCCCGACCAGAAGTACGGCGAGGAGATCTGCGCCTGGATCAAGTTGCGCCCGGGCCAGAGCGCCACGACCGAGGAGATCCGCGAGTTCTGCAAGGGTCAGATCGCCCACTACAAGATCCCGCGCTACATCGAGTTCGTGGCCGAGTTCCCGATGACCATCACCGGCAAGATTCAGAAGTTCGTGATGCGCGAGCAGACCATCGGCAAGCTGGGGCTGAAGGCGCAGAAGACGGCGTGATGAACGCCCCTGATCGCCTCCGCGCGCTGCTGGCCGAGCCGGGATTGCTCATGCCGCCTGTCGTCTGGGACGGGCTGGGGGCGCGGCTCGCGGAAGCAGCGGGCTTCCCTATGATCTTTCAGTCGGGCGCCTGCGTTGCGGCCGGGCGTCTGGGCGGGCCGGACCTCGACTACATCTCCTTGAGCGAGATGGCGCAGTCGCTGGAGATGATCCATGCCGCCGCGCCCAACACCTTGCTGCTGGCCGACGGCGACCACGGCTTCGGCAATGCGATGAACGTGCAGCGCGCAGTGCGCATGTTTGCCCAGGCAGGCGCTTGCGCCGTCCTGATCGAGGACAAGGAGACGCCGCGTCCGCTGGTGACGGCGTTCAAGACCTGCGTGCCGCGTGAGGAAGCGCGCATGCGCATTCGCGCGGCGGTCGCGGCCGCGAAGGGAAGCGGCACCCTGATTCTCGCCCGCACCGATGCGCGCCGCGGCTATGGGCTCGACGAAGCGCTGGCGCGGATCGCGATCTTCGTCGAGGAGGGCGCCGACATCGTGTTTCTCGACTCGCCTGCCGATCGCGGCGAGATGCGCCAGGCGATCGCCGCCGCGCGCGGCACGCCGTCGTTCGTCGTGCTGTCGCCAGCGCCGGTCGAGCTGTCGCAGAAGGAGGCGGCCGAGATCGGCTTCAAGATGGGCGTTCATCCCTTCGGCCTGCTGGAAGGCGTGGTGTCGGCGATGAACGCCGGACTCGCGGCGCTGAAGGAGGACGGCAAGCGTGCCGGCGCGCTCTCGTCCGCCGAGCTGCGGAAGATACTGGGCTACCCGGACTACGAACACCAGGCGGCGCGCTTTTCCTGACTAGCCCTCGAAGATCAGGCAGGTCGTCGTGCCGTGCGCCAGCAGGCGGCCCTTGCCGTCCGTGATCCGTCTTTCGGCCGTGCCGACGCGGCGGCCGCAGTTCAGGACGGTGCCTTCCGCCCTGATCGGTCCCGTCTCCGGCGTGATCGGCCGGATCAGCGAGATCTTGAACTCGACGGTGGTCTGGGCGACGCCTTTCGCGAGCGTCGACTGGATCGCCAGACCCATGCAGCTGTCGAGCAGAGTGGCGGCCAGGCCGCCATGCACCGTGCCGGCAGGATTGAGGTGCGTGTCGTTGGGCTCGATCGTGACCACGACCCGCCCGCTTGCCGCCTCGCTCACGTCGTAGCCCAGGGTGCCGGCGATCGTGTTGAGCGGAAGCGTGCCGTCGGCCAGCCCCTGCACGAACTGCAGGCCGGTCACCTCCCGGCGCTTCTCGGCGCTCACGGTGCTGTAAGTCTTCATAGTTGTGTTCCTTGTTGCACGGGGTCGAGAATAAGATGACCTAGAGCCGGCAGCCGCCGCCGGCTCGCGATTTTCGGACTCCACTGAAACGGCGGGAGGACGACATGAAGGACGCGCCCAAGCATCGCATTCCGCAGAAACTCGCCGATGAATTCGTGGCGACGCAGAAGCAGGGCACTTTGTCGGCGCAGGTCGACGGCGGCTTCCCACAGATGACGATGCTGCCGTTCATTCGAACAGGCGATCTGATCGAGCTGCATTGCGTGCAGGCCGACCCCACCTTCAAGGCGCTGAAGCAGAACCCGAAGGTGGCGTTCCTCGTCTCCGAATATCTGGGCGTGTTTCCCAGCCGCTGGGCCGACCCCGAGGATGGCGGCCGCGGCTCGACCATCTATCGCGCGGTCAATTTCGAATGCATCGCGACCTACGACACCAGTCCCGACGCAGTGGCGGCCGCGCTCACCAAATTGCTGTCGATCTACGAGCCGGGCGCGCCCAAGGGCCACATCACCGACGGTCCCGTGTACGGCGCGCGGCTGCGGCAACTCGCGTCGCTTAAGCTTCAGGTCGTGAACACGCAGGCCAAGTTCAAGATCGGCCCGGCCGGCGCCGACGAGACGGCGCGCCGCGCGAACGTCGCGGCCGAGTTGCGCTGCCGCAACGGGCCCGGCGACGCCAACGCCGCGCACTGGATCGACACCTACAACAGGCTGCGCAACCCGGACGGCAGCTGGTCCGTCTGACGGGATCAGCCGTGCAGCGGCCCGCCGGTGCCGAGGCCGACGCGCTGGGCTTCGGTGTCGTAGATCGTCGTCACCGCGACGTTGGCGATGTTCACGTCGGGGCCGAACTCGGCGAACAGGATCTTCTTCATCTCCTCGATGTCGCAGCTGCGGACGCCGGAGATCCACGGGCCGGGCAGTTCGATCATGACCTTGTCGGCGGGGATGCCGCGCTTGATCACCTCGAGGCTGTCCTTGCGCACGCGGCCGTCCTCGACCAACTCGGCGGCTTCGACGAGCACGAGCTTGGAGCCGGCTTCCAGGCAGATCTCGGCCTGCTGGATAAGCAAGCCGGGATTGCTGAGCGTTTCCTTCGAGCCCACCTCGCCGAACACGTCGAGGCCGCTCCTGATCGCGGCCTTGATCTGGTCGCGGCGCTGGGTGTCTGTGAGCGGCACGGTGTTGTCTGAGATCTCGATGGTGCGGAAGCCCAGCGCACGCGACTCGGCGTAGAATTTCGGCAGGGCCGCCTCGCCCATGGTCGCGAAGACATATTCGTGGAACTGGCCGCCCAGGAACGGCTGGATGCCGAAGCCTTCGTAGAGCGAGAGCTTCTCGACCAGCTTGTCGCGCGGATAGAGGCGCGCGGTGCCGGTCTTGATCTTCATCAGGTCGATGTAGGGCGCGGCGAGATCGAGGACGCCGCGCATGTAGGGCAGCGGCAGCCCGTCGTCGATCACCATGGTGAGGCCGGTGGTGCGCGGCTTCGACAGGCTGCGGCGCGGCTCGATCGGCACGAACTCGAACGGAAGGGCGTTGGACATTGTCGATTCCTATTCCGGCTTCAGGCCCGTGTAGGTGAACATCTTGGCGAAGCGGTCGCGGTCGGCGGCCAGGAAGGCCGTGAACTCCGCGGTGCTGTTGCCGACCGGATCGACGCCGAGCTCCTGGAGCTGGCCGCGCACGTCGGGCCTCTGGAGCACTGAAGCGAAGGCGGCATGGAGCTTCTGCACGATCTCGGCCGGCGTGCCCTTGGGCACCATCACGCCTTCCCAGTGCCAGGCTTCGAAGCCCGCCATGCCGGGCTGCTCGGAGACAGTCGGCACGTCCTTCGCCCACATCACCCGGTCGTGCGAAGTGACGGCGACGGCAACCAGTTTACCGCTCCTGATGAACGGCAACACCGGCGCCATGCCGACGATGGCGAGCGGCGTGTGGCCGGCCACGACGTCGTTCGTGGCGGGACCTGCACCCTTGTAGGGCACGTGCACGAACTTGGCGCCTGTGAGCTGCGACAGCCACGCGCCCGCGAGATGCTGCGAGCTTCCCTCGCCCGGCGTGCCGTAGGCCAGGCCATCCTTCTCGCTCTTGGCCTTGGCGATCAGTTCGGCGAAGGTTCGGACGCCGAGCGACGGGTTGGCCACGATCGCGATCGGGGTCGTGCCGGCCAGGGTCACCGGCACGAGGTCCTTGAACGGATCGTAGCGCATCGTCTTGTAGACGGTGGGCGCGATCACGATCTCGGCGGGCGAGGCGAACAGGATGGTCATGCCGTCGGGCTTGGCTCGTACGGTGTAGTCGGCGCCGACCATGCCGTTGGCGCCGGGCTTGTTCTCGACGATCACCGTCTGGCCCAGGGCTTCCGACAGCGGACCGCTGAGGATGCGCGCCATGCTGTCGTGCCCGCCGCCGGGCGCGAAAGGCACGACCAGCGAGACGTTCTTCGACGGGTTCGACTGGCCCGCGGCGTTCGATCCCGCGAGCGAGAGAGCCGACAGAAGGATCGCGAACAGTTTCATTCGACGCATTGCTGTCTCCCCTTAGGCCGCGACGGCCCGCACCATGGCGGCCGTGGGCACGTCGCCCCTGGCCGCAAACGTGAATTCATAGGCCGACGGATCGACCGTGAAGCGATTGTGCTCGCGCACCCGGCCCTGGGCGTCGAAGCGCGTGCGCGCCAGCACCAGCACGGCGCTGCGGGCGCCGATGCCGAGGCGGCGCGCGACGGTGGCACCGGCGAGCTCGGCGCCGATCGCATTGGCCGAGGAGGCGATGGGATGGCGCAGCAGCACGCTGTGCACGGCGGCCGTCGACATGTTCTCGATGTCGGCGGGCGACAGATGCGCGGCATCGGGCGTGAGCCAGCTCTCCGAGAACACGACCGGCCGGCCGGCCGACAGGGACAGACGCTCGAGCCGCATCGCTTTCTGGCCGGACGATAGTGCGAACAGGGAAGCGACTTTGGCCGGCGGCACGGCGGGCGCGAACGCGAGCAGCCTCACCTCCGCCTTTGGGACCTTTGCCAGCACGATGTCGAAGAAGGCCTGGTCGGAGAGGATGTCGTGCTGCACCACCGGCGCGGTGACGAAGCTGCCCTTGCCGTGGGCGCGTGCGACCAGGCCGCGCGCGACCAGGTCGTCGATGGCCAGGCGCACCGTCACGCGGCTGACGCCCAGTCGCTCGACCAGAATCGCCTCCGACGGCAGCCGGTCGCCGGCGCCAAGACGTCCCGCGCCGATCAGCTGCTCGAGCCACTGCGCGATCTGGGCCTGCATCGAGACGGGACTGTTCCGCTCGGGCCTGATCCACGGCAGCGATTTCTGCGAGCGTGACGCCACGACTTCTCCTTGCCGTCGATAAGACGTCATAATACAACTTGGCCGCCCGAGGGCGAGTCCTGATTTCGGAAGGCCGATCACATGCCGCATTCGACGTACCTGCCCGAGCGCATGGGCACCGCCACCCTGCAGCCGACCGATCCGGTCGAGGCAGGCAGCTTCCAGTCGTTTACCCTGGTCTACACCGCGGGTTACTTCGGCATCGACGACACCGGCTCAATCAAGATCGTGCAGCGCTTCGCGGGCGACATGGGCCGGCCGCAGTTCACCGATCCCAAGGCCGCCAACTACACGACGGTCGAGGCCTCGAACGGCGCGCTGCTCGAGGTGCGCTTCGAGCCGAAGATGAACATCCGTCCGTGGGACAAGACATTGTTCATCCGCGTCGTCCGTGGCTTCCTGAACGAAGGGGACACGCTCACCGTGCGCTTCGGCGACCCCCGCCAGGGCTCGCCCGGCATGCGCATGCAGACGTTCGTGGAGTCGACGTTCGAGTTCCGCGTGCTGGCCGATCCCTTCGCCACCTACAACTACGTAGAGCTTCCGAAGCAGCCGCACTTCCCGGTCGTGGCCGGTCCCGCGGTGCTGTGGAAGGCGCTGCTGCCGACGGCGCGCGCCTGCGGCGAGACGTTTCGCCTGGGCTTCAAGGGCGAAGACAAGTGGGGCAATCCCAGCGACCAGGTCGCGGGCACGTTCACGCTCAAGGCGAACATGCCGGTGGCTGGCCTGCCCGCGACGTTCACCATGAAGCGGGGCGAACATGCGAAATCGATCGAAGGCCTGTCGGTCGGGGTGCCGGGCGATCTGTTGATCGACGTGATCGACTCGGGGGGCAAGGTGCTTTGCCGGAGCAATCCGTTGCGCATCGCGAAGGACGCCGCCCTCAAATCCTACTGGTGCGACCTGCACGGCCAGTCGGAGGAAACGATCGGCACCAACTCGGCGCGCGAGCTGATCGAGTTCGCGCGCGATCGCGCCTTCCTTGACGGCATGAGCCACCAGGGCAACGACTTCCAGATCACCACGCCGTTCTGGGAGGAGCTGAACCGGCTCACCGCTGAATACAACAAGACCGGCAGCTTCATCATCTTCCCGGGCTACGAATGGTCGGGCAACACCGGGCTGGGCGGCGACCGCAACGTGATGTTCATGCACGAGGGCCGTCAGATCCACCGCTCCAGCCACGCGCTGGTCGACGATACGACCGATGTGTGGAGCGACTCCAACAGCGCCGAAGGGCTGTTCAAGGCGCTGAAGGACGAGGACTGCGTCGTGTTCGCCCATATCGGCGGCCGCTACGCCGACATCAAGATGGCGCACGATGCCAGGATCGAGCGCGCGGTCGAGGTCCATTCCGACTGGGGCACCTTCGAGTGGCTGGTCCAGGACGCACTGGAGCAGGGCTATCGCGTCGGCATCCTGGCCAATTCCGACGGCCACAAGGGCCGCCATGGTGCGAGCCATCCCGGCGCCTCGATGTTCGGCGCCTATGGCGGTCTTTCCTGTCTGCTGGCGCCCGAGTTGACGCGCGCCGGCCTGTTCGAGGCGTTGCGCAAGCGCCATCACTACGCCACCACCGGCTGCCGCATGTTGCTCGACACGCGCGCGACCTTCGCGCACGACGCGAAACTCTACAGCAGCGATCCCAACGTCGGGCCGGCGACGCACACGCCCGCGCGCACGGCCATGATGGGCGACATCCTGCAATCCTCGGACAAGGATGTGGAATTCACGATGGACGCGCATGCCTCCGCGCCGATCGAACGCATCGAGATCCGCGACGGCCTCGATGTGCTCGAGACGTGGCGGCCCTACGAGGACGCGGCGCTCGGCCGGCGCATCCGCGTGATCTGGGAGGGCTCGGAATATCGCGGCCGCGGCCGGCAGACGATCTGGGACGGCGGTGCCGCGCTCGACGGCAACAGCTTCGAGAAGATCACGCCGATCAACATGTGGAATCTCGACAAGAAGATCCAGCAGACCGGCCCGGGCACGCTGCAATGGACCGCGCTCACGACCGGCGGCTTCGGTGGCTTCGACGCCGTGCTGGCCGATGCGAAGAACGGCCGCCTCAGGATCGATACAGCCCTGGTGAAGTGCGACATCGCCGTTGCCGACATCGGACGTAACGACCTTGTGTTCGAGGCCGGCGGCATCAAGCGGCGCATTCGCATCTTCCGCTTGCCGGACGAGAATCTGCACCGCACCGCCAAACTCACGCGCCGCATCACGCTGAAGGGGACGGGCGACAGCGCGCTTTACGTCTGCGTGACGCAGGAGGACGGCCATCTGATCTGGTCGAGCCCGATTTACGTCTTTCGCTGAGCCGCAGGCGTTGTAGGCTCACGGCCTGTTCGACCAAGGCCGCAGGAGAACTCATGCACACCCACGTCACGCCGTCCGCCCCACGAGTACCTAATGGGGCGCCGATGCCCATCGCCTTCACCACGTGCGACCTGCAGACGGCGGCGGCCGCACACGATCATGGCGGCGGTCATGGTCACGCCCACGCCCATCGCCGCCGTGAGACCGTGATCAACGGCAAGCGGGTCAAGACGATCGATGTGCACGCCCATTGCTGCGTGCCCAAGGCGATGGCGGTGATCGGCCACCCGCTCGAGGCGCCGGGGCTGCTGATGGACGACACCTCGGTGCGCCTCGCGGCGATGGACGCGCAGGGCATCGACGTCGAGGCACTTTCCATCAATCCCTACTGGTACAAGGCGACCAAGGACCAGTCAGCCGAACTGATCCGAATCCAGAACGAGACGCTGGTCGAATTCTGCGCCGCCCATCCCGACCGTTTCGTGGGCTATGCCACGGCAGCGCTGCAGCATCCCGAGCTGGCCGCGGAGCAGGTCGAGCATGCCGTGAAGAAGCTGGGCTTCCGCGGCGTCAGCGTCGGCGGCAGCGTGGCAGGCGAGGAGCTCGCCAACCCGCGTTTCCATCCCTTCTGGAAGAAGTGCGAGGAGCTGGGCGTGCTGGTGTTCATGCACCCCACCGGTGTGCGCGAGCTCGAGCCCAGCGGCCGGCTGGGCGGCAACGGCCTGCTCACCAACACGATCGGCAATCCGCTCGAGACCACGATTGCGCTGTCGCACATGATCTTCGAGGGCACGCTCGATCATTTCCCGGGCCTGAAGATCTGCGCCGCGCACGGCGGCGGCTACCTGCCGTCCTACGCCAACCGCTCGGACGCGGTGCAGCGCACCTTCCCCGACCGCGTCGGTCCGTTCCCGAAGAAGAAGCCGACGCAATACCTGCGCGACGGCCAGCTCTTCTTCGACACAATCGTGTTCACGACGGAAGCGCTGCGCCATCTGATCGCCGAGGTCGGCTCCGATAAGATCATGATCGGGACGGACTATCCGTTCCCGTGGACCAGCACCGAGGTCGATCTCGTCCTGAACACGCCCGGCCTGAGTGACGACGAGCGCATCGCGATCCTGGGTGGCACGGCAGCGCGCCTGCTCGGCATCAAGCCCTGAGCGGAGGACGGAGATGGCCACATCGAAATGCGGTCATTGCGGCCACGGCGTCTTCGAACTGGAAGCGATCGAAGCGGGCAAGGCGAAGACTCGTGTCACCGTGCTTCAGTGCGCCGGGTGCGGGGCGGTCGCCGGCGCGGCCGACGCGCTTGGCATCGGCGCCCTGCTCAAGCTTCAGGAGGCCAGGATCGATGCGATCGCCCAGCAGGTGCATCGCATCGACGCCGGCCTGCGCGCGATCGTGGAAGCCCTCAACCAGCGCTAGCCAGCTCTTGCTATCTCCAGACGCAGCCGTTCCATTTCACGGAAGGTCGTGTCGCGGGTGCGCATGCCCTCGGCCTCGAGCTCCTTGCAGGCGCGCGCGCAGAGCGCGAGCAGTGCCTTGCCATTCATCGACAGCTCTCCGCGGCCGCAATGCATCGCGCCCGACCCGAGATCGGCCTCGCAGACTTCCTTGATGGTCTTGTAGAGAATCCCGCGCGGGCTGGCGGCGGCGTTGCGAATCTGGTCGGTGATCTCGGCGGACTGGGCCACGACCGCGTCGCGCACGTGACGCTTGGCGAGTCGGTAGCCGAAGAGCAGTTCAGGTCCGACAGTCTTCTGCAGCGCCTCTTCTTCGCTGGCGATGCAGGCAAGGACCTTCTGGACCTCCTTTGTGCGGAACAGTCCGCTCAAGACGCCCATCGACGCCAAGACACCCGCCGGCGCGCCCTCTGCCGCCGACAGAGTCAGGCCCAAAACGCTGGAAAGCAGACCCATTTTGAAGTTCCCCTCACACCCAGGCCCCCTCGAGCCCGTTCCCACAGGGCAAAAGGTAACAAATCGCATCAAGGCTCACATCAACTATTTTTGCGTATTCGGTGCAATAACGCGCGGCGGACCGTCTCAGGCCGGCGGAGCAATATTGCCGGTAGCGCAATGATCTGAAGTCATTGCGCTCTAGTCGATGGCGTCGGCGGTCTTGTCGAGCGGATAGGCCACGACATCGCCCGCCACCGGGACGATTTTCACCGCGGCGCTGGTGGTGCGGACGGGAAAGGCGGCGACCCCACAACCGCCGAGACCGGCGGTGGCGACCACAATCAGGATCAGTGACAAGACGCGTTCCAAGGTCCTTCTCCCTTCCGTCAGCTGCTCTGGAAGAACGGCCACCGCCGGCGCAAGTTGCCCGGGCTCGCACCGCCACCGTCCCCGCCCGGCCGCGCGGAAGTCGCAACCGGATGAATCTGCTGCTCGACGAGATCGCGGAAGGCGAGGCCGAGCACATGCTGCGCAAGTTGATCGCGGATGCCGACGGCGGCGATCGCGTCTCCACCCGCCTGGTCCTGAACCGCATCTGGTCGGCGCCCAGGGGCCGTGCGATCGCGCTGGAGTTGCCGCAGATCCGCGCGCCGTCGCTCCCCGGGACGAGGTGCCGGCGCTGCCGCCGAAGCCGCTATCCCCGCCGCCGAAGGCGTCACCACCACCAACTCCACCAACAACTCCAACTCCACCACCGACACCACCGCTGGAGCCGCCCGTGCCGATGCCCGGCCAGCTCACGTCGCCGCGACCGGCCGACAGCGAGATCCTGCCGGTGACGTGGCGCCCGCGAACGGCGAGGGACGATGCCGAGGACATCGACGCGCCCGGCACGAACCGCAGATGCCTCACCGAATACGACGTGTTGGGCGATTACGGCGATGACGACGACTACTGCGGCTAGGGACGCGCGGCGTCGGGTCCGATCAGGCGTGTGCGCACCCAGGGCTGGAAGCGATAGTCGAGCAGATGTGCCAGCGCGAAGCTGAGGGCGGTGATGATCGCGACGTTCACAAGGCCCGGCAGCGGCGAGAGGACGTTGAACGTCTGAACCAGCGGGTAATGCACGAGATAGAGGGCATAGCTGAGGCCGCCGACATAGACCATGAACGGCATGGCCGGCCGCGCCAGCCGCGCGATCGCCGCGCACATCGCCTGCGGGGCGACGGTGAAGATTACGAGGACGGCGCTGGCCGCCGCCTTCATCGGAAGATGGGCCGTCGACAGTTCCCAGACGTAGGGGAGCACCAGCGCCGCCACGCCCACCCGTCCCCACAGGCCGAGGTCGAACCGGCGCACCGTGTCGCCCTTGCGGTCAGACAGGAGGGACCAGATGAAGAGCGAGAAGCCGAGGCTGAAGCCCAGCAGACGAATGAAGTCGAACTTGGAAGGCTCGGAGAAGGGCACGCGCGAGAGGCAGAGACCGACGCTGAGCGCCCAGGCGCCGGTCGCGATCGATACGGTGTAGTTCCGGCCGACCAGCCGGGTCACCAGGACGCCACTCAGCCACATGCAGAAGAACGAGAGGGCGTGCTCGGCGGCGTTCTCGATCTCGGAATGCGGCGTGATGAAGTACGTCGCCAGCCCCGCCGCGACGCTGAGGCCAAACAGCGGCAGCACGAGGCGCGGCCAGGCCATGATCGCGACGAACGCGATGTAGTAGTAGAGCTCGTAAGCGAGGCTCCAGGAGGGAATGAAGAAGCGCAGCGGGAAGGCCGCTTCGGAAAAGAGGCTGTCGGCGAAAAGCGCGGTCGCCGCGAAGTGCCAGAAGTCCACAGGCACGCCGCACGCGACCATGGCCAGCGCGCTCGCGATCAGCAGGGTGAAGTAGATTGGCATCAGGCGCACCAGGCGCGACTGCAGGTAGCGGCGCTTGTCGCGATAGTGCTGCATCGAGATCACGCAGCCCGACAGCACGAAGAAGCCGATCACCGCCTCCTCGCCGAAGGAGGTGATGGCGACCAGCGGCGCCCAATGCGTGATGCGCACGCTCTCGCCGTAGACGTGGTCGAACAGGACCACCAGCGCGCAGGCTGCGCGCACGAATTCGAGGCTGTCGAGACGGTGATGGCGTGCCGGAGAGATCACGCAGCAACCATCCCGCGGCGGCGGCGCCATTCGCTGCGCAGGAAGAAGGCAAGGAAAAGCGCGAGCAGCCCCATCGCGGCACAGCGCACGAAAAGGAGGAGTTGGAGCGCGTGTTCGGCAACGCTGATTGTGGCTCCGGGGGCGAGCGGGCCCAGCACGAGGGTTTCGCCGCAGAAAGAGGGCTGGACGCTTTGGCCGTCGACGCGATAGTCGACCATGCCGACCGGCGCGTGCTCGACCGCGACGTAGGGCCTGGTAGCGGCGAGGCCCGCGCGCAGCTCGGCGAAGCGGGTCGGACGCACGTCGTCGGGCGTGGTGGCGAAGCAGGTCTGCTTCAGGGGCTCGTAGTTGGGGATGTATTCGCGGATGCCCCAGATCGAGGCTTCCTTGTCGATGTCGTAGGCGACCATCGCCGCGCGGTCGCTCTTGGCGGCGGCGAGGTGGGGGAAATAGTCGGCGGACTCCAGCACGGTGAAGACCGCCATGAAGATGGCCGAGATGCCGGCCAGCCACGCCAGCAGAGTCGTGTTGCGCTTGCAGGTCGGGCCGGGCGCAGCCTCGCGCCAGCCGGCGAGGAGGGCCGCGAAGGCGAGCATCGCCGCAGGCAACATCAGGCGCCACACGAAGAGCGAGAGCTCCAGCGTCGGGATGCGCTGAGTGATGCTGCGCAGGTAGATCGACTGGAGGCCCATCAGCACGGCACAGCAGGCGATCAACAGGCCGGTACGGAGGCTGAGCCGCAGGCGGCCGAGCACGACCAGGAGCACCACGGCGAGCGGCAGCCAGGTGCCGATGTTGCGGTTGTTCTTGGGGTCGAGCAGCTCGCTCGCCGTCTGGAAGGTGTCGCGGAAATCGACCGGCAGCGCGGCGGGGCCGAGGATGTGGGACTGCCACAGCACCTGCGGCAGCCAGAACGGGATGGCGAGGACCAGCGCCAGGGTAAACGGCACGAGCCAGCGCCGCGCCAGCTCGAGCGGGCTCTGGCGCGAGAGGGCCAGCACGACGGGCACTTCGCAGATCAGGCTGTGCGCCAGCACGATCGGGTGGGCCACGGCCTGCAGGAAGAAGACGAGGGTGAGCGAGATGGTGGCGTTGCGCGCCGGTGTATGAGGGGGCGTCCGGGAGGGCAGCGAGTTGCTGATCACCCACGGCACCACAGAGTAGACCCAGAGCTCGGCGAAGGCCGCGCGCGAGACCCAGACCTCGTAGGTGTAGTTGGCGCTCACGAACAGCACGGCGGCGAGGAAGCCCGCCGTCGTCGGCTGGGTTCTCTCGACGATGCGCTGGACGCCGAGACCCATGACGACGAGCTGCACGCAGAGCGCGATCTTGAAGGCGGCAAGCGCCGGCAGGCCGATGAGGTTGAGCACGACCGGAAGGATGTAGGGCAGCGGGCTGTAGTAGACGAAGGTCGGCACCACCACGCCGGTCTGCGAGTTGGTCAACAGCAGGCTGCCCTCGAGGCTGCGGATCTGCTCGGCGACGGCGACGATGCGATAGACGTGGGTGTAGGTGTCGTCACCCCAAGAGAAGACGACCAGCACGAGGATGATGGCGATCGTCGCCCACAGCGCCTGCACGTTGCGGCCGCGCCAGAGGCTGGCGACGCACCAGATCGACGGGGGCAAAATGCAGAGGATGAGCAACGTGGCCAGCAGCGGATGCTGCGCGGCGATCGCGGCGAACCGCTCGAAATACCCAAAAGCCTTCGCCGCCGCAGAACCCACCTGATCTCACCCCCACTGAGGGGAGAGTATAGATCAATTACATTGCAACTGACTCACACAGAGTGTTGAACGACAAATTGCAGCGGAATGAGGCGCTGCTACGACAAGGACATTTCCCGGTAGCTGTCGGCGGCGACCTGGTCGCAGCGGGCGCGATAGGCGGGCGCACTGCCGCTGTAGCGAGCCACTGTGCGGACGGTCTTGCCTTCGACATTGCGGTTGATGCCGGTCATCCACGAGTCGACCTCGTTGGACAGCAGGCTTTCGCCGAGCGCGATCACGTGGTCGGTCCACGACTTGACGCCCTCGGGCCGCGCGTCGACGCGCGTGAGACCGTGATCGCGCATGTATTTGATGAGGCCGGTCACCCACTCGACGTTGTATTCGATCGAGCGCGGGATGTTGCCCAGTGCCGTGTGCGGGCCCATCAGCATCAGCATGTTCGGGAAGCCCTCGACCTCGACGCCGAGATAGGTCTTGGGGCCGCCCGTCCACTTGTCCTTCAGCCGCTGGCCGCCGGCGCCGCGTATGTCGATGCGGTCGAAGCTGCCGGTGATGGCGTCGAAGCCCGTGGCATAGACGATGATGTCGAAGTCGTATTCCTTGTCCGACGTCCGCAGGCCAGTAGGCGTGATGCGCTCGATCGGCGTCTCGTTGATGTCGACCAGCGTGACGTTGGGCTGGTTGTAGACTTCGTAGTACCTGGTCTCGAGCGGCACGCGGCGCGTGCCGAAGCCGTGGTTCTTGGGGATCAGTTTTTCGGCAACGCTCTGGTCCTTCACGCGTCCGCGGATCTTGCGCGCGACGAAGTCCGATAGCGTGGCGTTGGCTTCCTTGTTCATGAGAATGTCGCGGAAGTTGCCCTGCCAGATGCCGAAGCCCTTCTCGGCATAGAGCTTCTCGAAGAAGGCCTCGCGCTCCTCGGGCGTCACCTCGAAGGTGCCGCGCGGATCGGCGGTGTGCAGGAAGCAGGCGAAGGTCTCGCGGCAGCGCGCGAACAGCTCCGGGTAGCCCTTGCGGATCTCCGCCATCTCCTGCTTCGAGATCGGCCCGTTGTGCAGCGGCGCGCACCAGTTGGGCGTGCGCTGGAACACGGTGAGATGCCCCGCGGTCTTGGCCACTTCCTGGATCGTCTGCACGCCCGTCGCCCCGGTGCCGATCACCGCCACGCGCTTGCCGGCGAAGCTCACCGGCTCCTTGGGCCAGCGCGCCGTATGGCAGGACTGGCCCTTGTAGCTCTCGACGCCCGGGATGTTGGGCATGGTGGGCGCCGACAGCGGGCCCACCGCGGTGATCAGGAAGCGCGCCTCGTGCGTGCTGCCATCTTCCAGAGTGACGGTCCAGTCACGCGTCGCCTCGCGCCAGTGCGCGGCCGTCACGCGGGCATTGAACTGGATGTCGCGGCGCAGGTCGAACTTGTCGGCAACGAAGTTCAAATACTCGAGCGTCTTGGGCTGCGGCGAGAAATGTTCGGTCCAGTCCCACTCGTCGAGCAGCTCCGGCGAGAAGGAGTAGCCGTAGGAATAGCTTTCCGAATCGAAGCGCGCGCCGGGATAGCGGTTCCAGTACCAGGTGCCGCCCACGCCCGTGCCGGTCTCGAACACGCGCACGGTGAGGCCGAGCTCGCGCAGCTTGTGGAGCTGGTAGAGGCCGGAGATGCCCGCGCCGATGACGATCGCGTCGTACCGCATGCCCTCAGTCTAGCAGACGAGGCGCTGCACGACGTCCAATTGGATCTTGGCCGCTTCGACCATTTCGGCAATCGGAACGCTCTCGTTGGCGGCATGGCCCTGCGCGCCCGAGCCCGGGCCGAAGTTGATGATCTCGATCTTGTCGTCGGCGTAATAGCGGCCGTCGCTGACGCCCGTGGCATTCAGGAACTTCACCTTGCGGCCGAGCTGCTTCTTCACGACCGCCTCGAACGCCGCGACCGTCTGGCCGTTGGCGGGGGCGGTGAAGCCGTTTGTGCCGGTCAGGAATTCGACGTCGTACATGCCCTTCGGCTCACCCACGCCGTCGATCACCTTCTTCAGTTCCTTGAACGCGTCCGTCACCTTCTCGTTGGGCAGCAGGCGGCGGTCGATCTCGACCGTACAGGCCGACGGCACGACGTTGGTGTTGTGGCCGCCATGGAACATGCCGACGTTCACCGTCGACTTCATCGCGCCCGACACGCGCGTCTTCAGCGCCTTGTCGTAGTAGGACGAGAGCGCGCCGATCAGACGCATCATGCGCAGGATGGCGTTGTCGCCGGCGCCCGGATTGCCCGCATGCGCGGCGCGGCCCTTGGTCGTGACCTTGGCCCACATTACGCCGCGCTCGGCCACGATCAGGTTGTTCTCGGTCTGCGCGCCCAAGATCAGAGCATCGGGCCGCACCTTGCCGCTCTTGCGCAGGTATTCCATGCCTTCGGGTCCAAGGTTCTCCTCGTCTGCCACGAAGGTGAAGATCAGCTCGCCCTTGGCGGGACCGCCGCGGCGCGCGATCTCCTCCGCCAGCCAGATCTGCACCGCCATGCTGCCCTTGCAGTTGCCGGCGCCCAGTCCGTAGACGAGGCCGCCCTTCACCAGCGCCTCGTAGGTATCGCTCTTCCAGTTCGCGCGTTCGCCCACACCCACCGTGTCGACATGGGCATTGAAGGCGATGACCGGCCCCTTCGCCTTGCCTTTCATGCGCGCGACCACGTTGTCGACGCCCTTCTTGTGCGTGGCGATCTCGACCTTGTAGCCGGCCTTCTTCAGCCGCTTGGCCGCATAGGCACAGATCTCGACCGAGGTGCCGGGCGGATAGGGGCTGGGCAGCGCGATCAGGTCGGAGAGGATGGAGACGAGTTCTTTCTTCATTTCATGTCCTTACTTGTTCGCCAGTTTCTCCAGCACCTCGACCAGCACCCGCGTGCCGGCGGCGAGGTCGGAGGGGGAGGCATTTTCGATCTCGTTGTGGCTGATGCCGCGCTCGCAGGGCACGAAGATCATGCCGGCGGGGCAGAGCGTGGCGATGTGCATGGCGTCGTGACCCGCACCCGAAGGCATGTCCATGTTGGTGAGCTTCAGCCGAGTGGCGGCGTCGCGCACCAGGCCGATTACGCCCGTGTCGAAGTTGGTCGGCGGCACGTTGGTCACGCGCTCGATGGCGGCAGGGCAGGGCGCCGCCTTGCTCTGCACGATCTCGTGGAGCCTGGCCTCGTACGACGCGAGCACATCGTTGTCGGGGTGGCGCATGTCGATCGTGAACACCGACTTGCCCGGCACGGTGTTGGGCGAGCCAGGCGAGACTTCGACGCGGCCGATGGTAAAGCGCAGCGTGTCGTCTTGGTCGGTCGTGGCTTCATACATCGCGGCTGCAATACGCGTGGCGGCGGCATAAGCGTCCTTGCGGGCGGCGCGCGGCGTCGTGCCGGCATGGGCTTCCTCGCCGTCGATCGTGACGATGTAGCGGCGGCTGCCCTGGATCGCGGTGACGACGCCGATGGTCTTCTTCTCGTTCTCGAGACGCGGGCCCTGCTCGATATGGACCTCGACATAGGCGTCGACCGCGAAGCCCGGCTGGCCGGCGCGCATCGGCGCGGGGGCGGCTTTCAAGGTTTCGGCCAGCGCGTCCTTCAGCACCACGCCTTTCCAGTCCTTCTGCGCCAGCATCTCGTCGAGCTCGTAGCGCCGCGCGAAGACGGCGGAGCCCATGGCGCCCGGCTGGAAGCGCGAGCCTTCCTCGTTGGTCCAGGCGACGGCCATCACCGGGCGTTTGGTCTTGATGCCGGCGTCTTCGAGGGCCTCGAGCGATTCGAAGGCCGCGAGCACGCCGTACATGCCGTCGAAGCGGCCGCCGGTCGGCTGGCTGTCCATGTGCGAGCCGCTCATCACCGGCTGTTCGTGCGGGTGGGTGCCTTCGCGGCGCACGAAGAGGTTGCCGATGGCGTCGGTGAAGATCGAGAAGCCGCGCGCCCTGGCCCAGGCGGCGAGCAGGTTGCGTGCCGCCGCATCCTCGGCCGACAAAGCCTGCCGGTTGACGCCGCCCTTCGGCGTGCCGCCCAGTTTCGCCCTGTCGACATGGCGCTGCCAGAGCCGGTCTTCTTTGACCGCGTTGGCCCCACTCATGCATCCTCCGTAGATTGCTGGCGGAGCTATAGTCGGGAGACCTTCAATGCACAATCACCTCGAACGCGATCTGATCGGTTACGGCCCGGACACTCCCGATCCGCAGTGGCCGGGCGAGGCCCGGATCGCCGTCTCCTTCGTGCTGAACTACGAGGAGGGCGGCGAGAACACGATCCTGAACGGCGATCTCGCCTCGGAAGTATTCCTGACTGAGACGCCGGGCGGCACGCCGATCGTGGGCGGCCGCGATCTCTCGACCGAGTCGATGTACGAGTACGGCAGCCGCGCGGGCTTCTGGCGCATCCTGCGCGCCTTCAACGAGCGCAGCCTTCATTTCACCTCTTGGGCGGTCGGCCGGGCGCTGGAGCTGAACCCCGCCGCCGGCAAGGCGATGGCGGCGGGCGGCCACGAGGTCGCGAGCCACGGCTACCGCTGGATCAACTACAAGGACTTCACGCTCGAGCAGGAGCTCGATCACATGAAGAAGGCGGTCAAGGCGATCACCGATTCCGCGGGCACGCCGCCGGTCGGCTGGTACACCGGCCGCTTCGGCATGGAGTCGCTGCGCGCCGTGGTGAAGCACGGCGGCTTTCTCTATTCGAGCGACTCCTACAACGACGATTTGCCCTACTGGGTGAAAGTAGACGGCACGCCGCATCTCATCATCCCGTACACGCTCGAAGTGAACGACATGAAGTTCGCGGTGGCGCCGGGCTTCGGCACGGCCGACGGCTGGCTGCAGGCAATGAAGGACGCGTTCGACATGCTCTATGCCGAGGGTGCCCGCGCGCCGAAGATGATGTCGATCGGCATCCACTGCCGGTTGGCGGGGCGACCGAGCCGCGCCGCGACGCTCGCGCGCTTCCTCGATTATGTGAAGGCCAAGCCCAAGGTGTGGGTCGCCACGCGCAAGGAAATCGCGCAACACTGGATGAAGGTGCATCCCGCTTCCTAGGGCTCGTCGTTGCAGTGCTGGCGGAATCCGCACGCAAAAGCAGGTTTACGCGCTGCGTCGAGTCGTGTGAACAATGACGGGCTGTGACTTCCTCCCGCCCCACGGCGCTGCTCGCGCTTCTGTTCGCTGCCGCCGTACTCGCGGCCTGCGCGCCGAGGTTGCCGCCGCCCCATCCGAACCAGGCATTGCTGACCGCCGCCAGCGAACGCACGCGCATGATCGAGGAGCGCAAGGACGAGGTCATCCGCCAGCTCGCAGTCTGCGAGAGCGGCGGCTACGGCCCGTCGGAAAAGCCCATCTACGGCGGTCGCGGCGCCTATCTCGGGCGGTTGCAGTTCTCGACGCGCACCGTGATGGCCTACGTGCAGAAGCGCGACGGCATTGGACTCAATCCGAAGGACGCGGCGGCTCTCGCGCACGACTACGACCGCGCCGCAGATCTCGCGAAGTACATGATCTTCGATCTCGAGGAGCCGTGGCACTGGCCGCTGTGCGCCAAAAAGGTCCACGTGCAGTCCGAGATGCAGGCAATCAAGCAGCTCTAGCGGCGTTTACCGGCGGTCGTTATCGCGATGCCGCCCAGGATCGCGGCCGAGGCGATCAGCAGGCGCACGGTCAGCGACTCCGACAGCAGCACCACGCCGCCCAGCGCCGCGATCGCGGGCACGCTGAGCTGAATGATGGCGGCCGAGGTGGAGCTGAGCGCCGGGAGTGCGGCGTACCACAGTGCGTAGCCGAGGCCCGACGTGATGGCGCCCGACAGAACGGCGTAAAGCGCGCCATGCAGGTCGACGGACGAGTGGTTCATCGCGGCGAGCCCGAGCGCCGCGGCAAACGGCACCGCGCGCATGAAGTTGCCGCCGGTCGCCGCGGTCGGCTCTCCCAGCCCCTTGCCCAGGATCGAGTAGACGCCCCACGAGACACCAGCTGCGACCATGAACGACGCACCGAGCAGCGGCGGCGCCGCGAGGCCAGGCAGGAGCAGGGCGACGAGACCGCCCAGCGCGATCCCACAAGGCCCCCGAGTTTGACGGGCCCGAGCCGCTCGCCGCTGAAGAGGCCGAAACCCATCATCGTCATCTGCACCGCGCCGAACAGCAGCAGCGCACCGGTCGCGGCCGACAGGTCGCGATAGGCGAAAGAGAAAAAGGCCGCATAGGAGAAGAGCATCAGTGCGGCGAGCCAGCTGCCGCCCGCCATCGGCCGCTTGCCTTGCACGCGCAGTAGGATCGCCAGCATCAGCGCGCCCGAGGCGATGGAGATCGCGGTGAAGCTCGCGGCATCGATCGCGGTGTCGCGGAGCGCAATGCGGCACAGCAGGGAATTGCCGGCGAAAGCCAGCATCGCCAGCGCCGTCAGGAGGACGATACGCACGAAGGAGTGTCTACGCCCTCAGTTACCCAGGCGATAGAGCTTCATCGCATTGTCGCGCACTACCTTGCGGCGCACCTCGGGCGAAACCCCGGTGAGTTCGTTCTTCAGGAACTCCTGGCTGTCGGGCCAGATGCCGTCGGGATGCGGATAGTCCGAACCCCACATCACGTTGTCCTCGCCCAGCAGGTCGAGCAGGCGCACGCCGACCGGATCGGTCTGATACGTCGCGTAGAACTGGCGGTGCCAGTAGTCGCTGGGCTTCATCTTGAGATCGAGGTCCTGGAACTGGTCCTCCCACTCGAGGTCCATGTGCTGCAGCACGTAGGGAATCCAGCCGAGGCCGGCCTCGCCGATCACGATCTTGAGGTTGGGGAAGCGCTCGGGTGCGCCGCTATAGATAAGGCCCATCAGCATCGTGCTCATGTGCATCTGGAAGCCGGTGATGTGCGTGGCGAAGACGCGTCGCTGCACGTATGCCGGCATCTTGCTGGTGTCGGGCGAACGGCCGCCGATCGTGTGGAAATGAACGGGGATGCCGGTGTCGTTGGCGAGCTGCCACAGCGGCTCCCAGAACGGATCCCACAGCGGTGTCATGTCGGGCTTGTTGGCGACGTCGAAGCCGCGCACACCGCGCTTGGCGTTGCGGTTCATCTCGGCCACCGCCACATCCATGTCGTGGTTCGGGATGTTGGCGAGGCCCACGAGACGCTCGGGCGCAGCGGCGCAGAAATCATGCAGCCAGTCGTTGTAGATGCGCAGCACCTCGGTCGAGGCTTCCGGGTCGTTGAGGCGGCCCGAGGCGCCCAGGATGCCGTAGATCACCTCGGCCTGCACGCCGTCGCGATCCTGGTCCTTCAAGCGATGGTCGACTTCGGTCAGGCGGCGGATGCCCTTCTTGCCGTCGGAGTAGAGACCGGTCGAGGCCATGCGGTCGGAGCGATGGATGATGCCGGGCACATACTCCCGTCCCGCGGAGCCCATGCCGTTCACCAACCCGAACTTCGCGCCGTTCTTGCTCGTCCACTCGGGACCCTTGGGTCCTTCGACGACGTAGGGCATGCGCTCCTTCATCGCGGCGGAGCAGTTCTTGGTGAACAGATCCGGCGGCAGCCAGATCAGGTCGATATGTCCGTCGGCGGAGATGACGTCGTACTTCATGGGTCTCAGTTCCTCCCGAGCCAATGTGTGTCTAGAGTGCGCCGCCCGAGGTTCTGCTGCAATGGGAAGACGATGAAAGAGTCCGATTGGTTGAGTGCGTTCGCGGCCGCGTTGAAGCGTTCCGATATCGACGGCGCGACGGCGCTCTTCGCCGATCAGGCCTACTGGCGCGATTGCGTGGCCTTCACCTGGAACATCGTCACCTTCGAGAGCCGCACTGCGATTGCTGAGATGCTGAAGGCGAGGCTTTCCGATGTGCGGCCCGAGTCGTTCAAGGCTGAAGATGACGACAGCCAGGGCGGCTGGTTCACCTTCGAGACGGCGGCTGGGCGCGGCCGCGGTCATCTGCGGTTGAAGGACGGCAAGGCAACGACGCTGTTCACCGCGCTCACGGAGTTGAAGGGCTTCGAGGAGAAAGCGGGCGCGGCGCGGCCGCACGGCACGCAGCATGGCGCATTCAAGAACCGCGTGACCTGGCTCGATCGCCGCAAGGCCGACGCCGAGGAGATCGGCATCACGCGCCAGCCGTTCGTGCTGATCGTGGGCGGCGGCCAGGGCGGCATCGGCCTCGGCGCACGGCTGAAGCGGATCGGCGTGCCGGCGCTGATCGTCGATGCGCACGAGCGGCCGGGCGATGCCTGGCGCAAGCGCTACAAGTCGCTCTGCCTGCACGATCCGGTCTGGTACGACCACCTGCCGTACCTGCCGTTCCCCGATCACTGGCCGATCTACACGCCCAAGGACAAGATGGGCGACTGGCTCGAGTCCTACACCAAGATCATGGAGCTCGATTACTGGTCGTCGAGCCCGTGCAAGAGCGCGTCATACGACGAGGCGAAGGGCGAGTGGACCGTCGTTGTCGAGCGCAACGGCAAGCCGGTGACGATCAAGCCCAAGCATCTCGTGATCGCGACGGGCATGTCGGGCTTTCCTGAGGTGCCGCGCTTCCCGGGCGCCGAAAAATTCAAGGGTACGCAGCACCACTCCAGCAAGCACACGGGCGGCGAGGGCTGGGGCGGCAAGAAGTGCGTTGTCGTCGGCTCCAACAATTCCGCGCACGACATCGCGGCCGATCTCTGGGAGCACGGCGCCGACGTGACCCTGTTGCAACGCTCGCCGACCTTGGTCGTGCGTGCCGAGACGCTGGGGCGCAACCGCCCGCTCTATTCCGAAGAGGCGCTGGCGAAGGGCATCACGACCGACAAGGCCGACTTCACCGTGGCGTCGCTGCCCTATGCGCTGCAGCCCAAGGCGTCGCAGCCGATGGTGGCGCAGATCAAGAAGGAAGACTCGGGCTTCTACGATGCGCTCCGCAAAGCGGGCTTCAAGCTCACCTTCGGAGAGGACGAGTCGGGCATCGGCGGCATGTATATCCGCCGCGGCTCTGGCTACTACATCGACGTCGGCGCGTCGGAACTGATCGCCGACGGGCGCATCAAGCTGAAATCGAGCGAGGTCGACCATCTCACCGAAACGGGCGTCGTGTTGAAGGACGGTACCGTGCTCGATGCCGACCTCGTCGTCTATGCGACGGGTTATGGCTCGATGAACCAGTGGGCGGCGGCGCTGATCTCTCAGGAGGTCGCGGACAAGGTCGGCAAGTGTTGGGGCGTGGGTTCGGGCACGGCCAAGGATCCTGGCCCCTGGGAGGGCGAGCTGCGCAACATGTGGAAGCCCACGGCGCAGGAGAACCTGTGGTTCCACGGCGGCAACCTCGCGCAGTCGCGGCACTATTCGCGATATCTGGCGTTGCAGCTCAAGGCCCGGCTGGAGGGACTGGCGACGCCGGTCTACGCTCGGGCACCCGTCCACCACAAGACGTGAGCATGAAGAGCCTTCCCGTCCTCGCTGCTGCTTCGCTCGTCCTCGCCGGTTGCGGCATGGATTACATGAGTGAACCCGCCAATTCGAAAGTGCGTTTCACGGCCGCCCTCGCGGGCGACTCGACCGGCAAGGGCAGCCTCGCGGCGGCTTATTCGCGCGCGACGCAGATCCTGCAATGGCAGTTGAGCTACAGCGGCCTGAGCGGTCCCGTCACCTGGGCATATCTCGTCGGGCCTGACGGCACGGGAGCGAAGGCCGAGATCGTGCCGATCAACCTTGCCGACGAGAGCAACCCGCATCCTGGTTCGGCGACCCTCACGGCGCAACAGGCCGAAGCGTTGATGGCCGGCCAATGGTCGGTCGTGCTCAAGACCGAGCAGCGTCCGGCGGGCGAGATCGCCGGTGACATCGTAAGGTCTACACGCTGATGGCGTCCTATCCCGAGATGAAGGGCAAGATTGCCCTGGTGACCGGCGGCAGCAGCGGCATCGGACTTGCGACGGTGGCGGCTTTTGCGCAGCAGGGCGCAACGGTGATCCTTGCAAGCCGCGACAAGAAGCGGGCGGATGCGGCGCTGAAGTCGATCAAAAGTCCGAAGAACGTTTCCTGGATTGCGTGCGATGTCTCGAAGGCGAAAGACGTCGAGAGACTGTGTGTCGCGATCAAGAAGAAGCATGGCCGCCTCGATTACGCCTTCAATAACGGCGGCAGCGGCGCGCGGGTCGGACCGGTGGTGAGCGGCGACGAAGCGGCGTGGCTGAAGACGATGGACGGCTATCTGAACTCGGCCTTCTACTGCCTACGCTACGAGATCCCGCTGATGCTGGAGAACAAGCGCGGCGTGATCGTGAACAACGCGTCGGTCGACGGCCTGCGCGGCTATCCGTTTCCGGGAGGAGCTGCGTACTCGGCCGCCAAGCACGGCGTGATCGGCCTGACGCGCAGTGCAGCGCTGGAGAATGCCAAGGCGGGCGTGCGCATCAGCGCGATCTGTCCCGGCTGGGTCGATACGCCGGCGATCACCCGATATCTCAAGAATCCCAAACTGAAGGCGGAGATCCTGCGCCAGACGCCGCGTGGCAAGGTTGCGTCGCCGGACGAGATCGCATCGAGCGTACTGTGGCTCTGCTCTGACGGTGCCGCACCGATGACCGGCAGTCCGCTGATCATCGACGGCGGCTATATGAGCTAGAATCTGTAGTCCCAGCCGATCCATTCGGTGAGGCCGCGACCCATCACGTATTCGAGGTCGCTTCCCTTCAGCCACGGCAGCTCTTCCGTGAAGAAGGTCACGCACTGGCGGTAGCTGCACTCGAGCCGGGTGAAGTCGGTGCCCCAGAAATAGCGCTTGGGACCGAAAGCGTCGAAGATGCGATGCAGCGGCTCGTGAATGTTCCTGAACGGGTAGGGCTGCGTGGAATAGGCCGGCGCGCCGGTGGCCTTCACCGCCACGTTGGGCAGCTCGGCCAGCGCCAGCAGCTGTTCCAGATTCTCGAACGCAGCATCATCGCGCAGGAACGGGTCGCGGCCGCAATGGTCGATGATCAGCATGAGGCCGGGATGCGTCTCGGCGATCCAGCGGAATTTCTTGAGGAACACGCCCGCCTGCAGAGAGACGGGAACGCCTGCCTTCTCGGCGGCAGGCCAGACCCAGTCGTACTTGCCATCCTTGATCGCCTGCGGCTGCTCACCGTAGAGCACCGCCCAGCGCAGGCCTTTCATGCCGGGCTGCTTCTTCCAGTCGGGGATCAGCCGGACGTTGTCGGGATTCTCGAGCGGGAACTGCCCCATGATCGCGAAGCGGTCGGGATATTTCTTTGCGGCCGCGATCGCGACGGCATTGGCGTCGGGATCCCAGCTCATGGGCGGATGGATCGAGGCGGCATCGACGCCGGCTTCAGCCATCTCCGCCAGCAGTTCCTCGGCGGTGTACGCCGAAACCTGGCGATGGCCGCCGCCCGGCGGGATCACGGTCTGCGACCAGATATGGACCTGGGCGTCGATGATCTTCATGTGAACTTGAAGTCCCAGTCGATCCACTTCGCGAGACCGCGGCCCATCACCTTCTCGA
The DNA here is from genome assembly GCA_903839865.1 of Enhydrobacter aerosaccus. GTDB lineage: Bacteria > Pseudomonadota > Alphaproteobacteria > Reyranellales > Reyranellaceae > Reyranella > Reyranella aerosaccus_A. The sequence goes on along the minus strand of CAIMEE010000621.1, from coordinate 4,334 downwards.
GGTCCCGGCCCTTCAGCCAAGGCAGCTCCTCGGTGAAGAGCGTGATGCACTGGCGATAGGTGCAGTGCATGCGGGTGATGTCGGTGCCCCAGAACATGCGGTCGGGTCCGAAGGCGTCGAACAGGCGATGCAGCGCGTCGTGCATGTTCCTGTACGGATAGGATTGCGTCGAGTAGGCCTGAACGGCAGTGGCCTTCAGCGCGACGTTCGGCAGTTTGGCCAATGCCACGACCTCGTCGAGATCGGACAGGGCGCCCGCGTCCCTGCTGAGCCGGTTGAGGCCGCAATGGTCGATGATGAGCTTCAGGTTGGGATGCGTCTCGGCGATCCAGCGGAACTTCTTCAGGAACATGCTGGCCACGGTCGAGAAGGGGACGCCCGCCTTCTCGCAGGCGGGCCAAAGCCAGTCGAGCCGACCGTCCTTCACCATCGCCGGCTGCTCGCCATAGAGCAGCGCCATGCGGATGCCCTTCATGCCAGGCTGCTTCTTCCACTCGGGGATGAGCTTCACGTTCTCCGGGTTCTCCGGCGGGAACCAGCCCATGATCGCGAAGCGGTCGGGATATTTCTTGGCCGACTCGATCGCGTAGGCGTTCGAGGTCGGATCCCAACTGCCCGGCGGATGGAGCGAACCGCCATGGACGCCGGCGGCATCCATCTCCGCGATCAGGTCTTCTGGCGTGTAGCGCGCAATCTGGCGATGACCGTCGCCCGGCATTTTGACAGCCTGCGACCAGACATGGACCTGAGCGTCTATAATCTTCATGGGATGAACTTCATGCGTGCTTGTAATCCCAGCCGATCCACTTGGTGAGGGCGCGGCCCATGACCTTCTCGAGGTCCTGGCCCTTCAGCCACGGCAGCTCCTCCGTGAAGAAGGTGACGCACTGGCGGTAGCTGCAGGGCATGCGGGTGATGTCGGTGCCCCAGAACATGCGGTCGGGTCCGTAGGCATCGAAGATCCGGTGCAGCCCGTCCTGGATATTCTTGAACGGGTAGGGCTGCGTCGAGTAGTGCGGCGCGCCCGTGGCCTTCACCGCGACGTTGGGCAGCTTGGCGAGCGCCAGCATCTCGTCGAGGTGGATGAACGCCTCTGCGTCCTGGCCGTGGCGGTTGAGGCCGCAATGGTCGAGGATCAGTTTCAGCTTGGGATAGCGTTCGGCGATCGAGCGAAACTCCTTCAGGAAGATGCCGCCCATCATGCCGATGGCGAGGCCTTCCTTCTCGGCCTCGGGCCAGATCCAGTCGAGCGCGCCTTCATGCAGGAGTTGTTGTTCGATCGGCTGCAGCAGCGCCCAGCGCAGGCCCATCATGCCGGGCTGGTTGCGCCAGCCGTGGATCAGCTTCTTGTTCTCGGGCTTCTTGGGATCGAACTGGCCCATCACGGCGAACCGGTCGGGGTATTTCCTGGCGGCTTCCAGCGCCATGACCTGCGAGTCGGGGTCCCAGCTCATCGGCGGATGGATGAGGGCTGCGTCGACTCCGGCTTCGTCCATCTCCTTCAGCATGTCCTCGGCCGATACCTTGGGGACCTTGCGATGCTTGCCCGAGGGCGGCGTCACGGTCTGCGACCAGATATGGACCTGCGCGTCGATGATCTTCATGGGCGTATCCTCAGTTCGGTGTCGGCGAGTCGAGATCGAGCAGCTTCTCGCGCTTCAGCTCGCTCCACAGGTCCGACGGGATCTTCGCACCGATGCGGGCCGCGTTCTCCTTGACCTCGCGCACGGCGAGCGCGCCCGGGATCACCGCGGCGACGGCGGGATGGAACAGCGGGAACTGCATGGCGGCGGCGCCGAGCTCGACGCCGTGTCGCTTGCACACCGCCTCGATCTTCTGCGCCTTCTCGACCAGGCCGGCTGCGGCCGGCACATAGTCGTGCGTGGCGCCGGGCTTCACGCCGCCGGTCAGGATGCCGGAATTGTAGGGTCCGCCCAGGATGACCGAAACATTGCGCTTGATGCATTCCGGCAGGAACTCCGCAAGGCCGCCCTGCTCCAGCAGGGTGTAGCGGCCCGCCAGCAGCATGCAGTCGAAGTCGCCGGCCTGGATGAAGCGCAGGCTGGTGTCGCTCTCGTTGATGCCGACGCCGATCGCGCCGATGATGCCCGCCTTGCGCAGCTCGTCGAGCGCGCGGTAGCCCGAATCCATCACCGTCTTGAAGCGATGGTTCAGCACCTCGCGGTCCTTGATCGTCCAGAAGTCGACGTCATGGATCAGCGCGATGTCGATCCTCGCCATGCCGAGGCGCAGGTGCGAATGCTCGAGCGAGCGCATCACGCCGTCGTAGGTGTAGTCGAACTCCGGCGCGAAGCCCGGCAGGCCGTTCTCGCGGAAGTCCGGCGCCTTGCGCTCGCCGGGCTTCATCGGATGCATGAGGCGGCCGATCTTGGTCGACAGCACATATTCGTCGCGCGGCTTCTCGCGCAGGCCCGCGCCCATGCGCAGCTCGCTGCGGCCGTAGCCGTAGAACGGCGAGGTGTCGTAGTAGCGGACGCCCGCCTGCCATGCCGTCTCGACGATCGCGGCCGCCTCGACGTCGGGAATGGTGGCCCGGAACCCGCCCATCGGCGCGCCGCCTAGGCCGAGGGTCGTGACTTCGAGTTTCGTCTTGCCGATCCTTCGCTTGGGCAGAGTCACGCAGCCTCCTGTTCGGCCGTGGGGCCGTCGCTCTTGGTCGTCGTGCGGCGCAGGTCGCGCACCATGTTGAGGTCGTCGTAGCGACGCACGCGGTGCATGGTGGCACGGTTGTCCCAGATGACGAGGTCGTGCTGCGTCCATTTGTGCGAATAGACGAATTGCGGCTGTGTCGCGTGCTCGATCAGGTCGCGGATGAACGACATAGCCTCGGGGCGCGGCCAACCGACGATGCCGCCGATGTGCGCCGACAGGAAGATCGACTTGCGGCCCGAGGTCGGATGCGTGCGCACGAGGCGGTGCCGCACGGGCTTCATCATGGCGCGCTCGTCGGGCAGGTACTCGGTGAAGCCCAGCTGTTCGCGTGAGAAGATCTGCGAATGCTCGGTGATCAGGTCCTCGATCTCGGCCTTGGTCCTGGCGTCGAGCGCGTCGTAGGCCGCGCGCATGTCGGCGAACTCGGTGTTGCCGCCCTCGCTCACCACGATGCGGCCGCTCAGGATCGAATAGCGCGCGGGGATGACGCGGAAGCTGGCGTCGGAGTGCCAGAGCCGGTTGCCGAGCGAGGCCATGCGGCGGCGGTCGTCGCGCGCCAGCTTCTGGCCGTCCTTGCCGATGTTGGAGACGTCGGCGAAGGCGGGATCGAGCCGCAGCTCGGGCCGCTTCAGGGTCGCGTTGGCGCCGTTCTGCAGCGGGCCGAAGTTCCGCGTGAAGGCGACCTGCTGCTCGTCGGTGATGTCCTGGCCGGGCAGCACCAGCACGGCATACTTGTCCATGCCGGCGTCGACGGCCTTTACCTCGTCGGGCGTGAGCGGGCGGCGCACATCGATGCCCGTCATGCGCCCGCCAATGTGAGTCGTGATCGGCGTGACCGTGATGGCCATTGTTCCCTCCTGTGCGCGCATGATGCGCCACAGGCAGGAAGGGCTCAATCGCGGGCTATCGCAGAGCGGCCGCGATATTGCCGCCGTCGACCGTCAGCACCGCGCCGGTGGTCTTGCTGGCCTTGGCGAGCGACAGGAAGCACTGCGCCACATCCTCGGCCGTGACCTCGATGCCGAGCAGGTTGCCGCCCATGTAATCGGCTTCCGTCAGGCCGCGCGCCTTGGAGCGCTGGGCGATCATGTCGTCGGTGAGGAGGCCGGAGCGGATGCGGTCGGCGTTGACCGAGTTCGAGCGGATGCCGTCGGCGCCATGGTCGAGCGCGTACTGGCGCATCAGGAACAGGGTCGCGGCCTTGGGCAGGCCGTAGGGCCCGAAGTCGGGACCGGGGTTCACCGCCTGCTTGCTGGTGTTGAACAGCAGGCAGCCGCCCAGCCCCTGCGCCCTCATGATGCGCACGGCGTTCTGGGCCACGCTCTGGTGCGCCCAGAAATTCAGCTCGAAGCTCTTGCGCAACGTGGCGTCGTCGACCTCGCCGATCTTCCCCTGCCAGGCAGCCCCCGCGTTGGAGACGACGAAATCGACGCCGCCATAGGTCGCGGCAATCTTGTCGAACGCCGCGCGTACCTGCGCCGGGTCCGTCACGTCGCAGGCGAGGGCGAAGCCCTTGACCTTGGAGACATCGCGATCGACGACCACGACCTCGGCGCCTTCCTTGGCGAAGGCCTGCACCGTCGCGGCGCCGATGCCGGACGCGCCACCGGTGACGACAGCGATGCGGCGGGCGAGCGGCTTCTCGGCTGCGGAGTTCAGCT
>CAIMEE010000620.1 GCA_903839865.1 Enhydrobacter aerosaccus | reverse complement strand
GTCGTCGAGCACCGCCTGCGTCGTCATCTTGAAGCGATACTGCGCCTTCTCGTTCAGCGCACCGTAGTTGTGGTTCTTGGCCGCGCCGGCGGCGATCTGCTGCTGCGTGGTGCCGTACTTCCACATGTGCCACTTGGCCTGCATGGCGTAGGTGTCCATGAAGATCGTGCGGTCGTCACCCGGCTTGAACTCCGAGCCCACCATTTTGCCGACGCGGTTCATCTCCGTGACGAGGCGATCGTGCTGGCTGGTGATGTAGCCCTGGTTGAACAGCCCCGCCGTGCGCTCCGGCGCCTCCGGGCTGAACAGCTTCTCGATGCCGATGCAGAACGAAAGCTCGTGCGTGCCGGCCAGCACGTCCTTCCACGCGCCCATGAACGCGGTCGACGCCGTCGCACAGGCGTTCTCGACGTTGAACATCGGCACCCGCTCGGGGAACAGCCCCTCCTCGACCAGCGGCTGGAACAGCGCCTGGCCGCGGATCGAATTCTGGCCCCAGAAACCCATGCCGCAGTTGCCGAGCCACCCCGCCTCGATGTCGGCACCGGTCTTCATGCCGGCGTCCTTCAGCGTGCCGAGATAGGCCTCGCGGGCGAGATCGCCGAAGCTCATGCCGGGGTGCTTCTTGAAGGCGGTCGTGTAGGCGCCGACCATGTAAACATCGCGCATTTTGGGTCCTTTTGAGGCGTTTCCGTCCATTGGCTTTGTGCGCATTTGAGCGTATCCAACAGGCCAGCGCCAGCACCCTGCGAGAGTACCGCCCATGTCCGCCACGGCTCAGATCAAGGCAATCAACGTCGACGAGACCATCGTCGAGCTGAAGAAGCTCTACGGCGACCGGGTCAGCACCGCGCATTCGGTGCGCGAGCATCACGGCAAGGACATCTCGTTCCACGAGGCGCACCTGCCCGACGCGGTGGTGTTCGCCGAGTCGGCCGAGGAAGTGCAGCAGATCGTCCAGCTCTGCGCCCGCCTCAAGACGCCGATCATCGCCTTCGGCACCGGCACCTCGCTCGAGGGCCACATCAGCGCGCCGAACGGCGGCATCTCGCTCGACGTCAGCCGCATGAACAAGGTGCTGGCCGTCAACGAGAGCGACCTCGACGTGGTCGTGCAGCCCGGCGTCACGCGCAAGCAGCTCAATGAATATATCCGCGCGACCGGTCTGTTCTTCCCGATCGATCCCGGCGCCGACGCCTCGATCGGCGGAATGGCCAGCACGCGCGCGTCCGGCACCAACGCCGTGCGCTACGGCACGATGCGCGAGAACGTGCTCGCGCTGCAGGTCGTGACGCCCGACGGCCGCCTGATGCGGCTCGGCCGCCGCTCGCGCAAGTCGAGCGCGGGTTACGACCTGGTGAAGCTGTTCGTGGGCTCCGAAGGCACGCTGGGCATCATCACGGAGATCACGCTCCGCCTCTACGGCATGCCCGAGTCGATGGTCGCGGCGACCTGCGCGTTCGACAGTCTGGAGGGCGCGGTCAACACCGTGATCCAGACCATCCAGTCGGGCATTCCGGTCGCACGCATCGAGCTGATGGACACCTACACCGTCGACACCATCAACAAATATTCCAAGCTCAGCCTGCCCAACAAGAACCTGCTGATGCTCGAGTTCCACGGCACCGAAGCCGGCACCAAGGAACAGGCCGAGATGGTGCAGGCGCTCGCGTCCGAGAACGGCGGTGCCGACTTCGCCTGGACCGGCCAGGCCGAGGAGCGCAGCAAGATGTGGCAAGCCCGGCATGACGCCGCCTGGGCCGCCAAGGCCTACAAGCCGGGCTGGGGCATGTGGGCCACCGACGTCTGCGTGCCGATCTCGAAGCTCGCCGAGTGCATCCTCGAGACCCAGAAAGACATCGTGGCCAACGACCTCTTTGCGCCGATCGTGGGCCATGTCGGCGACGGCAACTTCCATCTCACCATGATGGTGGATCCCAATGACCCGACCTACCTGCCGCGCGCCGAGGCGCTGAATGACCGCATGGTCGCGCGCGCGCTCTCGCTGGGCGGCACCTGCACCGGCGAGCACGGAGTCGGCGTGGGCAAGATCAAGTTCCTCTACGAGGAGCACGGCGAGGCGATGTCGCTGATGCGCGCCATCAAGAAGGCGATCGACCCGGACAACATCATGAATCCGGGCAAGATCATGGGGCCGATCAATTAGATGGTTACGAAAAGTTACCGCTAAAATAACGAGAATATAGCGGGACAACCGCCCAGGGCGGATTGCAGACATTGCGACAATATTGCGTAATACGCAATTACTGTCAAGCGCGCGCCATAAAAAAGGGCCGGCAATTGCCGGCCCTTTTCCTTGCAGCAGGTGCCGCCTACTTCGCGCACTGCACCATGATCTCGACCTTGAGCGCCGGGTTGGCGAGCTTGGCTTCGACGGTCGCGCGGGCGGGCGCGTTGCCGGGGGAGACCCAGGCATCCCAGACTTCGTTCATCTGGCTCCAGGTCGTGATGTCGGTCAGCCAGATGTTGGCGGACAGGATCTTCGACTTGTCGGTGCCGGCTTCCTTCAGGAAGTGGTCGATCTTGTCGAGTATCTGCTTGGTCTGGCCCTTCACGTCGGCCTTGGCGTCGTCGGCTGTCAGGCCGGCGAGATAGACCGTGTCGCCATGGACGACGGCGCTCGACATGCGGGGACCCGCGTTCACTCGCTTGATGCTCATAATTCTTCCTCTCTCAAACAGCCCTTTGTGGCGGCGCGGACCATAGCATCCCGCCGCGGGCCGGTTCTACTGCTCCTCGGGTGGGGTCGCCGCGCTCTCGATGGGGTCCAGCGGCTGGTCGAGCATCATCGACTCGAACGCCTTCAGGCGCTTGTAGATCGAGATCAGCGATACGATCGTCGTCCATGCGTTGACCAGGTACTGGAACGAATTCTCGACGCGGCCAAAGGCACGGATGACCTGCTGCATGACGCCGAGCGTCAGGGGGCCGGCGACGATCGTCGGCCCGAGCGCGATATAGGCTACGAGAGCGTTCACCTGCAGGTAGCCGTAGCGGACAATGTCGAAGTAGAGGAAGTTCAGGTAGAAGTAGAAGCAGTTCGCCCGCACGTGCTGGAACAGTTCGTGAAGCGTCGGCGGCTGCGCGCGGCTGGCATCGTCCTCGCCCAGCACCAGTTCCTTGCGATAGGCCGCCTCGACCCTCTGCTGGCGGAACTCGATCCCCGGCAGCCGGATTCCCGCGACACCCAGAAGCACGGTGCCGAAGACCGCCCAGATCACCGCGACGAAGACCAGGCCCTGCGAAACGGGGCCGACCAGGGGCAGTTCCTTCACATACGCAGACAGCCCCCACAGGATCGGCAGGAAGGCGATCAGCGTCATCAACGCGTTGATCAGGCTCGCGCCCAGGCGCTCCAGGGTCTCGGCGAAGCGCTGCGTGTCTTCCTGGACACGCTGCGAAGCGCCCTCGATGTGCCGCAGGCGCTGCCAGTGGGCGATGTAGAAGTCGTTCATCGCCGTGCGCCAGCGGAAGATGTAGTGGCTGGTGACGAATCCCGTGAAGACGGAAGTGAAGACCGACACCAGCGCGATGAGCGCAAAGTCGCCGAGCTGGCCGTAAAACTGTCCTTGGGTGATGGTGCCGGGCTTGGCCAGCGCCTGCTGGACCAGGTTGTAGAATACGCCGAACCAGTTGTTGATCATCACGTCGAGCTGGACGCGGAACCAGATGAAGAAGATCAGCGCCGCCGACACGCCGGCCGACCACCAGAACCAGCGATGCGGCAAGATGCGACCGACAACCGCGACGAAGATCGCACCGGTGACGATCATGTACTGGTAGAGCCAGATGTTTCGCGCCGTCTCGACGGCGATCTCGCTGCCGTTGGCGTCGGCTGGCGGATAGGGGAAGCCCACCAGCCCGCCGATGCTGAGTTGAGGTCCGACGTCGCGGGCCACCGCGTACCACAGCACCATGCAGAGCGCGGTCCACAGGATCGCGGCGGGGAAGAAGATCTTCGGCTTGGGGAAGAACGATGCGAACATCTAGATCGCCGCCACGACCATGATTTCCACCTTCATCTTCGGGTCGTTCATGCTGGCCTGAACGGTGGCCCGCGCGGGCGTCTGGCCGGGCACGACCCAGGCATCCCACACCGCATTCATGGCGGCGAAATCGGCCATGTCGGCCAGCCAGATCGTGGCGGTCAGGATCTTGGTCTTGTCGCTGCCGCCCTTGGCCAGCAGCGAATCGATCTCGAACAGCGCCTGTTTCACCTGGCCCGTGATGTCGAGGGACGTGTCCTCGGGGATCATGCCCGAGCAGTAGATGCGGTTGCCCCGCACGACGGCCTCGCTCATGCGCGGGCCGGGGTCGATTCGACGGATATCAGTCATGCAGCGACCCTAGAGCAACTTCGCCCGACACGCGATAGGATTGGGCCCAGTTTCGGGAGGAAGCAAAATCGTGACCATCAAGCGCCCACTCGACGGGATGCTCGTGCTCGATCTGGGGCAGATCTACAACGGCCCCTATGCCGGCCTGCAGCTCTCCTTCATGGGCGCACGCGTGCTCAAGATCGAGCCGCCGGAAGGCGACGTCGTGCGCCGCCGCAAACGCGAGGTCGAGCCCTATCCGCTGGTCATGCTGAACTCCAACAAGGAGTCGGTGGTCCTCGATCTCAAGCAGCCGCGCGGCAAGGAGATCTTCCTCGCGCTGGTCGCGAAGGCCGACGTGCTGATCGAGAATTTCGCCGCTGGCGTCATGGACCGCCTCGGCATCGGCTGGGAGGTCCTGCGCAAAATCAACCCGCGCCTGGTCTATGGCGGCAGCTCTGGCTTCGGCCTCGACGGCCCCTATCGCGATTTCGCCGCCATGGACGTGACCATCCAGGCAATGAGCGGCATCACCAACGCGACCGGCGATGCCGACGGCCCGCCGACCAAGGCCGGCGCGGCCGTCTGCGATTTCCTGGCGGGCATCCATCTCTGCGCCGGTATTCTGGGGGCGCTGGTGCAGCGCGAGCGCACAGGTGAGGGACAAAGGGTCGAGGTCGCCATGCATGAGGCGGGCGTGATCTCGCTCGCCTCGGCGCTGGGGGCGGTGATGGACAACGACAAGAACGTGCCCGACCGCACCGGCAACCGGCACCCCGCGCTCGCGATGGCCCCGTACAACACCTACAAGTGCGCGGAC
>CAIMEE010000619.1 GCA_903839865.1 Enhydrobacter aerosaccus | reverse complement strand
CGGCTTCCTTCAGGCGCTGCAGGGCCATGCGGTCCTTGCGGAGGTCGATGCCCTCGGACTTTTGGAACTCGGCCGCCAGCCACTCGATCACGGCCTCGTCGTAGTCATCGCCGCCCAGGTGGGTGTCGCCGTTGGTGGCCTTGACCTCGAAGACGCCCTCGCCGATCTCCAGGATGGAGACGTCGAAGGTGCCGCCGCCCAGGTCATAGACCGCGATCGTGCCGCTCTTGCGCTTGTCCATGCCGTAAGCGAGGGCAGCGGCGGTCGGCTCGTTGATGATGCGCAGAACTTCGAGGCCGGCGATGCGGCCGGCGTCCTTGGTCGCCTGGCGCTGCGCATCGTTGAAGTACGCGGGAACGGTGATGACGGCCTGGTCGACCTTCTCGCCGAGATAGGCCTCCGCGGTCTCCTTCATCTTGCCGAGGATGAACGCCGAGATCTGGCTCGGGCTGTACTGCTGGCCGTCGACATTGACCCAGGCGTCGCCGCTCGCGGCCTTCTCGATGTTGAACGGCACCAGCGACTTCTCCTTCGAGACCATCGGGTCGTCGAAGCGGCGGCCAATGAGGCGCTTCACCGAGTAAAGCGTCTTCATCGGATTGGTGACGGCCTGGCGCTTGGCGGACTGGCCGACCAGCCGCTCACCGCCATCGGTGAAGGCGACCATCGACGGCGTGGTGCGCGCGCCCTCGGAATTCTCGATAACCTTGGTGTCGCCGCCTTCCATGACAGCAACGCACGAATTGGTCGTGCCCAGATCGATGCCAATGACTTTCGCCATGATTTCTACTCTTTCTCCCAGCAGGTCTGCCCGGCCCCGAAAAGCGCCGAACGGACCCCCGATAATGATGTTACCTGCCGGAAAGACCGGGTCAGGACAGGGGCTATATAGGTCCGATGGGCCGGCCTGCAATGGTGCCGTCTCACAGGAGTCGCGAATTTCGCCCCTTCGCGTCCTACATAGGCATCGAAGGCCCTGAAATCGAGCATTTATCGTCATTTTGAGTCCCGGAACGAAACCCAGATGCGCCTCCTCCCCGGCTTTCTCGATCGCGATGCCCAGCACGCTCTTTTGGGCGGGATTCGCACCCTCCTGGCAGAGGCGCCGCTCTACAGCCCGGTGATGCCGCGCTCGGGCAAGCCGCTCTCCGTACGCATGTCCAATTGCGGCCCTCTGGGCTGGCTGTCGGAGATCGGCGGCTATCGTTATGCCGGCACCCATCCGGTGACCGGGGTGCCCTGGCCCGCCATCCCGGCGCCAGTGCTCGATCTCTGGCACCGCGCGACGGGCGTCGCCTACCCGCCGGAGGCCTGCCTGATCAACTATTACGGTCCGGATGCCCGGCTGGGCCTGCATCGTGACGAGGACGAGGACGCCAGGGGCGCGCCCATCCTGTCGATCTCGCTGGGGGACACGGCGCTTTTTCGGATGGGTGGGCCGACCCGCAAGAGCTCGACGCGATCGGTGCATCTCAGCAGTGGCGATTGCGTCGTGCTGGAAGGCCCCTCGCGCGACTGGTTCCATGGCGTCGACCGCATCTTGCCCGGAACCAGCACGCTGCTGCCCGAAGGCGGCCGCTTCAACCTCACCCTGCGGCG
>CAIMEE010000618.1 GCA_903839865.1 Enhydrobacter aerosaccus | reverse complement strand
GACGTCTCCAGCGCCGCAACGCGATCGAAATCGCCCAGCGTGCGCCCGTCCTTCAGAACGTCGGCGATACGACTGAGGGGCGCCAGGCGACGCAACCCCTCTTCCAGAACGGCCGGCTCCAGCAGGTCGCGCAGTTCCCACGGCATGTAGACGCTGCGCCGCAACAGATAGGCTCCAGCCCAGCCGCCGCCATACTCCAGGACACCCGCCGCTTTCGGGTGCAGACCGAGACCTGCGCCGATCCCATTCGACAGCAGACGCCGAGCGAGCGCACCGACGCCCGGCAAAAAATCGAAGGGTCGGAGGAGATGGACGCTGCGCGGCACATCGACGAAAGACTCGTATCCACCGAAGCATTCGTCGGCGCCCAGGCCGCTCAAGGCGACCTTGATGCCAGCTTCGCGCGCGGCCTTGGCCACGAACCAGGTGTTGATGCCGTCGGTCGACGGCAAGTCCATGGCGTCGAGAATGGCTGGGAGATCACGCTCGAATTCCGTGCGATCGACAGTGCGCACTACGTGACGGGCGCCGTAGCGCGCGGCGATCTCGGCGGCGAGCGGCGCCTCGTCGAGCGGCTTGCCGCGAAACTCCTCGAATGCCAGCGTCACCGCCAGCGTGTCACGGGCGCCGAGTTCCGCCATCGTGCCGAGCAGCGCTCCCGAGTCGAGCCCGGCGGAAAGAAAGACCGCTACCGGCACGTCGGCAACAAGATGATGGCGGACCGAATCATGCACTGCCGCGCTCAACTGCTCACGCGCATCGGCGGGACTTCGCGGTGCCTCTACCGTGCGTTGCGCAAGCGCCGAGGCGACGTCGTAGTACGGCCGCGGCGCGTGCGGTCCTGAGGCATCGACCGTGAGGACACAGCCCGCCGGCACGGCGCGAATGTCCTGCCACACCGTAAATGGCTCCGGCACGCAACCAAAGAGATGAAAGCCCACGATACCTGCGGGATCAGGATCTCGCGACACCGCGCCACCCGCCAGCAAGGCCTTTGCGGTCGATGCGAAACGAACCGTCCAGCCGTCGTCGGCATAGTAGAGCGGGCGAATGCCGAGAGGGTCGCGCGCCAGCACGAGGCGGCGCTGCCGTGCGTCCCATAGTCCGAAGGCAAACATGCCCCGCAAGGCTTCGACCATGGCGGGCCCGCGATCGCGGTAGAGCTGAAGCAGCACTTCGGTGTCGGAATGCGAGCGGAAGCGATAGCCCTTCGCCACCAACTCGGCGCGCAATTCGGGATAATTGTAGATCTCGCCATTGAAGGTGATCGTGAGCGAGCCGTCCTCGCTGTGCATCGGCTGTGCCCCGAGATCGGAGAGCTCGATGATGGCCAGGCGACGGTGCGTGAAGCCCACCCGCTCGTCGGTAGAGTACCAGTCGCCGCTTCCATCGGGACCACGCGGCGCCATCCGGGCGTTCATGCGGGCGAGTTCTGCCCGATCGACCTTCGGGGCGACGTCCAGGTAGGCGTAAATGCCGGCGATGCCACACATGATCGTCAGGTCCGCTGAACGTTGATCAGCGGGCGCCGATGCCGCCGACGACGACGGCGAAGGTCCGCAGAACGATCACGAGATCCAGCCAAAGCGAGCAGTGCTTGAGATAGTAGAGATCGTATTCGAGCTTCGCCCGCATTGCATCGGTCTCGTGAGCATAACCCTGATTGATCTGGGCCCATCCCGTCACGCCCGGACGCACGATGCCACGCAGCGCAAAATGCGGAATGTCGCGCACATATTGCTGATCAAGCGCAGACGCCTCGGGGCGCGGACCGACCCAGCTCATGTCGCCGCGCAGCACATTGAAGAGTTGAGGCACCTCGTCAAGCCGGGTGCGCCGCAGAAAATGACCGATGCGAGTCACTCGCGGATCGGACGCCTCGGTGAAGTTCGGTCCGTTCGTTCCGTGATACATGGTGCGAAACTTGATCATCCGAAAGACCCGCCCGCGGCGACCGACTCGCGGCTGCACGAAAAAAATCGGGCCTGGACTGCTCACGCGCACCAGCAAAGCGATGACCGCAAGAGCCAAGAGTAAAAACGGCATCACGGTAATGGTGAGAGCCAACTCGATGGCGCGGCGGATGACCAAGTACTGGCGCGATGGCAGCAGTGCGCCGAACTCATTTGGCGTCAGTCCGCCAAGCGGCGTACGCCCCGTCATCGTCTCCATCACGTAGCGACGATCGAGCACCGGGACACCTGCGATGGCAGCGCTTGCAAGAGCCGATACCTGCTGCTCGCCGAGGTCCGCGGCCAGATCGGTGACGATAGCATCGACGCGCCCTCCTTCATGTTCGACTTGCTCGAAATCGAGCCAGCGACATGTACGAAGCGTCGGCATCGCCCCTTTCAGGGCCGCCGGAATGAGGGCGTAATTTCGAATCAGGTAGCGCGCCCTGAGCTGGGCGACAAATGTCATCCAGAGAACGGCAAGCACGCCGCTGCCAAAGAGCTGGACGCGCGAATAGTCGGAGCGCAACAGCAGCAGGATGACGGCAATCGTCGAATAGGCAATCGCCGCGACCGGAGCAACGTATCCCAGGTTGCCCTGCAGAGTTACGCGCGGAAACGCGTCGAGACGGCGACCGCAGTACCAGACGATTGCATAGGCCACGACGGTCGACAGGATGGTCTGCTCCGTCGCGCCGATACCGGTCGCAAACGGCTCGCCCGTCGCATAGATCGGAACCGGCAACACGACGCAAAAAAGGAAGCCACCGACCGCATCTAGCCATGTTTCGATGAAGCGCTGGGGGGCCGAGCGGATCGCCGGAGCGTCCCTCGATTGCTGTTGTTCAGCGGAAGGCTCGGCCTCTGCCGGAATCGCTTTCCGCAAGATTAACATCCTTCCCGAAGGCCAATCATGCCGGGCAACACGTCAGAGCCGAGATTGTTGCACGGTCCCGCCAGTCTACGCCGTATGTCGACCATCTAACATACACATCGCAAATTTACACCGGCGATGAATATAGTTGAATTAGGCGTCCCTGGCAAAGGATCGTTGGGATTTTTCAACCGAACCGAACGCCTGCGCCCAACCCGCTCCCAGCAGCGCGCTGACGACAAAGCCAATTGCGGGCATCTGCAGGCTGAAGTCGACCAACGAGTGAACAATCGCGACAGCCACGACCGCGAACATCAGCGCCGGAAGTTGACGCTGGCGGCGCCGCAATGCGCCCATCAGGCAAATACCCCAGGGAATCAAACAGACCAGCAGCGCCGGAATCCCCCCGACGACGCCCATCTCGACGAGGAATTCGATCGGCGTGGAATGCGCCTTGTCATTGGGCAGAGGAATCGAGGGCGGCTGGTGGATCGTGTAGATATCGCCGTAGCTGCCAAGTCCCCATCCCAACCAAGGGGAGGCGAGAAAGGCCTCGATGGACGCGCGCCAGATGACGACACGGTCCAGATTTCGGGCATCCAGCAACAACGAAAGTTTGTGCAGAAACGCACTTCCGGCAACGACCAGCATCAGGACCGCCAACAATCCGCCGCCGACCACCGCCCACCTTCGCCTTGCGCGCGAGTGCCCACGCAGCAGCAGGATGCCGAGAACGATCGCACCAATAATTGTTGCGGCAGCTCCGGCACGCGACGCCGACAGCATGAGGCCGCCGAGGAAATAAAGCGACACCGCCACCAGCATCACCCGACGGCCCGAGAACCACTCGGCAATGGGATTGGCCTCTTCGCCGTACTCCCGTTCTTCCCTGTCGTGACGCGGCTGCCGCGCATCGAACAGCAGCCCGAGCGCCGCTACGAAGGCCATGCCGCAGAAGCATCCAAAATTGTTGCTGCCCACGAACGTGCCCGAGGCCAGACAGCGATCCGTGGCAAAATTGTACTGCCCCATCTTCTTCAGATAGCTGCCGACGTAGCAGGAGTGGGTCGTCACCGACATGTACAAGGCATACGTCACGACAATGACGGCGCTCAGGACAAAAACCATGACCAGCACCCGCGCCCACCGCGGATCATGAAAGAGCACGCGCGCCATCATGAAAATGGCTGCACAGCCGAAGCACTTCAGCAGCGCATCCCGGGATGCATCGACGGCCAATGCCGGAACGGTAACGAGGGATTGCCCCAGCAACTCGCCTGCCTTTGCATAGAGCACCGCGCTCGGCGTAAGCGGCGCCAACGGCGACATCTGCACGAGCGCCACCACCAGGAAAAACAGGAAACAACCGATCAGCACGAGCAGCCACGTGCTTTCCTCGGGCAAGATCTTGAATCCCTCGCGTCCGCCGAGACCCGCCGCGCAGAGCAAGGCGAGAACACCGATCACGACGATCAGCGGCGACCAGGCCCAATCTCGATTTGCGCCCATGGGAATGGGCGCGACGACGACCAGCAGGAAGAAAATCCCGAAGACGCCCAGCCCCGCGAGTTCCCGGATCAGTGCGCCAAGGCGCAACGGCTCCACGGGCGGCGAAACGTCCTCCGTGCTGTGCCGCCGCCTTCTGCGCCGACGCGGCCGGTCCTCGTTTACTTCGTCAGAATCCATATCGTAAGCTGCTCCTGGGCGCCGGGCTCGTCACGCAGCAGATTGCGGATGATGAGTTCGTCGACGGGATTTAGGACGGTCTGCGCAAAGAACCGCTGATCTCGCGAACGGCGCCACATTCCAGAGACGGCTGACCGTATCTCGACCTTTTGCTCATCGGTGAAGTAAGCCCAATTGTCGACGATGAGTCGAAGCCGGCTGAAGAAAGCGGCCTCAAGCCAAGGGCCTGTCCTGATCGACATCATAAGCGGCCCGACGATTGCGCGAGATGGGCCATCGAGGCTTTGGATCGTTATGCCGAGGCGCAGCCATTCCATCGTGCGTGCGGGAGCCATGGCCAATCCGAGTTCGAGGTCGGTTTTCGAACGTTGTAGCCAAGCCGTGCGATTTTCCGGGGTGACGTTGAAATTTCCCGTCAGCGCACCGCCGGTCTCGAGTTCGGACCGCTGGAGATAGCGCCCGGCGACAGGCTGGAGGGAGACGGCGCGGTTCAGCGCTTCGAGGCCGGCAAGAAGCGCTGGCGCTGTGAACGGTTCCACCCTGCGCAACCTCATGACGACGGCATCGGACTTCTGTGCCTGAAAAGCCGACAAAGCGACTGGCAAGCCCTGATAGACCAGAACGACACCGCTGATGGCGAGCAAGCCACGCAGAAGCCAACTCATCAGAACCGACAGGACGTTTTCTCCCTTTCGAGCCGCGACCGGCTCGCTACGCACTCCACCGCTACCGCCGACCAATGTCAAAGGTGTCGCGAGGCGCCTGCACTGCAATTTGAAGGAAGATTAGGTCACCGCGAGAGCCGGCGCTCGCCCCTTCGAGTCGGTCGCCACTCCTTCATCCGCATTGAAGACCGGCGCCAGCGTCCGCACCTGGACATCTACGAATGCGTTGATACCCACGCCAGCGGCGCCGCGGAACGAACCCTTGATGGGCATCGCCTGCTTGGGATCGCGACTCACGGCAACACGGATCAGACGCTCGGCGCCAACCGTGCCATTCGTCGGATCGAACTCGACCCAGCCCGCTCCGGGCAAATAAACCTCAAGCCAGGCATGGGGGAAGGCCGGAGTCGCCGGTGCGCCGGGTGCGACGTCGAGTAGCGGGTCATAGAGGTACCCCGTCACGAAGTGCGCCACGAGACCCAGCGCGCGCGCACCCTCCATCATGAGCAACGCGTAGTCGCGGCATGTGCCGGTGCCGGTCTCGAGGGTCGTTGCCGGCGGCTGCGTGCCGATCTCGAAGCGCAGGGCATAGGTCAGGCTCTGCTGGATGCCCGTGCACATTCGAACCAGCGTAGCAAAAGTTTCACTTGGGCCCTCGGCTTCCAGAAACTGCTTCGCCCAGGTGCTGACGATCGCGTTGGGATCCGGATAGCCGCGCTCCACGGATCGCGTCAGGTCCGGCGCCTCTTCTGCAAGGTAACTGAAGGGCAGGTTGCGCGCATACTTCTCGATCGGCGGTATGTCGCGTTGCACGCCATAATGTTCGACCTTGACGGTGCTGGTGAATTGCAGCGCATTGACCGGCTGGTCCGCAAAGGCCGCGATCGCAATCGAATTGCCAAACGGATCGTGGATATAGCGCACGTCGGCCGCAGGCTCGATGATCAAGCCGGTGCTCAAGAGCCGGAGGTCGTGACTGTCACGCGGGCGGAACATCAGACGGTATTCGCCCAGGGTCACCGGCCCCGCATATTCGTAGCGGGTGTGATGGACGATCTCTAGGGTGCGCATGACGTCCTTAATGCCCGATGGGCGCCAAGGTTGCAGGGCAGGAGCTAGGCAACAACCCTGAGCCAGGCGGAGCTGGGGAAATGCCCTTCCGGAGCGGCCCGCAGGCCGTCATTTTGGCCGTTCGGCCTGTATTTTGGAATGAGCGCGCGCAATGCATCGGGGCTTGCGTAGTGGATCATGCTGAGGCTCGCCTCGACCTTGAACCGGTCGTTGCCGGTCAGGAACGCATAGAGCAGCGGGCTTTCCTGCGGAAAGAGCATGTCGCCATCGAGCGTGTCGCGCGCGTAATCGTAGGGAAAATAGATGTCGTGGAAGTGCACCCATACGCCGGGCTTCAGCCGCGGCAGCACTTCGTGGATCAGGTAATTCACCTCGCTGCCCGGCTTGACGGCGTGCGTTGAGTCAATGAACAGCAAGTCGCCGTCATCGAGATCCGCAATGACATCGTAGTCGACCGTCTGCGCGAACTGGGCAACCAGCCGGATCGAGCCCTTTCTCGCCGCATCCTGAAGGTACGCACTCGGATAGGGTTCGAAGCAGACGATGTCGGGCTTGTAGCCGGCCCTCTCCGCCGCACTGAGGCAGATTGCGGTGCTGACGCCACAGCCAATTTGCGTGATGCGCCGCGGCTTGTTCGTGGCCACGAAGCCGAACAGCACCTCTGCCTCGATCTCGCCGTAACCGCCATCGGCGCCACCGCCCACGAACGCCTCGCGATGCACCGACCTGCTGCGCAGGATATCGGCGTGCGGCGTCAGCCAGGTTCCGAGCAACGCCAGCTGCGCGTCGATGTCCCGCTGCAGGATGCCGTGCATACTGCGCTGCTTGCGCCAGTCGTTGCGCCGCTCGAGATCGGCGACGTTGGGCACGGCAGAATAGAAGTGCTCGGGCAACAGGTTGATGCCGGCACGCTGCAGCAGGCGGAACGAGCGATGCCATCCGCGCTTCGCCAACGTCTTCAGCGATCTTGTACTCACGTCGCGTCCTTCCAGCCGTGCAGCGCCAGGCCCTCGCGCCCCTTGGGTGTCAAACCGTAGATGCCGCGCTCGACCCTTTCGAACCAGCCATAATGATCGGCACTCAGGATCGACGCTGCCTTGGGCGCATCCGCCTTCTCCTTCAGCATCGCGACCTTCATCGGTCCATTGGTCGCAAGAAGACTGGCGCATCGCAAGGCCTGCTGGCGATAGGCCGTCATCAGCGGCACTTTGGTCGACGAGCCGCCAAGATTCGGATCGCCGACCCGGCGCGCGTGTTCGCCCAGCAGGCGGCCGATGCGGCGCTTGTTCTTGGGGGGCTTGTACGGACCGGGATCGAGCAAGACGTCGACCCGCTCGCCCGCCACGACCAACAGGCCGAATCCCAGCCGCCGGCACAGCTTCGTCACGTCGCGCATCTTCTTGGGCCAGGTCCCCACGGCGAGGTAGATCGTATCGGAAACCGCCAGGCGATTGACGCCCTGCAGAACCAGGCCGATTCCGAAGGTCTGCTTCAGCTCGACGATCACCGGCAGCTCCTTGCCCCGCACGGCCACCACGTCGCAGCCCAGGACCTCGCCCTTGACGCTGTAGCCT
>CAIMEE010000617.1 GCA_903839865.1 Enhydrobacter aerosaccus | reverse complement strand
GAACCTCGTGAAGCGCGGCTTCATGGTGACGGACGACATGGGCCGCAAGCATTTCGGCCCGGCCGTGCGCTTCAAGGACGAGCCGTCGAGCCCGCTCTATCGCGAGCCGCTGCTGGGCGAGCATACCGAGGAAATCCTGAAGCGCGGCAACCGAGGTTGACGTAAGATCGAGTGACGAATTCGGCTGGAGGTTTTCACGTGGCAACCCACGAACATGATCACGACCATGACCACGATTACGGCTCGGAACTGTCCGAGATGCAGCTCAGGGTGCGCGCGCTCGAGACGATCCTGACAGAAAAGGGCTACGTCGATCCGGCGGCGCTCGACGCCATCGTCGAGACCTACGAGACCAAGATCGGCCCGCGCAACGGCGCGCGCGTGGTGGCCAAGGCCTGGGCCGATCCAGCCTTCAAGAAGGCGCTGCTCGACGATGCGTCCAAGGCGATCGGCACGCTGGGCCGCGTCGGCGATCACCTGATCGCGGTCGAAAACACGCCGCAGCGGCACAACATGGTCGTCTGCACGCTCTGCTCCTGCTACCCGTGGGAAATGCTGGGCCTGCCGCCGGTCTGGTACAAGGCCGCGCCCTATCGCTCGCGTGCCGTGAAGGATCCGCGCGGCGTCCTCGCGGATTTTGGCGTGACGCTGCCCAAGGAAACCGAAGTCCGCGTCTGGGACTCGACCGCCGAGACGCGCTTCCTGGTTCTGCCGATGCGGCCTGCCGGCACCGAAGGCTGGAGCGAGGAACAGCTCGCCGCGATCGTGACGCGCGACAGCATGATCGGCACCGGCCTGCCCAAGGTGCTGTCGTGAACGGCGTGCACGACATGGGCGGCATGGACGGCTTCGGCAAAGTCGAGGTCGAGCCGAACGAGCCCACGTTCCATCATCCCTGGGAAGGCCGTGTGATGGCCATGGTGCGGGCGATGGGCGCCAACGGCGGCCTCAACATCGACATGCAGCGCTTCTCGCGCGAGTCGATTCCGCCCGCGGTCTATCTCTCTTCTTCCTACTACAAGAAGTGGTTCCTGGGCTTGAAGAGCACGTTGCTCGACCGCAAGCTCGTGAGCGCGGACGAGTTCGCCGCCGGCCATTCGTTGCACAAGAGTGCGCCCCTGCCGCGCGGCAGCTTCGGCATGAAGGACGTCGAGCGCGTGACGACGCGCGGCAGCTTCCAGCGCGACGTCGCCAACCCGCCGGCATTCAAGGTCGGTGACAAGGTGCGGATGAAGAACATCAATCCGCCGACGCACACGCGCCTGCCGCGCTACGTCCGCGGCCATGTCGGCACGATCGAGCGCATCAACGGCAGCCATGTGTTTCCCGACTCGTTCGCGCATGGCCAAGGCGAGAACCCGCAATGGCTCTACACGGTGGTGTTCTCTGCAGCCGAGCTGTGGGGTGCCGACGCCGATCCGACGGTCAAGGTGTCGGTCGACGCCTTCGAACCCTATCTCGACCGTACCTGAGGGCCGCGTGACCAAGATCGAATCCGGCGCGGCGCGGCGCGTTCTCGAGCAAGTCGCAAGCGTGCCTCAGGAATGCGGCGAGCCAGTCTTCCGCGAGCCGTGGGAAGCGCAGGCGTTCGCCATGGCTTTGGCACTGCACGAGCGGGGCCTCTTCACCTGGCCCGAATGGGCCGCGACCCTGTCCGCTGAAATCAAGCGGGCGCAGGCTGAGGGCGATCCCGACACCGGCGAGACTTATTACCGGCACTGGCTGAACGCGCTTGAGCGCCTCGTCTCCGAGAAGGGCGTTGCGAGTCCGGAGACCCTGACGCGCTATCAGAATGCCTGGGACCACGCCGCCGACCGCACGCCGCATGGCGCGCCGATCGAGTTGCGGCCCAGTGATTTCAAGTAGGCGACTTCAAGTAGGAGTACTTCCATGACCGACATGCTTCCCGGTGACGAACTTGCGGGCACGCGCTCCAAGGCCGGTCAGCCCGTCATCGTGCCGGCGACAATGCGCGATCGCGGCATCGGTCCCTTCAAGCGCCTGGTGCTGCGCGGCGCGACGGTGATCGACGGCACGGGCGCGCCGCCGATCGGTCCGACCGACATCGTGATCGAGAACAACCGCATCACCCTGATGAAGAAGGCCGTGGGCAATCTCGCCACTTCGGCCAACCGCGTGCCGACGGGCGATCACGAGATCGACTGCAAGGGCAAATGGGTGACGCCGGGCTTCATCGACTGCCATGCCCATGCGGGCGTCTCCTATCACTCGGCCAACGGCTGGGTGCCGCCGGTCGATTACGTCTACAAGCTCTGGCTGGCGCACGGTGTCACGACGGTGCGCGAGATGGGCTCGATGAACGGGCTGGGCTGGATGCTCGACCAGAAGAAGCGCTCGGCCGAAAACACGATCGCCGCGCCGCGCCTGCTAGCCTATGCCTACTTCCCGGCCGTCAACGACATGCTGAAGGTGATCCATTCGCCGGACGAAGGCCGCGCCTGGCTGCGCAAGCTCAAGGAGCGCGGCGCCGACGGCGTGAAGTTCTTTGGTGCGCCGCCCGCCATCATGGAGGCGGCGCTCGACGAATGCGGCAAGCTCGGTCTCAGGTCCGGCTGCCATCACGCGCAGATGGCGGTCACGCGCATGAACGCCCTCACGACCGCGAAGTGGGGCCTGTCGAGCGCGGAGCACTACTACGGCCTGCCCGAGGCGCTGTTCGAGGACCGCGTGGTCCAGCACTTCCCGCTCGACTACGACTACAACGACGAATACTTCCGCTTCTCGGTCTCCGGCCAGATGTTCAAGCAGGGCGCCAAGCCCGGCTCCGACAAATGGAACGAGGTGATGGAGG
>CAIMEE010000616.1 GCA_903839865.1 Enhydrobacter aerosaccus | reverse complement strand
TGGTCTCGATGAAGGGCGCCGCACCGGTGATCGAACGGTCGACGTGGCTGTCGGCCGCGAGATGCAGGAGGGCCTCGGGCCGTACATCGGCGAGCACGGCGTCGATCGCCGGCCGGTCGCAGATGTCGGTCTTGTAGTGCCGATGACGATTGCTGGCACCGGCATCGGCAAGAGACTCGAGATTGCCCGCGTACGTCAGCTTGTCGACGTTCGCGACCTGCCAATCGGTCGTACGGATGACATGGCGAATGACGGCGGAGCCGATGAAACCGGCGCCGCCCGTGACCAGGAGCTTCATCGTCCCAGTCTATCTCACAAGAGGCTCAGCCGTGATGCAGGATCTGGCCGAGGAAGGTCTTGGTGCGCTCGTTCTGCGGATTGGCGAAGAACGCCTCCGGCTCGTTCTGCTCGACGATCTCGCCACGATCCATGAAGATCACGCGATCGGCCACGGCCCGGGCGAAGCCCATTTCGTGGGTGACGCAGATCATGGTCATGCCTTCCTTGGCGAGCTCGACCATGACGTCGAGCACTTCCTTCACCATCTCGGGATCGAGCGCGGAGGTCGGCTCGTCGAACAGCATGATCTTGGGGCGCATGCAGAGCGCACGGGCGATCGCCACGCGCTGCTGCTGGCCGCCCGAGAGCTGGCCGGGATACTTGTTGGCCTGCTCGGGAATACGCACGCGCTTCAGCAGGCCCATCGCGATCTCTTCGGCCTCCTTCTTCGGCATCTTCTTCACCCAGATCGGCGCCAGGGTGAGGTTGTCGAGGATGGTGAGGTGCGGGAAGAGATTGAAGGACTGGAACACCATGCCGACTTCGCGGCGGATGGCCTCGATGTTCTTGACGTCATTGGACAGGGTGACGCCGTGCACGACGATGTCGCCCTGCTGGTGCTCCTCGAGGCGATTGATGCAACGGATCAGCGTCGACTTGCCGGAACCCGACGGGCCGCAGACGACGATCTTCTCGCCTTCCTTGACGCTCAGATTGATGTCGGAAAGCACGTGGAACTGTCCGTACCACTTGTTGACGCCCTTCAGCTCGATAACGGAATTGGTGGCCATTAGCGGCGTGTCCCCTTGTTGAGTTCGACCTCGAGGTACTTGGAATACCGAGACATCGAGAAGCAGAAGATGAAATAGACGAAGGCGGCGAACAGGTAGACTTCGGCCGGGAAGCCCGCCCAGTTTGGGTCGACCAGCGCCTGGTTGGCGGTGTTGAGGAAGTCGAAGATGCCGATGATCAGCACCAGGGACGTGTCCTTGAAGAAGCCGATGAAGGTGTTGATCAGCGGCGGGATCACCACCCGCAGCGCCTGCGGCAGGATGATCAGGATGGTCTTCTGCGGATAGCTGAGCGCCATGGCGTCCGCCGCCTCGAACTGGCCCTTGGGCAGCGACTGCAGGCCGCCTCGGATGATCTCGGCGATGTAGGCGCCGGCGAACAGGATGACGGCGACCAGCGCGCGCAGGAACTTGTCGATGGACGTGCCCTGCGGCAGGAACAGCGGCAGCATGACCGAGGCCATGATCAGGAGACTGATCAGCGGCACGCCGCGGATCAGCTCGATGAAGCCCACGCACAGTCCCTTGATCAGCGGCAGCTTCGAGCGCCGTCCCAGCGCCAGCAGCACGCCGTACGGGAAGGCGAACACCAGGCCGTAGGTTGCCAGGATAATCGTCACCGGCAGTCCGCCCCACATGCCGGTCTCGACATAGTCGAATGCCGCGATGGTGAGGGACCAGGCGGGCATGACGCCCGCGATGCGGAGGAGCAGCCCGATGACGCCGATGGCCGCGAGGGCGCGCCAGGCGTTGAGTTCGACGGGTTCGGCAATGGCGCCGCGGACCAACATGCCGATACCGCCCACGACCGCCGCGATCGTGAGGAACAGGCCGATCGGGAAGGAGAGGACGCCGAACATCAGCAGGAAAGTGATGAACGAGCCGATCGCCCAGATCCAGATCAGGCGCGAATTCCACATCCGCCGGTCGGCGCTCGAGACCAGCATGGCCAGCATGGTGACGACCGCCAGAAGCGGCCGCCAATGCTGGGCGTAGGGGAAAGAGCCGAAGAAGATGTAGCGGTATTTCTCGTGGATCAGCGCCCAGCAGGCGCCGTGGCCGCGGCAGGCCTGGCCGTTCGGCGCCGTGAAGGTCGCGGTGAAGAGCGCCCACTCCAGGAACCAGCTCAGCAGCCAGCCGATCGCCACAAGCAGCACGACCGTGGTGATGCCGTTGGCCCAGCTCGAGAACAGGTTCTTGCGCATCCAGCCAATGGCGCCCGTGTCGATGACGGGAGGGGCGAGTTGCCGGCGCTCGCCGGTTGGGAGCACGTCGGTCATGGTCAGCGCTCCGTGAGCGCGATGCGCTTGTTGTAGTAGTTCATGAAGGCCGAGATCGACAGGCTGACCGTCAGGTACGCGGCCATGATGATCAGCACATTCTCGATCGCCTGACCGGTCTGGTTGATGGTGACGTTCACCGACGCCACCAGATCGGGATAGCCGATCGCGATCGCCAGCGAACTGTTCTTGGTGATGTTGAGATACTGGCTGGTCATCGGCGGCACGATGATGCGCATCGCCTGTGGCAGAAGCACCAGACGCATGACCTGTCCGCGCGACAGGCCGATCGCCGAGGCGGCCTCGGTCTGGCCCTTGTTCAGCGCCAGGATGCCAGAACGCACGATCTCGGCTACGAACGCCGAGGTGTAGAGCACGAGGCCGACGAGCAGTGCGGTGAACTCCGGCTGGATGACCATGCCGCCCACGAAGTTGAAGCCCTTGAGCTCGGGCCAGCTTGTGGCGACCGGCGCGCCGCCGACGAGCCAGACGATGATGGGAGCGCCGAGCACGAGCGCGATGCCAGCGTAGAAGGTGGGGAACGGCTGACCGGTCGCTTCCTGTCGGCGCTTGGCCCAGCGCGCCGTGAAGAAGGCCGCTGCGATGCCGACAAGGAGGCCGACGCCCATCCATTGATGGATCGGATTGGCCAGCGGAATCGGGAAATACAGACCGCGATTGCTGAGAAAGAACGAGTTCAGGACATTGACCGCCTGGCGCGGGCCCGGCAGCGATTCGCTGATCATCTTGTAGATCAGGAACAGCCAGAGCAGCAGCGGCACATTCCGGAAAATTTCGACGTAGTATTCACAGATCTTGGAAAGCAGCCAGTTCGGTGACAGACGGCCAACGCCCAGCAGGGTGCCGAGGATGGTTGCCAGGACGATACCGGCGACGGCAACCCGCAGGGTGTTGAGCAGGCCCACGAACATAGCGCGGGCGTAGGTGCTGGCGGGCGAGTAGGCGATCATCGTGTCGCCGATCTCGAAGCCGGCTTCGCGGTCGAGATAATGGAAGCCGGATGCGATCTTCTGGCGGGCGAGGTTCTCGACCGTGTTGGAGACCAGGAAGTAGGCCAGCGCGCCGACCAGTCCAACGACGACGATCTGGAAAACCCAGCCACGGATGGTCGGGTCGTTCCAGGGCGCCACTTTCGTGGTGCGTGACGCGGAGCCGAGTGCCTCGACTGCCATACGTTAGTCCCCCTGCCTGTGCCTCATGCCGTGGTTGATCCGCGGCTTCGCTCTCTCGTTGCTTTTTCCGGGAGCAGGTGCGGGACCCCCAATCCCGCACCTGCAACCAGAGACTTCTTAGCGGACCGGCTGCGCGTACTGCAGGCCGCCCTTGCTCCACAACGCGTTCAGGCCACGCTCGATCTTGAGCGGCGTGTCCTTGCCGATGTTGCGCTCGAAGCTCTCGCCGTAGTTACCGACCTGCTTGATGATGTTGTAGACCCACTTCTCGTCGACGCCGAGCGCCTTGCCCATGCCGGGCGTGACGCCGAGGATGCGTTTGATCGAGGGGTTCTCGCTCTTCAGCATCTCGTCCACGTTCTTGGAGGTGATGTCGTACTCCTCGGCCTCGACCATCGCGTACTGCGACCAGCGCACGATGTCGGCGAACTGGTTGTCGCCATGGCGTACGGCAGGCGCCAGCGGCTCCTTGGAGATGATCTCCGGCAGGATGATGAAGTCCTCGGGCTTCGCGGGCGGCGGCACGTTCGCGGCGCGCGTGGAGTAGAGGCTGGAGGAGTCGTTGGTGTAGACGTCGCAGCGGCCGGAGAAGAACGCCGCGCGCACTTCCTCGACCTTCTCGATGACGACCGGCTTGAACGTCATCTTGTTGGCGCGGAAGTAATCGGCGAGGTTGAGCTCGGTGGTCGTGCCCGGGGCCACGCAGACGGTGGCGCCGTTCAGCTCCTTGGCGCTTTTCACGCCGAGCTTCTTGTTCACCAGGAAGCCCTGGCCGTCGTAGTAGGTGACGGCGGTGAAATCGAGGCCGAGCGACGTGTCGCGGCTCAGTGTCGCCGTGGTGTTGTTCGAAAGGATGTCGACTTCGCCCGACTGGACCGCCGTGAAGCGCTGCTGCGAGGTGAGGGGAACGTACTTCACCTTCTCGGCATCGCCGAAGATCGCCGCCGCAACCGCGCGGCAAACATCGACGTCGAGGCCGGTCCACTTGCCCTGGCTGTCGGCCAGCATGAAGCCCGCCGTGCCGGTGCCGACGCCGCAGATCAAGGAGCCGCGCGCCTTGATGGTGTCCAGGTCCTTGCCAGCCATAGCCTGGCCCGAGACCAGTGCCGCCGCCACTCCGATGGCTCCGGCCAATGAGTACTTACGCATGATATTGCCTCCCTTTGTGTAAACTTTCCCGGAGTGTCACCTCGCCCGGGCTTGCAAGCAACAGGCCAAATATGGCCCGTCATTCCTCGATTCGGCGGCATCTGGGTGCGGAAACCCGCCCCACACAGGCCGCGCCTAGGTGCCGTTGCTCCCTTAGCGGATCGGCGGTGCGTACTGCAGGCCGCCCTTGCTCCACAGCGCGTTCAGGCCACGCTCGATCTTGAGTGGGCTGCCCATGCCCACGTTGCGCTCGAAACTCTCGCCGTAGTTACCGACCTGCTTCACGATGTTGTAGGCCCACTTCTCGTCGACGCCCAAAGCCGTGCCCATGCCGGGCGTGACGCCGAGGATGCGTTTGATCGAGGGGTTCTCGCTCTTGAGCATTTCGTCCACGTTCTTGGCCGTGATGTCGTATTCCTCGGCCTCGATCATCGCGTATTGCGACCAGCGCACGATGTCGGCGAACTGGTTGTCGCCATGGCGTACGGCTGGCGCCAGCGGCTCCTTGGAGATGATCTCCGGCAGGATGATGAAATCCTCGGGCTTGGCAGGCGGCGGCACGTTCGCGGCGCGGGTCGAATAGAGACGCGAGCTGTCGCCCGTATAGACATCGCAGCGTCCGGCGAAGAAGGCCTGACGGATCTGGTCCATGTCCTCGATCACGACGGGCTTGAGCGTGAGCTTGTTGGCGCGGGCGAAGTCGGCGAGGTTGAGTTCGGTCGTGCTGCCGGAAGGCACGCAGACGCTGGCTCCGTTGATCTCCTTGGCGCTTTTCACGCCGAGCTTCTTGTTCACCATGAAGCCCTGGCCGTCGTAGTAGGTGACGGCAGTGAAGTCGAGACCGAGCGACGTGTCGCGGCTCAGCGTCGCCGTGGTGTTGTTCGACAGCATGTCGACTTCGCCCGACTGCAGCGCGGTAAATCGCTGCTGGCCGCTCACCGGCAGGTATTTCACCTTCTCCGCGTCACCGAAGATGGCGGCGGAGACGGCGCGGCAGACATCGACGTCGAGGCCGGTCCACTTGCCCTGGCTGTCGACGACCATGAAGCCCGCGAGTCCATTGGCGGCAATACCGCAGATCAGCGAGCCCCGCGCCTTGATGGCGTCGAGATCCTTGCCGGCCTGGGCGGCGCCCGACACCGCTGTCAGCGCGACAAGCATGGCTCCGCCGGCGATGAATTTTCCAAACTTCAAGACGTGGCTCCGAGCGGCCGACCAGCGGCGTTTAGAGTTTGCCGATACCCGACGTGGCGCTCTTCGGGCCGAACGGGTTGGTGCTCCATGACGCCGGAGCCTGCTGCTCGGCGCCGCCCTGCAGGCCGGTCGGCGGCGTGTAAGAGCTCGCGGGCTTCTTCGCCTGGGAGATGGCGGTGCGGATATCCTGCTGCCACTGCCGGAACGAGACCAGCGACTGGGCATCGAGCTGGCCGTTGCCGTCCGCGGACATGTACTGCGCGGG
Organism: Enhydrobacter aerosaccus; assembly: GCA_903839865.1. GTDB lineage: Bacteria > Pseudomonadota > Alphaproteobacteria > Reyranellales > Reyranellaceae > Reyranella > Reyranella aerosaccus_A. The sequence continues at coordinate 13,390 of CAIMEE010000616.1, read as the reverse complement.
ATCGACGAACTGGCCGTTCACGATAGTGGAGAAGTGCAGATGCGGACCGGTCGAGCGGCCGGATGAGCCGACGTAGCCGATGATGTCGCCCTTGCGGACAATGGTCCCCGGCGTCATGCCCGGCGCAATACGCGACATGTGGGCGTACAGCGTCTCGAAATGGTCGGCGTGCGAGATCTTCACCGTGCGGCCGTAGTTGTAATACCAGTTGGCGTGGTTCACGACGCCGTCGGCGGCGGCATGGATCGGCTCGCCCACCTTGCCTTCAAAGTCGATGCCGTTGTGGAACGCGGTGCTCGTGGCGCGGCCGTAATAGCGGCGGTTGCCGAACGGCGAGGAGATGCGCGAGTCGGGCTTGGGCTCAGCGAGGACCGTGCCGCCCAGGCGGACGCCCTTGTCATCGTACCAGCCCTCGGGCTGATCGCTGGGCGCGTACCACCAGTAAGACTGCTTGGTCTTGCCGTCACCGATCGAAGCGAACAGCAGACGCGTCGTGCCGTCGGTGGTCTGGCCCTTGATCATCTCGACCTTGGGGCCGGCCGGTCCGAAGCCCGAGAAAGCCAGGGCGATTTCCTTGTAGCTGGCGAGGCTCGAGCCGCCTGGAATGCTGCTGAAGGCGGCAGTGCTGGTGGCTTTGACCAACGAGACCGATCCCGGGATCACGGCGTGCAGGCCGCTGGCGACGGGGAGATTGGGGCTCACGCCCGGCAGATACTTGTCCTCTTCGCCCGCAACGGGAGCGGCCGGAGCTATGGAAGCAGCAGGAGCCGAAGTGGTCGCGGCGGTCGGAACGGCAGCGGCCTCGGCGGCATTGTGCTCGGCGAGCCACTTGGCGTTAAGCTGATCGGCTTCCTGGGTGTCGGCCGGGGCCTCCTTGGCGGCGGCCTTGGGAACTACTTTGGAAATTTTCTTGGCCGGGACCTTGGTCACCTGTGCGGTCGCGTCCGCAATCGCCGCAAACTGCACCGTCGAAAGAGCCAGAACTACCGTTGCAACGACGTTAAAAAACCGCCCCCGCTCGGCGCGCCCCTCGCGCGTCGTCGTGCCCACCATTCAGCCTCTCCCGCTCCATTTCACGGATACTCAGACGCTCGAGGCATCGGTGTTTTCACCAACTCCCCTTGGTGAACCCCGTTATTTCTGCCTCGCGATCGATACTGCCCACCGAGGTTCCATGAGTCCATCAAAAAGTTGCAAAAATGCCACAGTCGGTCAATCGACCTTAACCTATTGTAATACAATGAAATATCGGGCCGCTCCGGTCGCCAGCTGTGGAAAAGGAGCTAGGCAGAGTGTCGCGTTTGCTGCGCTGCGAAGAACAATGTGAGAGGTTCCCGCCATGGCCGATCCAATAGAGTTGCTGATCCAGGGCCGCGCCCACGACCTGGGACCGGGTTTCGCGGTACGTCGCGTACTGCCCAGCGTGAAGCGCCGCATGGTCGGACCGTTTGTTTTCCTCGACCATTTTGGGCCCATGGTGATTCCGCCAGGCGGCGACGGCATGGAGGTGCGGCCCCATCCGCATATCGGCCTCGCCACGGTGACCTACCTGTTCGACGGCGGAATCTTCCATCGCGACAGCCTGGGGTACGCCCAGGCGATCCGTCCGGGTGACGTGAACTGGATGACGGCGGGCAGCGGCATCGCGCACTCCGAGCGCACCGAGCCCGAGATGAAGCGCACCGGCTTCACCATGCACGGCGTCCAGACCTGGGTGGCGCTGCCCAGGGCGCATGAAGAGACGGCGCCGGCTTTCGAACATGTCGAAGCGGCGAAGCTGCCGGCCTGGGGCGAAGGCGGCGCCTCGTTGCGGCTGATCGTCGGCACCTACGCCGGCCGCACGGCACCCACGACCCACTTCTCGCCGATCTTCTATGTCGGCGTGGAGATGCCGGCCGCCACCAAGGTCTCGGTCTCGCCCGAGCATGCCGAGCGCGGCGTCTATGTCTCCGAAGGCACCGTCATGATCGGCGATCGCCAGCTGGGCGTCGGCGATCTCGCAGTGCTCACTGCGGGGCTTTCGGTCGACGTGCTGGCCGGCGCGGCAGGGGCCAAGTTGATGCTGCTGGGAGGCGCACCGCTCGACGGTCCGCGTCACATCTGGTGGAACTTCGTGTCCTCGTCGAAGGAGCGCATCGAGCAGGCCAAGGCCGACTGGAAGGAAGGCCGCTTCGCCAAGGTCCCGGGCGACAACGAATTCATCCCGCTGCCCGACAAGTAACCCCGACGGGCAGCTAGGGCGGGCAGATGTAGCCCTGGCCACTCGGGTTCTGGAAGCAGCCGACGGCCTGCGGCATCACCTGCTTCGGCAGCCACAGCACCGCGCTCGGCACGAAGATCGTGAAGACGATCGTGGTCAAGAACACGACATAGATCGGCAGCGCGGCCTTCAACGCCTTGGAGAACGGCACGCCGACGAATTTGGACGTCATAAGCAGCACGAGGCCGTACGGTGGCGTGATCAGGCCGAAGGCCAGCGTCACGATCAGCACGACGCCCATGTGCACCGGGTTGATGCTGCCGGCTTCGGTCAGCGAGTTCACCAGCGGCATGAAGATGATGATCGTGGGCACCGGTTCGATGAAGTCGCCCACGATGGTGAACAGCAGAACCAGCAACAGCATGATCAGGTGCGGGTCGTTGCCGGCCATCGAGGTGATCCAGTCCGAGATCACGATGGCGCCGCGCAGATAGGCCAGCATCCAGCCGAACGCGGTGGCGGCGGCGATGGTGATCAGCGGCAGCGAGTAGATCAGTCCGGCGGTGCAGAAGTCATGCGGCAGCTTGCGGATGTGCCTCGGATTGAGCAGCGGCACGACCACGAACAGGATCCAGCACACGGCCACGACGCCCGCCTCGGTGGGGGTAAACCATCCGGTCAGAATGCCGCCCAGTAGGATTACCGGGATCATCAGCGGCAGCGCCGATTCCTTGGCGGCGAGGCCGATCTGGCCGAATGTCGCGCGCGGCCGGCGGATGCCGATCGGCCCGAAGAAGTAGCAGTAGATCATAAGGCCGATGCCGATCATGAAGCCCGGCAGGAAGCCCGCCATGAACAGGCCCGCGATCGAGACGTTGCCGACGGCACCATAGACCACGGCGGTGATCGAGGGCGGCACGAGGGCCGCGATGGTCGAGGCCGAGGCGATGATGGCCGCGATGAAGGGCGGATCGTAGCCCTCCTTGCGCATCGAGACGCCCAGCGTCCGGCTCATCACGGCGGCGTCGGCGGTGGTCGAGCCCGACATCTCCGAGAAGAACATGGAGAATACGGCCACGACCTGGCTGAGGCCGCCCTTGAGATGGCCGACGAGGGTGAGGGACAGGTTGATGACCCGCTGCACCACATTGGCCGAGCTCATCAGCTCGCCGACCAACAGGAAGAAGGGGATGGCGAGCAGCGCCTCGGAGTCGACGCCGTCGAACATCTTCTGGACGATCGCGGCGAAGGTGACGTCGGTGAAGGCGGCGCCGATGATCACGCCTGCCGTGAGGGAGAAGGCCACCGGCACGCCGAGGTACCCGAAGCACAGGAACAGCGACGTCATGATCAGCAGGATGGTCGCGTTGTTCATAGGTAGTTCGCCGCATCCTGCGCGGAGTCGGCGGCCGATTTCTCGAAGCCGTTTCTCCAGCCATTGACCAGTTGCTCGAAGGCGAAGAGGGCGATCAGCGCGCCGCTGACCGGGATCGCGGCGTAGAGCGAGGCGATCGGCGTCATCGACGGCATGCGGAAGCTCGAGAAGCCGCGCAGGAAGTTGATGTAGCCGAACCATGCGAGGAAAAGGCCGACGGCGATCACCACCAGGCGGATTGCCGTCTCGATAGCCAGCCGCGGCCGGCCGGTCATCGAATCGCCGATCGCCGCCAGGAAGAGATGATCGTTGCGCCGCGTCGCCACCGCCGCACCGATGAAGATGCCGTAGATGAAGAAGGTCGAGGTGACCTCCTGCAGCCACAGCCACGGTGCGCCGATGGTGCGGGTGACGATGTCGCAGACCACCGACGTGCAGAAGCCCGCCAGCGTGAATCCGCACAGGATCATCAGTACGGACTCAAGAGGATCGAGCGCCCGCCACTTCAGGTTCCGTTGCCGGTTGAGAACCAGCGAGCGCTCGTCCTGCATTACTGGATCGCGGAGATCAGCTGCTGGATCTTGGCGGCATGGGGACCGAGGTCCTTGGCCATCTTCTCGAGCATCGGCTGCGCGACCTTGAGGAAGCCCGACTTGTCGACGTCGACGATCTTGACGCCGAGCGCCTTGAGCTTGGTGGCCGACTGCGTCTCGAGATCGAGCGCCTTGGCTGGCTGCAGCTTGTTCACCTCGTCGGCGGCGGCCTGGACCCAGCCCTTCTGCTCGGCCGACAGGGTCTGCCAGAGCTTGTCGCTCACCCAAACGAAGCTGTTGTTGGCCTCGTGCTGGGTCATCGACATGACGGGCGCCACCTCGTAGTGCTTGTTGACGAGATAGACGTTCACGCCGTTCTCGGCCGCGTCCACGACGCCGGTCTGCAGCGAGGTGTAGACGCTGCCGAACGGCATGTGCACGGTCTGCGCGCCGTAGGCGGGGAACATCGTGTCCTCGGTCGCCGTCGCCTGGACGCGGACCTTGAGGCCCTTGATATCGTCGATCTTCTTGATCTCTTTCTTGCTGTACATGTTGCGCAGGCCGAGCGTGGCCAGGCCGATCACGTGCGCGCCCTGCACGGTCTCCTCGATCATGGTGCGCGCCGCCTTGGCGACTTCGGGATTGGCCATTGCCTTCTTGAGATGATCTTCCGAGCGGAACAGGAAGTGCAGCGACATCACGCCGGCCTGCGGCGAGAGCGTCGAGGAATTCGCCGACGAGGTGATGCAGAACTCGATGTCGCCCGCCTTCAGGAGCTGCAGGACCTGCGGCTCCTGGCCGAGCTGGGCGCCCGGATACTGGTCGATCAGCATCATGCCCTTGCTGAGTTCCTTCAGCTTGTCGGAGAAGATGGTGCCGGCGACGCCGAAGCCGGTCGTGGCCGGCTGGTCGTAGGCGAACTTGTAGTGCTTGGCCTGGGCCTGGGCGTCGACAGTCACTGCAAACGACAGGCAGGCGGCCAGTACTGCGGCCGAGCGTGCAAAATACGCTTTCGTCATGGAGTTTCCCCTCGCTAAGTCGGCGGTCTGAACGACCGTCCGTTGTTGGGCGGAGGTTGGCATTTCGCGAGGCGCGCCGCTACTTTTTATCGACGTTCCAGAACACCGTAATGGGCGAGGCGAGGTTGCCGCTGACGTTGCGCCGGCGCGCCAGGGGCTGGGTGTACTGGCCGAGCGGCACCGTGACGCCGAGATCCATCATGCGCTTCTGGACGGTCTCGGCGATCGTGTACTGCTTCTTGGGATCGGTCTCGCGCACGAAGTCCATGCGCAGCTTCTCGATCTCCTCGTCGAGCGGCCAGCCGAACTGGGTGCGATCGCCGCTCGCCTCGGAGTAGTGGTTGTTGATCGGGTCGATCAGCAGGGTGACGGCGGCGGCCGTCATCGAGATGTTCCAGCCGCCCTTGCCGATCGGGTCCTTGCGGGCGCGGCGGCTCACGACGGTCTGCCAGTCCATCGACTGCAGGTCGACCTTGAAGCCGCCCTGTTCGAGCAGCGTCTTGGCAACGGGCGCGAGGTTCGTCAGCACGGCGAGATCGGTCGATTGCAGCAGCACGATCGGCGTGCCGTCGTAGCCGGCTTCCTTCAGGAGCTTCTTCGATTCTGCGAAGTTGGACTCGAGGATGCCGTCGAAGCCGGCGTGACTTTCCAGCGGCGTGCCGCAGCCGAAGATTGCCTTGCACGGCTTGTAGTAGCGCGGGTCGCCGATCACGGCCTTCATGAAGTCGGGCTGGTTGAGGGCGTACTCCGCGGCGCGGCGGAAACGCAGGTCGTTGAAGGGCGGCTGCTTCCAGTTGAAGCGCAGGATGAAGGTTGCGCCCAGTTCATCCAGGATGACGGTCTCGACATTCTTGTCCTTCTGGATTTCGGGCAGCAGGTCGTGCGAGGGCTGCTCGATCATGTCGATTTCGCCCTTCTGCAGGGCGCTGATCGCGGTCTGCGCGTCGGGGATCGAGATCCACTCGATGCGGTCGAGCTTGGCGACCTTGCCGCCGGCCAGGCCCGACGGCGCTTCCTTGCGCGGCACGTAATCGGGATTGCGCACGTAGACCGTCTTCTCGCCCGGCTTCCACTCTTCCTTCTTGAAGATGAAGGGGCCGGAGCCCGTCGTGTCGGTAAGCTGCTGGCTGACCGGCAGCTCGGCCACGCGCTTGGGCATGATCAGCAGCGGAATGGACGACGAGCGCGCGAGCGACGCCAGCATCAGGCCGAACGGTTCCTTGAGCGCGATCTCGAAAGTCTTGTCGTCGATCGCCTTCATCTCCTTGATGAACTTGGCGAACACGCCACCGACCACGTCCTTGTCGGTCCAGCGCTTGATCGAGGGAATGACGTCGGCGGTGGTGACCGCGGCGCCGTCATGCCACTTGAGGCCGTCGCGCAGGGTGAACGTCCAGGTGAGCTTGTCGTCGCTCATCTTCCAGGTGTCGACCATCTGCGGCTGCGGCCTGAGCTTGTCGTCGAGCGCGAAGAGCTGGTCGTAGATCAGGAAGCCGTGGTTTCGCACGATGTAGGCCGTGGTCCAGACCGGATCGATGATCTTGAGGTCGGATTGCATGACCACGCGCAAGGTCTTGGCACTGGCCTGGGCTACTGCGGGGCCCGCCAGCAGGAGTGGCGCGGCGGCAAGGAGCGTACGGCGCTTCATGGTTATCTCCATCAGACGGTGGCGGGTGGCGTCCAGGTCGTGTGCTCGTCCAGCGGATAGACCGGACGGGGCAGCTTGGACCAGTTGAAGTTCGCCATCACCGGCGAGGTGAGCCCGGGGCAGTCCACTTCGTAGATCTGCTCGGGCGCGAAGAACTCGTCGAAGCCGCCGCGGAAATGGCCGCGGCTCTTGACCACGACGGTGCGCGCCTGGGCGATGTCGATGCCGAAGCTTTCGAGCTGCATCGGGTCCATGCACTGGCAACGGAGCGTAATGACCACCAGCCGGATGCCGCCGAGATCGAGAAGGGCCGACGGTCCCATGTCGGCCGAGACGCCCTTGATCACGCCGCGTCGGCCGATGTAGGTGCCGTCGGTCAGCTTCAGCACCTTCGCCTCGCAGCTGAACGGCTTGGAGAACTCGTGCGTCTCTTTGGTGTTGAAGTGCGCAGTGAAGGTCGCGCCTTCGCCGAGTTTGTGTGCTTCCGCTGCCAAGGCGGCGTCGTTGAAAACGCCAAACACCACGCCTTGCACGTTCGCTTCCTTCAGCGCCTTCAGCAGGAAGGTCGTGTTGCCGCGCGCGCCGCCGCCAGGATTGTCGGCGACATCGGCCAGGATGATCGGCTTGTGACGGGCATCGCGGCCCACCGTGACGGCGAACTGCACGGCGTCGTCGAGCTTCATCATCTCCTTCTTGAAGCGCTCGCGCATGGCCCAGGCACGCTGCGCGATATCGAGAGACAAGGCCGCGGCTGCGTTGCGCTTGCCGTTGCGCGCCGTCACCACGGCGGTGAGGCCGTTCTTGGGTGAGTCGCTGTAGGCAAAGCCCGCCATTACGGAGATGTTCACGATGTCGCCGCCCACCTTGGTCTGGCCGTAGTTGACCAGGTCGGCGTAGGGGCCTTGCGCGGTCAGCAGCGCGATCGGCGGCGACACGATCGGCACCTTCACCATCGTGACCGCCGTCTGCGCGCCGGCAAGGCATTCGCGCAGGTGCCGCGCCGCTTCCTCGCCGCGCTCGCGGATGTCGTTGTGCGGATTCTCGAGGTAGCCCACGAAGACCGAGAGATTGTCGGTCATGCGGCGCGAGACGTTGGCGTGCAGGTCGAACACCGCGACCACGGGCACGTCCGGACCGACGACAGTGCGGACAATCTCGAACATGTCGCCGTCAGGGTCGTCGGTGCCCTCGGCCAGCGCGGCACCATGGCAGGAGACGAACACGCCATCGAGCGGCAGCACGGACTTGAGGCCCGCGGCGATCTCGGCCAGGAAGCCTTTGAAGAACTGCTCTTCCACCGGACCGTTGGGCTGCGCCTGCGCCACGCGGATCGGCACCGGCGTCCACGGACCGGTGGCGTCCATCACGGCGAAGAAGCCGGGCAGGTCGGGCAGGGTGATCGAGGCGGCGGAACGGCTTTCGGTGATGATGCGGTTGCCGCGGATATCGACGTCGTCCTCGAAATCCTGCGCTGTCGCCACGGGCGAGAAGCGATTGCACTCGATGGCGAAGCCTAGCACGGCGATCCGCGGATTTTCCTTCGACACCGATCTCTCCTCAACGATGGCGGGCGAGGAACGCCTCCACCAGTTTGTTGAACGTAGCGGCGTGATCGAAGTATGGCGAGTGTCCCGCGTCGGGAAGCATCTCCGCTTCGCCGTGCGGAAGCTTGGCCGCGATCGCCGCCGACAGGAACGGCGGGAACACCGTGTCGTCGGCGCCCGCGATCAACAGCGTCGGCACGGGAAACTCAGCCAGATCGGCCAGTCGTCGCGTCGCCGTGCGTCGCAAGCCTGCCCGCAGCTTCTCCTTTTCCAGCGCGCCCGCCATCTCGTCGATGCTGCGATAAAGAAGATGAAGCGCGGGTAAGCGCGCCGCGCCCTTGGCGCCCATCGCCGGGTGGATGCCCTTGGCGAGGCCGTCCTTGTTGGCGACGTCGGCCCTGGCGAACCACGCGTCGTACTCCTTGCCGCCCGACGGATCGGCGCCGCGCCGGTCGATCGTGCCCGCCGTCGAGCTCAGCACCAGCGCCTTCACCTTGGCCGGATGGGCGATGGCGTATTCGAGCATCGTCCAGCCGCCCATGGATTGGCCGACCAGCCGCACGTCGGCGAAGCCGAGCTGGTCGATCAGGGCTTCGAGGTCGCCCGCATAGTCTGCCGGATCGGGCCCGCCCGCGATGAGATCGGACGGCGCGAAGCCGCGATGGGCGAAGGCCACGCAGGTGTAGTGTGGCGCGAAGTGCGCGACCTGCTGCCACCAACTCATCTGGTTGCCGCCCAGGCCGTGGGCGAAAAGGAGGGCGGGGCCGCTGCCCGTCACTTCGTAGTGCAGATTGCCGAAGGGCCGCTTCAACTTCCCTGTCTTGCGTTCGATCAAAGCTGGGCTCCCGTCTTCTTGCCGGCGCTGGCCATCTCGGCCGCGGTGTAAAAGGCGTCGGCGTGGATATCCTGTCGTCGCATGTCGCGCTGCTCGAACAGCTTCGTGGCCGCCTCGACCATGACCGGCGGGCCGGCAAGATAGGCCTTGCAGCCGTCGAACTCGTCCCAGTCGGCGGCGACGGCTTCATGCACCAGGCCGCAACGGCGATTGAGGCCGTCGCCCTCGCTCAGCACCGGTATGAAGTGAAGCGTCGGGTGCTTTTTCGCGAGGTCGGCGAAGTGATCGTGCAGGTAGAGGTCACGTTCGGTACGGACGCCGAAATAGAAATAGATGTGCTGCGGCATGCCGAGCACCAGCGCCCGCTCGACGATCGACTTCATCGGCGCCATGCCCGAGCCCCCAGCGACGGCGATGATCGGGCCGCGATGCGCCTCGCGGAGGTGCGACGCGCCGAACGGGCCCGCGACACTCACGGGATCGCCGACAGAGAGTTTCTCGAAGACATAGGCGCTGGTCGTGGCGGCCTGGCCCAGCCGAATATGGAACTCCAGCACCGGATCGCCCGGCACATTGGCCATTGAGTAGTCGCGCGGGGCGCAGCCCTCGAACGTCACCGACGCGAACTGGCCCGCCGAAAAAAAGAACGGCTCGCCGGACGCCACTTCCAGCCGTACGCGCTTGATGTCGTGCGTCGCGTTGTCGAGCGACAGCACTCTGGTCGCGAGCACCTGGCGGGGATGGATGACGAGGTCATCGTCTTCCTGGAGCCAGGCGACTTCGCCATCGGACGTGGGCACGGCACGGCAGGCGAGGATCACGCCGCTGGCCTTCTCTTCGTCGGACAGGGCGAATTCGGAATAGCCCTCCATCGACACGTCGCCCTGCAGCAGATGCGACTTGCAGGCGCCGCAATTGCCCGACTGGCAGCCGAACGGGTAGCCGATGCCGGCCGCGAGCGCGGCGTCGAGGATGGTCTCGCCTGTCGGTACGTCGATGGTGCGGTCGGCAGAGACGATGCGGACTTTGAAGCTCATGAAAGCCCGCTATAAAGGAAGCAATGACCTCCGCCCATCCCGATTTCGCCCATGTCGCCACCGAGTCCCTGACCGATGCCGATATCCTGCACATCCTCACCTCGCGCACGCCCGAGGCGGTCAAGACGCTGAACGGGCGCCTGGTCGACATCGACTCAGAGCGCGGCATTGCCCGCTTCCGCTTCGAGATCGTGCCGGCCTTCTGCCACTCCAACGGCAAGATCTGCCAGGGCGGATTCCTGACCGGCATGATCGACACCTCCATGGCGCATGCCGCCATCGCCAAAGGCAAGATGGCCGTGGCCGTGCCGACGCTCGAACTCAAGATGAGCTTCTTCGAGGCGATGGGGCCGGGCGTCGTCTACACCGAAGGCCGCGTCCTGCGCTGGGGCGGCTCGGTCGGCTTCCTCGAAGGCGACATGAAGGACGAGAAGGGCCGCCTGATCGCCCACTCGACCTCGACGATCAAGATTATCCGGCCGAAGAAAAGCTAGAAGCGCGACCGCCAGTGCTCGGCGATCTGCCGGCGCGTGGCGAACCAGACGCCGCCCTTGCGGCGCATGTGATTGACGATGCCGTCGAGGGCGGCAATGCGGCCGGGGCGGCCGATCATGCGCAGGTGCAGGCCGATCGACATCATCTTCGGCTGCGTCTCGCCTTCGGCCCAGAGCGCATCGAAGGCGTCGGACGTGTACTCGACGAAGTCGCGCGCCGTCACCAGGCGATGGAAGCCCTGGTGGAAATGCATGTCGTTGGTGTCGAAGCTGTACGGGATGACGAGATGCCTCTTGCCGGAGACGTCGGTGTAGAAGGGCAGGTCGTCGGAGTAATCGTCGCTGTCGTAGAGGAAGCCGCCTTCTTCGACCAATAGACGCCGCGTGTTGGGCGATGGCGTCGAGCGTGTGTGCCAGCCGACCGGGCGATGGCCCGAGATCTCCGTCAGTACCTTCACGGTCTTGGCGATCTTCTCGCGCTCCTCGGCCTCGCCCAGCAGCGCATGCCGCTCCCAGCGCCAGCCGTGGCAGGCGATCTCGTGGCCGCGCTTCACTGCGTCCTCGATCAGCCAGGGCGAGAGTTCGGCGGCGCGGCCGCAGGTGCTGACGGTGGTTGGAACGCCCAGGCGCTCGAGCACGTCGGCGATGCGCCACCAAGCGGCTTTGGTGCCGTACTCGAAGTGCGATTCCATGCAGCGGTCGGCCACGCCCGTCACCTCGTCGGTGACCTCGTAGACCTTCTCGTTGAACGCATCGCCGGAGGAGAGCGACATCTCCGCGCCCTCCTCGAAGTTGATGACGAAGGAGACGGCCAAGCGCGCACCGCCCGGCCAGTTCGGATTGGGCGGCGTGCGGCCGTACCCCTTGAGGTCACGCATCCCCATCACCGTTCCGTGTGTCCGATCACATCGGCCAGCGCCTTGCTGAGGCCCGTCGAGTCCTTGGGCCCCGGGCGACGGTAGGTGCCGACGGTGGCCTTTCGCGGATTGAGACGAACAAGGCCCTCGGCCATCGCGACGGCGGCCTGGATTCCGTCGACCAGCGGTACCGGCACACGGTCGCGCAGCTTGGTGGCGAGGCCCGCCAGCGGCGCGCCGGCCAGGATCACCACGTCGGCTCCGCGCTCGGTCACGACCCTGTTGGCGAGATCGACCAGAAGCTGCTCCTTCTCGTCTGCCACGTCGTTGATATTGGTGAAGGCGCTGTCGAGCATCTGGATGGCGGCGCAGCGCCCCGTCATGCCGTGCCAGTCGACGATCTCGGCGAACCACGGCTCGAGCGCCTTGGCGAAGCTCACGATGGCGAACTTGCGGCCCAGCGTGCAGGCCACCAGCATCGCGGCCTCGGCCATGCCGACGATGGGAAAGTCAAACAGCTCGCGCGCGCCGCCGAGGCCCGGATCTCCGAAGGCGGCGCAAACGGCGGCATCGAACGTGCCGCGCTTCTCGGCCAGCATCTCCAGCATGACGGCGCTGCCGATCGCGGCTTCCGCGCGGGTGGCGATATAGGGCACGCCGCGCGGTGCGGTCATCGGGAGCAGCTCGGTGCCAGGGCTGGCGACGAGCTTGCCGGAAGCGACGAGGCGGTCGGTGACGCCGACGGACGTATTGGGATTGGCGATCAGAAGTTTCATGGCGGCAGTCTAGCCGATCGTCTCGCGGCCCGCGCGCTGCCAAAGCTTGCCGGCCACCGCCTGCGCGTTGGCGACGATGGCATCGCCGTCGGCCAGGGCGAGCTTGCCGCCTGCCAGCACGACACGCCCGTCCACGATCACTGTGTCGATGTCATGGCCCGAGGCGCTGTGCACCAGCACGCCGTAGCCGTCGATGATCGGCGCCAGCGACGGCGAGCGGTTGTCGAGGAGGACGATGTCGGCCTTCTTGCCGACCTCGAGGGAGCCCACCTGGTCACCGAGGCCGAGCGCATTGGCGCCGGCCTGTGTGCCCCAGTCGAGCACGATGCGCGGGTCGAGCACGTTGCCCTGGCGGTTGATGCGCTGCATAGAGATCGCCCAGCGCATCGCCTCGATCATGTCGCCGGAGAAGGTGTCGGTGCAGAGCGCGATGCGGGCGCCCGCCTCCATCAGTTCCATGATCGGCGCGATGCGGCCGCCCTTGGCGTTGCCGATCGGCGCATGCGCCACCGTCATTTTCGATTTGCCGCAAAGTTCGATGTCGGCGCGGTCCATGTGAATGCAGTGGGCCGCGATGAGCTTTTCGTTGAGCAGGCCGAGCTTGTCCATGAGCTGCGGCGGCGTGAGGCCGGTGCGCGCCTTCACCGCCTCGATCTCGGCCGGGAGCTGCGAGAGGTGCGTGTGCACGTTGCCGCCATGCGCATCGGCCAGCTTCTTGACCTCGCGCAGCAGGTCGTCGGAGCAGGTGTCCGGCGCATGCGGCGCCCAATCGCAGCGGATGCGGCCGTTGTCGTGGCCGTTCCATGTCGCGATCAGCTCGGCATTCTCCTTGAGGCTCGCCTGGCCGATGGCGGTGCTGTAGCTGTGCTTGCCGTCGGCGAGCGAGCCGGGCTCGGCATCGTGGACGCGGCCGGCGATCACGGCGCGCACGCCCAGCTCCGATGCGGCACGCGCGCACGACGACGGATAGCGATAGAAGTCCATCACCGTGGTGCAGCCGGCGCGCAGCAGTTCGTAATGGCCGAGCGCGGAGAGGGCATAGGCATCGTCGGCATCCAGCCAGTGACCCTGC
>CAIMEE010000615.1 GCA_903839865.1 Enhydrobacter aerosaccus | reverse complement strand
CTCCAGCACGTAGCCGGTACCGCCGGAGACGCCGATCTTGCCGATGATGGCGAGGATCAGGTCCTTGGCGGTGACCCCGGGGCGCAGGCGCCCCTTGACATTGATCGCCATGGTCTTGGGCTTGCGCTGCAGCAGGCACTGCGTGGCGAACACGTGGCCGACTTCCGTCGTGCCAATACCGAAGGCCAGCGCGCCGAAGGCGCCGTGCGTACTGGTATGGCTGTCGCCACAGACAATCGTCTTGCCCGGCTGGGTTGCGCCGAGCTCCGGCCCGATGACATGCACGATGCCGCGCAAGTCGCTCTTCAGGCCGAGCAGGTCGACCCCAAACTCGGCGCAGTTGACCTCCAGCGCATGGATCTGCTGGGCCGCCGATTCGATCGTGATCGGCGCGTTGCCGAAGATCTGCTCGGTACGCGTCGGGGTCGAGTGGTCCATCGTGGCCAGCGTCAGATCGGTGCGGCGCAGCCTCAGGCCCCGCTCGCGCAGTTCGCTGAAGGCCTGCGGCGTAGTGACCTCGTGGATCAGGTGCAGGTCGATGTACAGGACGGCCGGCGTGTCGGCCGTCTCCGCGACGACCTCGTGGCGCTCCCAGACTTTCTGGACCAGGGTCTTTGGATGGCTCATGGACTGCTCCATCACTTGCTCACGACCGGCTCGAGCCAGCCGTACCTGTCGGTGGTCTTGCCGGTGAACAGGCCAAAGAAGGCCTCCTGCAAGGCCTTGGTGATGGGGCCACGCTTGGCGTCCCCGACGGGCAGGCGATCCACGGACCGCACCGGGGTCACTTCCGCGGCGGTACCGGTCATGAAGATCTCATCGGCCAGGTACAGCATCTCGCGCGGGATCGTGGACTCGCGCACGTCATAGCCCAGGTCGCGGGCCAGCTTCATGATGGTGTCGCGGGTGATGCCGTTGAGCACGGAGTGCGCAAGGCCCGGCGTGTGGATCACGTTGTCACGGATTACGAACAGGTTCTCCCCGGCACCCTCGCTGACGCTGCCATCCGGCGCAAGGCCAATGCCCTCGGCAAAGCCCAGGCGCTTGGCCTCGTAGCTGATGAGCTGGCTGGAGAGGTAGTTGCCGGCAGCCTTGGCGAGGGCGGGCAGGGTGTTGGGGGCGACGCGCTGCCAGGAGGAGACGCACACGTCCACGCCCAGCTCCTCGCTCTCGCTGCCCAGGTACTTGCCCCATTCCCAGGCGGCGATCGCCGTCTCAACCGGCGGGTCGATCTTCGGCGCGACGCCGATCTCGCCGTAACCACGGAACACGACGGGGCGGATGTAGGCGCCGTTGGTGAGCCCGTTGGCGGTAATGATCTCGCGGCACGCATCGTTGATCTGCGCCTGCGTGTAGGGGATCGCGATGCGGTAGATCTTGGCCGAGTCGAACAGGCGGCGCGTGTGGTCGGCCAGGCGGAAGATGATCACGCCGTTTGGAGTGGCGTAGGCGCGGATCCCCTCGAAGACCGAACTACCGTAATGCAGCGCGTGCGAGAGCACGTGGGTCGTGGCGGACTCCCAAGGCACCAGCTTGCCGTTGAACCAGATGTGCTTAGTGGCCGGAATGGGCATGACTGATGATCCTCTAGGCGGCCGGATTCGCGGCGCCGGCAATGGCG
>CAIMEE010000614.1 GCA_903839865.1 Enhydrobacter aerosaccus | reverse complement strand
GCACCCCCATCCCGGGCCGCGGTTGGGCCGCGCCCCCAGCAACCTCAGCGGATCGGATATCCCTTCCACAGCCATTCCAGCGCGGCCGGCCGGTGACACCGTTTCAGTCCCCGAGAGTCGCGGCTGGCAGCGCGGTCAGCTATCCCCCAACGTCCAGACGTGCTCGCGCTGCACGTAACGGGCGACCTTATGATCGACCAGGTCTTCCTTCTTGAGGTCGCGCTCGGTGAAGCGAAACAGGAGCGCCGGTCCGGCGATGCACAACGTGTCGTGGATGTCGCCCGGCAGGTAAGCCTGCACCTGGCCGGGCTTGACCAGGGTGGTATTGCGCTTCACGAGCCGAACCTTCCCGTCGGGGTCTTCGATCCGACCGTAGGTTCCCATTTCGCTCTCGCCGCTCTGGACGGCGTAGATGACCCAGCTCCGGCCATGGTCGTGAGGCGGCCGGTAGAGGCCTGTTTTCTCCACATGCGCCAGCAGGACGAAGCCATGCCGCGGATCGCGATAGAGTTCGCGGCTGGCCGGCTGGTCCCGATGCAGCGCCGCCAACCACGTCTCTTCCCGCGACGCCTTTGCCAATGCTTCGATATGTAGTCGGCTGCCTTCGACCAACTCGGTGGTCAACGGTCCCCAGAGGGCGCTGACCGCAGCTATCGATTCTTCGAGTGTGTTCTTCGCCATCTTTCCTCCAGTGGCCGACGGATGTCGACCCAGGCCGCTGGTCTGACGCTATCGTGAGGCATTGGCTGGCGGTAGATGCAGCTATTGCATCTTATTCGTGCGTACAACGCCTCATGTCGCTAGTCTTGGCAGATGTCGAGTCCCGATCTCAATCTGCTCGTTACTCTGGATGTTCTCCTCGAAGAGGGCAGCGTCGCCCGCGCCGCGCGGCGGCTGCGGCTCAGCCCGTCTGCCATGAGCCGCACCTTGTCGCGATTGAGAGAGGCGACCGGCGATCCATTGCTGGTGCGCGCGGGCCGCGGCCTCGTTCCGACGCCTTACGCTTCCGAACTGCGGGGACGGGTGGGCTCGGTCGTCCAGGAAGGGCAGGCGTTACTGCGGCCTGCGGATGCGCTGGACCTGAAGACGGTCACACGAACCTTCACCTTGCGCACCGCCGACGGTTTCGTGGAGAGCTTCGGCTCCAGCCTGTTGGCGCGCGTCCGTCTGGAAGCTCCCGGGATCCGGCTCAACTTCCTGCAGAAGCCGGACAAGGAGAGCGCGTCCCTGCGAGAAGGCCGGGTAGACCTCGAGACGGCGGTCGTCGAGCCGTCGATGGGACCGGAACTGCGCACACAGGCCCTGTTTCGCGATCGCCTGATCGGGGTGATCCGGCTTTCCCACCCGCTGGCAGGCAAGCGAATCACCGCCCGGTCCTATCTGGAAGCACAACACGTCATCGTCTCGCGGAGCGGCGTCGATGAAGACGCGGTGGATCTGCCGTTCCTGCCGGAGGGCATTTCACGACACATCGCCAGCGCAGTCAGTGGCTTCACGACGGCTTTGGCGCTCGCCAGGGATTCGGATTTGATTGCGACCATCCCGGAACTGCACACCGTGGCTCTACGGGCGGGAATGTTCAGCTTTCTGCTTCCCGTGAAGACGTCGGGCTTCACGGTATCGATGGTGTGGCATCCGAGGCTGGATGCCGATCCCATCCACCGATGGCTGCGGGCATGCGTGCGCGCCGTGTGCACACCCAGATAGCAATGGCCACGACCTTCATCGGAAGGTCGGCTCCGAACGGCCCGTAAACGCATCGCGTGGAGTCTGCCGCGGACAACGCCGTCAATCGTCGGGCTCGCAATGCTCATTCTTCTCCGCCCACTCCATCGGATCGTATTCGTGGATCGTCTCGTGGCGCACGCCATCGTCGTAAAAGCACGGGGGTCGGGGTCCGGAAGAGGCAGGCTATTTCGGCGCGTGCGCCTCCAGGAACATGCGGACATGGCGCACCGCGAGCGGCACCGTCGCCGGTTCCTTCTTCCACGGATAGAGGCTGACCTGCGCGTTGGGCGAGAGCATCGCCACTTCCATCGCCACCTTGTAGGGATGCGGCGGGCTGTCGTCGGGCAGGACGAGGATCGGTGTCTTGCAGCCCTTCACGAAGTCGCGGCTCACGGTGAACACGAAGTCGGGGTTGGTGTTGTACATCTTGTCGAGGAAGGTGCTGACGTCCTTCATCGTGTAGTTCGGGTTCTTCTTCACGAACTCCGGGCCCCAACCCTTCATGTTGTTGTCGTAGAACTGCGTCGGCAGCTCGGGGCGGAAGCCCGAGGGCTGCGCGAGCACGGCGGCGACGACGCGGTCGCCCACGCGCTTGATCAGGTTCCAGATGAAGGGCTGGCCGATGCAGTAGCCCACGACCATGAATTTATCGATACCGAGATGATCCATCAGCCCGACCTGGTCGTCGGTGAAGGCGTCCCATGCGCGGTCGGGCTCGAGCGGACCGGAGGAGCTGCCCGGCGGCGCGTTGCGCAGGTCCGCGCAGATGCAGCGGAAGCGGTTGCTGAATTCCTTCTGCGCGTTGAAGGGATGGCCGGGACCGTCGAGGCCGGCGATGGTCGAGTTCAGGCCGCCGCCCGGCATGACGAGGATCGGGAAGCCCTTGCCCATCTCGGTGTAGTTGATCTTTACCGGGCCTCTTTCATATGTCGGCATCTGTTCCTCCCTTGGTCTCCGGGTGGCATAATGACCGGGGGAAGAGGGAGACGTCGACACATGCTGCGCGTGCTTTTCATTGCAATTTCGCTGATCGTTGGGCTGATCTGGGGTCTGATGGTGTCGGCGTGGGCCGGGCCGCTGGAAGACGGGGTCGCGGCCTACAGGAAGCGCAACTACGAGGTGGCGATGAAGCTGCTGAAGCCGCTGGCCGAGGAGGGCAATCCGGTGGCGCAGGAGCATGTCGGCCGCATGGTCGAGCGCGGCAAGACCGTGCCGGCGGATTTCCGCGAGGCGCTCGACTGGTACATGAAGGCCGCCGACCAGGGCGATGCAGTGGCCCAGGGCCAAGTCGGCCGCATCTATCGTATCGGCTTCTTCAACGGCCGCGCCGACTTCGGCAACGCGCTCAAGTACTACCGCATGGCCGCCGCCAAGAACGTGGCCGTGGCCCAGCTTGGCCTCGGCTCGATGTACAAGGCGGGCGAGGGCGTGCCGGAGAACGAGGCCGAGGCGGTGACGTGGTTCCGCAAGGCCGCCGACCAGGGCGATGCCGCGGCGCAGATGAACCTCGCGGCGATGTACCGTTACGGCAAGGGCGTGCCCAAGGACCTCAAGGAGGCGCAGCGGCTGCTCAAGCTTGCGGCTGCTGGCACCGATCCCGAATACGACGAGGACGTCTTCGTGCGCGCCAAGCGCGAGCTCGACCAGATGGCCTCGGAAGCCGGCACAGGAAGGCTGTAGGGAATGACCACCGCCGCTGCCGCTCCCAAGATCACGCCCCGCATCCACGAGGTGCCGGACGACCTGCTCGCCGCCATCGATTATTGCTACGACCAGGGCTGGACCGACGGGCTGCCGGTCGTGCCGCCGGTGGTCGAGCGGGTGAAGGCGATGCTGGCGGCCGACGACCGGCCGCCGGAGACGTTGATCGCGCTCCATCCCGCGACCGGGCTCGACCTCTCGCTGCATGCCGCCGCCGTCAACGCCGTGATGGCGGGCTGCCTGCCGGAATATTTCCCGGTGCTGGTCGCGGGCTTCGAGGCGATGGAGAAGGCCGAGTTCAATTTCCACGGCTCGACCGCGAGCACCGGCGGCTCGGCGCCGCTGCTGGTGGTGAGCGGGCCCTATGCCGACGAGATCGGCATGAACTCCGACGTGAACCTGTTCGGGCCGGGCAACCGGCCGAACGCCACCATAGGCCGGGCGACGCGTTTGATCCTGCGCAACGTCTTCCAGATGATCCCGGGTATCTCCGACAAGTCGACGCAGGGCAACCCGGGCAAGTACAGCTTCTGCATCGCCGAGCGCATGCGCGGCAATCCGTGGCCGGCGCTGGTCGAGACGCAGGGCTATGCCAAGGGGGCGTCGAGCGTGACGGCGTACGCGGGCGGCGGCTTCTGCAATGTCGAAAACCACGGCGGCAACACGCCGGAGCACATCCTCTCGTCAGTGGCCGATGCGATGGCGAACTACGGCTGCATCACGCTGGGGCAGAGCGTGGTGATCCTGGCGCCCGAGCACATGGGCATCATCGCCGCCGCCGGCTGGAGCCGCGAGAAGGCGCAGGAGTATCTCTTCAGCCAGGCCAAGCGCTCGGTCGAGGGCATGAAGAGCGTGGGCAAGTTCCGCGACCGCGAGTACGACGCGCAGCACGGCGAGGGCGCCTCGCCGCTCGCCGCGAAAGACTTCATTCATCGCGGCATGCGGCCCGACGATATCCTGATCACCATGGGCGGCGGCGATGCCGGCGGCCATTCGTGCTTCATCCCCTCGTGGAGCCGCGGCCGCGGCTCTCTCCTGCAGCACGCCGAAATAAGAAAAAGGAGCTGACGCCATGCAACTCTACTCACCGATGTCGACCGCGCCCAAGCGCAAGGCCGTGCGGGCCCCCGCCCTCGCCACGATCGACGGCATGCGCATCGGCGTGCTCGAGAACGGCAAGCTCAACGCCGAGGAAATGCTGAACGAGGTGGCGCAGCTCTTCGTGCAGAGGAACGGCTGCACCATTCGCACGCTCGCCTCCAAGAGCAATGCCAGCGCGCCCGCGCCGGGCACCACGCTGGTGAAGGTCGCGCAGGAGGTCGACTTCCTCCTGACCGGCCTCGGGGATTGAGGGTCCTGCTCAACGTGCAGTCTGCACGATGGAATTACCTTCGAACAACTCGGCAAGCGCGCCGTGGTTCTCTGCACCGTCCCGTTCCAGGTGACGGCCCGCAACATCGCCAAGGTGCTCGGCCTGCCCGACTACCCGTTCCTCTCGGTGCAGCATCCGATCGGAAGCTGCACCTTGCCCGAGCTCAAGGCGCGGGCGGAGATCGCCTACCAGCAGGCGCTGCCCATCTTGCTGCAGCCGTAGAACATCCGGAGGGGTCGTCATGAAGTTCGGCATTTTCTACGAGTTGCAGCTGCCGCGGCCCTGGAAGGAAGACGACGAGCTCAATCTTTACCAGAACGCGCTCGAGCAGATCGAGCTGGCGGACCGGCTGGGCTATGACCACGCCTGGCAGGTCGAGCATCACTTCCTCGAGGAATATTCCCACTCGCCGTCGCCGGAGTCGTTCCTCGCCGCCGCCAGCCAGCGCACCAAGAATATCCGGCTGGGCCACGGCATCCTGCAGCTGACCACCAACCATCCCGCGCGGGTCGCGGAGAAGGTCGCCACGCTCGACCTGCTGTCGCGGGGCCGCTGCGAGTTCGGCATGGGCGAGAGCGCCTCGATCACCGAGCTCGAGCCGTTCGGCGTCGACTTCGACAACAAGCGCGAGATCTTCGAGGAAGCAGTCCAGGCGATCCTGCCGATGTTCAAGCCCGGCCCCAGCGAGCATCACGGCAAGTATTTCAACATGCCGCTGCGCACCGTCGTGCCCAAGCCGATCCAGAAGCCGCACCCGCCGCTGTGGGTCGCCTGCTCGCAGCTCGACACGCTGGCCAAGTGCGGCGAGTGGGGCATGGGCGCGCTGGGCTTCCAGTTCGTCTCGGCCGATGCCGCGCACGCCTGGGTGCACGCCTATTACAACGCCTTCGTGAAGCGGCAGAAGAAGCTCGCCGACTACCGCGCCAACCCGAACATCGCGCTGGTGTCGTTCTTCATGTGCGCCAAGACCGACGAGGAAGCCCGCGCCCGCGCCGAGGGCGACACGTTCTTCCAGTTTTCGCTGCGCTTCTACGGCCAGTCGTCGGGCCGCCGCCGGCCACCCGCCGGCACGGTCAACATGTGGGACGAGTACCAGAAGTGGAAGGCAGCCAATCCCGAGCAGCACGCCGCGGCGCTGCGCGGCGGCCTGATCGGCTCGCCCGAGACGATCCGCAAGAAGCTCAAGCGCTTCCAGTCGTCCAACATCGACCAGGTCGTGCTGCTCAACCAGGCCGGCCGCAACACGCACGAGCATATCTGCGAGTCGCTCGAGCTGTTCGCCAAGGAAGTGATGCCCGAGTTCCAGGCCGCGCATCCCGAGCTGCTGAAGTGGAAGGAGCGCGTCCTGAACCGCGAGCTCGACCTCGAGGAGATCGACACGACCGCGTTCAAGGACCGCTACGGCGGCACGATGAAGGCGATGACTCCGGCCGCCGCCGCAGTTCGGGCGGCAGACTAAAACGCCCTATCACGCGTTCGTGTTGGTGACTCGCGTTCCGGCAGCCGGCACCATCGCCAGGCAACTGAGAGGGAAGAGACATGCAGCGGACGTTGTTCTGGAGCGGACTTTGCGCGGCGGCACTTTTGGCCCAGCCGGCCCTGGCGCAGGCGCCGGAGATGTCGCTGACGCGCCTCGATTGCGGCACGCCGCAGCCGCCGACGGCCGTGAACCAGCGCTTCTCGGACACCTATTCCATGGGCGACCTGAAGGTTCAGCTCGTCTACAGCTGCTATCTCGTCAAGCACGGCGACGACTATCTGCTGTGGGATACCGGCTTTGCCATGAACGCGCCGAACACCGCGCCTAAGGTGAGCCTGATCGACCAGCTGGCGCAGCTCAAGGTCACGCCCGACCAGATCAAGTTCGTGGGCATCAGCCATTATCACGGCGACCATACCGGCCAGGCGGGCTCCTTTCCCAAGGCGATGCTGCTGATCGGCAAGGGCGACTGGGACGTGCTGACCAACCCCACGCCGAACCCGGCCGCCAATCCCGCGCCGTTCGCCGCCTGGATCAAGGACGGCGGCAAGGTCGAGCCGCTGCCGGGCGACAAGGACGTGTTCGGCGACGGCAGCGCGATGGTGCTCAATACGCCAGGCCACACGCCCGGACATCACAGTCTGCTGGTCAAGCTGAAGGAAAAGGGCGCCGTGCTCATCACCGGAGATCTGGCGCACTTCCACGAGAACTACGACACTAACGGCGTGCCCACCTTCAACACCGATCGCTCCCAGACGCTGGCCTCGCTCGATCGCTTCAAGAAGATCGCGGCGGCCACCAAGGCGACCGTCATCATCCAGCACGATGCGCGCGACATCGACAAGCTCCCGGCGTTCCCGGCGGCAGCGAAGTAGCGGCGGATCAATAGTCCGAGACGATCGCCTGGTGTCTTTCCTCCATCGTCTCGGCGATGACGGCGACGACGCCGATCGCCACGGCGATCATGACGCCAAACAGGATGAAGCTGCGGACGACGGAAGGAGCCATGGCGTTTTAACGGCGCAACTGCCGCGCCGTTGCCGTGCGATAGGTGACGGTCGCGTCAGAGGGGCACTGCCTCGCCGTCGATCAGCGCGTGGCTGCAGCGCAGGCGCTTGGCCTCGGTGCGCACATCCTTCGCACCGTCGACCGCGCGCACCACGGCATAGCCTCTTTCCTGCAAGGAAGCGGCGTCGCGCCACGGCGTGTTCCTTGTCACGAAGAGACGCGGCCGCTCCGGCGGGCTTTCGGACGCTGCCAGCACGGCGCTCATGTAGAGCGTGAAGCCGGTCGCGGGTTCGCTGGTACCGTCCTCGGGATAGCCCGCGGCATAGCGGCCGCCGCGCGCCAGCTCCTCGCGCCCCTTTTTCGCGAACACGGTGAACGATACGCCGGTCTGGTACTCGAGCCCGCGATACTCGACGGGGTCGAGGGTGAGGGCGAGGTCGGGATCGGCGGCGCGCACCAGCGTCACGACTTCCGCGAGTCGCGTTACCTCGGCCGCGCCCGCGGCCGGCAGCTTGAGCTTCGCCAGCTGCGCCACGGCCTTGTCGACCGGGCCCGTCGCGCGCAGCAGACCGACGAACAGGTCGCTCGCCTTCTTGTCGCCGAGCGCCGCCACGATCGCCGCCTCGTCCTTGCGGTCGAGCGCGCGGCGCAGCTTGGCGATCGTGTCGGCCGACAGGTTCAGGCCGGTGGCGACGGCCGCCACGAGCGTGGGATGGTTGAGGTCGACCGTGAGGCCCGCAACGCCGATCGCGTGCAGTGCGTCGACAGTGAGCAGGACCGCCTCGGCGTCTGCCTCGGCAGTGTCGACCCCCAGGAGCTCGGCACCGACCTGGGCGAACTGGCGCTCGGGCTTCAACTGATTGCCGCGCACGCGGATCACGTTGCCGCCGTAGGAGAGGCGCAGCGGCCGCGGCTCGTGCTTCAGGCGGGTGACGGCGATGCGGGCAACCTGGACGGTCATGTCGGGCCGCACGCCCATCATGCGCTGCGAGACCGGATCCATCAGCCGGAAGGTCTGGGCGGCGAGGCCCGCGCCGGTGCCGCCCAGCAGCGATTCCTCGAACTCGACCAGCGGCGGCTTCACCCGCTCGTAGCCGAAGGCGGCGAAGCGCTCGATGGCGATGTCGATGGCGCGGGCTTCCCGCGCGGCGTCGGGCGGGAGCAGGTCGGCCAGGCCCGCCGGCAGCAGGCCGCGATGGTCGTTGTCGTTGGCGCTCATGGGAGGGTT
This sequence comes from Enhydrobacter aerosaccus, assembly GCA_903839865.1. Taxonomy (GTDB): domain Bacteria; phylum Pseudomonadota; class Alphaproteobacteria; order Reyranellales; family Reyranellaceae; genus Reyranella; species Reyranella aerosaccus_A. The sequence goes on along the minus strand of CAIMEE010000614.1, from coordinate 445 downwards.
GATAGCCTAATGTGGACGGGAATGGGAGGGAGCGTTATTGCTCCGGGGAATGAGCCTGACCGACCGGCCCGCCCTATCTGTCGTCGCCCCCTGTTTCAACGAGGAGGGCGTGCTGCCCGAATTCGTGAAGCGGGTCGGGGCGGTGCTGGACAAGGTGGGCGGGACCGCCGAGATCGTGCTGGTCGACGACGGCTCGCGCGACAGGACGTGGGCGGTCATGGGCGAGGCCGCGGCGCGCGACCCGAGGGTTGTCGCGGTGCGGCTGATGCGCAATCACGGCCACCAACTCGCGCTCACGGCGGGACTGTCGGTTTGCCGCGGCGAGCGGGTGATGATCATCGACGCCGACCTGCAGGACCCGCCCGAGCTGCTCACACAGATGATGACGCGGATGGACGAGGGCTTCGACGTGGTCTACGGCCGCCGCCGCAGCCGGGCCAGCGAG
>CAIMEE010000613.1 GCA_903839865.1 Enhydrobacter aerosaccus | reverse complement strand
GCGCCCGGAAGGCATCAATTGCAGTGGAATGCGCCGCATTCATGGCATCAGAGGCCGCTTTTTGCTTATCCAAGTGATGACCGGCGACGGCGATCGCATGATCACGCGCCGCGACATCCTGCTCGTGACCGTGCTCCGCGGCGAATTTCGCTTTGTCGTCCTGATGTATAACGATCTCCTTTGCGAGATTCACATCGCCCAGCGTGAGCTCCGCCTCCCGATTCTTTGCCTCCTCTGCCATCTTGGCTTGCGCGGTTTGCGCGTCCATCGAGGCTTTCGTCCCCTTGGTTTGCGCATCCCTCATTTTGGCCTGTGCCTCGATCATCTTGGGATCGGGCGGCGGCGCGGCACCAGGAGGCGGTGCCGGATTGATAAACCGCTGTGCGTCGTCGCCCAGCACCCGGAACGTCTCCGTCAAGACCTCCCGGACGTTGACAATGCCCGGACCTATGCCGGCCGCCAGCTGCGCGACCTGGAGCCTCGCCACGGCGCGCATGAGGCGGTGCACATGGGACGGAGTGTTCGGATCGCTCTTTGGGACCAAATCCCAATCGTCGAGCGCTTGGATCAGCTTTTGCTCATCCCAGAATTTCGACGCACTCCGCCGCTTGCGCTTGTCGTGGCGCCATAGGGCTTCAGGATCTTGCCGGAACAGCCGCGTCAGGATCTCGTATTCCTCACTGAAAGATTGATGCAGCCCCTTGTGGACCGCGCTCTCGACCGTCGTGGCTTGCTCGATCAGCGCCATGACGGTGCCGACCGGCATTTGCGTGGCACCTTCCCCGACCGGGATATCGGCGGCGCCGGCCATCTTGGTCGCGTACTCGCGAAGCTTGTCGATCAGCGCCACGAAGCCCGGCGAGACATCCTTGTAAGGGAGCGGCATCACCGCCTTGCGGATATCGCCATCGGAACCGACCTCGACCGGCGCCCCCTGCCCCGGGCCGACGTTGAATTGGTTCTTGTCTTGTTGCCCGAATTGCTTGGCGTAGAGAAAGCCGGCGAAATTCGCGAATTGCCCGGTGTCGATCGCCTCCCGGATCATGGAGGTTAGGCCATTCGTCAGGTTGCCGACCAGATGCAGCATCCCGAGCCCATAGAGGCCGATCCAATCGACGAACGAATATTTCACGAAGACCTGCAGCGGCATACACTGGTCATCGTCAGGATCCCAATTCGGGACAAATTCAAGAATTTGGTGGCTTTCCTTCTCGATCGTGATCTTGAATTGGATCGGCACCTTGTAATCCCGAAGCTGTGCCGGGATCATCTTCATGTCCGCGAATTGCTCGACCCACACCGTCGCGTACATTTCCAGGAGAGTCCAAGGCTCATCCTCCGGGCGGTTCGCCATGGGACGCACACCTTCGATCCCCTGCCGGGTATGTTCCATTTCGGATTCGTCATTGGCGCGAGGCGGAGGCGCCCCCAGATCGACATCGCGATAGACCCCAAGCGCCACCATCCGGCGGAGATCGGATTGCCGCATGGTCACGATTTGGGTGATGCGATCCGCGTTGTTGATATCCGTGACGTAATTGCTCACCACAAGGCAATCGACCGGGACCATTTCCGCAGCCGGCCGCCGCCGTATCGGGCAATGGAAGACCTTGCGGAAGACCGTCCCACCGAAATAGACCCAGCCCAGCAAACGCCGCGTGTCCGGGTAATATTCGCGTGCAGCAGAGGTGAGGAAATAATTCCAATCGCCTTCAAGTCGTTCGGCGATTACATCCTTGTCGGGATTTCCGCTTTCGGTGTTCACGACCTTGACAGGACCATTGGCCGGCAAGAACTCGCCAATGGCTTTCGCCTGCCCCGTCGTGACCGACTGCAGGAGGAGCGGATCGTCATAGGTTGAAATGCCATCGACCGCCGACGACCCGTCCGCCGTTGGATTTGACCGCGGCTCTTTGAGCTCGATCCCGAGCATCCGGAGCCCACGGGAGCGCGTGGAGATCCACGTATCCATCGATCGCTTGTCGGATTCGAACCCCTCAATCAGACTTTCCGCGATGGTGGCGAGCACCAAAGGATCGAGGCTGTCCGCCAAATTGTCGCCGTGATTCCTCTCCGCCTCCGCCGTGGCCGCCGATCCCCCGCCGAAATCGACCACCACCCCACCGTCGTCCGTCGGGATTATGATCGTGCCATCCGGCTCCCGCCGCGGCTTGTCTTCGTCGTCTCCCTCGACCTCGACATCGATCGATTCCGGCGTGAATTCATCATCGGCCGCCGACGGAGCAGGCGCCCACATTGCGCTTGAAGGAACGAGACCAAGATTTGCCGCCATGACGGTGCTCCGCGAAAGAATGCGATGCACCGGTCATAGCATATAAACGCGCCCGATGTGACGCGCGAGCGCAAGCGGCTCCGCCGCATAGCGCGTCTCGGCATCGAAGTTGCCCTTGAGCAGGCGTACGCAGCGCCCGCCGCGCAGGTCGATGGAAGGAATCAGTCGCATTCAGGGTGCCGGGGTTCAGGACGCCAGGAAGTTCTTGAGCAGGCGCGCGCCGGCCGCAGCCGAACGCTCGGGATGGAACTGTACGCCGTGCACGTTGCCACGCCGGACGACTGCGCTGAAGCGCGTGCCGTATTCGGTGGCGGCCGTCGTGCACTCACCCACAGGCACCGCGTAGCCGTGCACGAAGTAGCTGTAGTCGCGCTCGCCGAGGCCGGCG
>CAIMEE010000612.1 GCA_903839865.1 Enhydrobacter aerosaccus | reverse complement strand
ATGGCCGCGAACGGGCAATGAAGGCCTGACGGCGTCGACGCGGAGGGGGATATGAAACACGTTTGGCTCGCACTTCTCGCGCTCGGCGGCCTCCTGCTCGGCCAGACCGTGGCGCAGGCTCAATCTTCCTGGTGGAATCCCGCGAAGATGAACGCCTACATGCATCAGGTTTGCGCCGCGGCGCAGACCGGCATGGACAAGGACGAGTGCCAGTACACGGCCGAAACGCTGATCGAAAATCTGCAGGACTGCATCCGGCAGCGCAGCCCTTACGCCGCCACCTGCCAGAGCCTGTTGCCGGGGGCGCAGGCCCAGCTCGCCCAAGTGAACAACGACCCGACCCTGCTCGAACACCGGCAGGACCAACGGGATGCGCAGTGGGAGGCAGGTGTGCGCGCGCTCTGCGCCCAGCAAAACGGCGGCTATTTCGCCGGTGCGTACACGTCGTGCACAAGAAACCGAGGGGTGGACCCCTGAGCCGACGCTGAAGAGCGGAGCGTGGCTGGGGCGCCAGGATTCGAACCTGGGAATGGAGGAATCAAAATCCTCTGCCTTACCGCTTGGCGACGCCCCACCACGGCGCGGCGGTTCATAGCGGGTTCGCCGCCCCGACGCCACTAGGCCGCTTGCGCGGCCTTTCTCAGGATCTCGCCATGCACGAAGTTGCCGTCGGCATAGACCAGCGGCAGCGCGGCGGCGTCGAGCGCGATGTCGACGATCTGGCCGATATAGATGGTGTGCGTGCCGGCCGAGACTTCCGACACCAGCTTGCAGTCGAACGAGACCGGGCAGCCCTTCAGCACCGGCGCGCCGGTGGTGAGCGTCGACCATTCGCCCATGTCGCCGAAGCGGGCGTCGCCCTCGACCCCGTCCATGCCGGCGAAGCGTTCGGCGATCTTGCGGTGCTCGGGCGCCAGGATGTTGACGCAGAAGAACCCCGCGGTGCCGATGGTGTCGTGGGCGGAGGCGGTCTTGTTCACGCATACCAGGATTTGCGGCGGCTCGGCGGAGACCGAGCAGACAGCCGTGGCCGTGAGGCCCCCGCGCAGGTTCCCCTCGCGGGTGGTGATCAGGGTTACGCTCGCCGCGAGGTGGCGCATGCCCTTTTTAAAGGCAGCTGCATCAATGCTCATGAACTGATCCTAGGCCGGAGGACCTGCCAACCGCTACCGGAAACACCGCTAACCACAAGGCCGGGCAGCGAAATCTACACTCGTTGCGGCGCGAGTGAACAAATCCGGCAGCAAAACGTTGCAATAAAACCTTCACCAAACTGCCGCTCTTTGACGTTGCCGCCCCCTGCCCGGCCGCTACGGTCGGCTCCCGAATGGCCTCGCCTTCCGCTCCAGATACTTCGCCAGATGCGGCACCTGATGCAGCCCTGCGGCGGATCGTGGCGACCTGCCGCGACGATCTCCTCAAGTATCGCGCCATCACGCTGGCCAGCCGCCGTTCCATCGGCATCCACCAGACTCGTGTGGCGCTACGCCGGCTGCGCGCGGCGTCCGGCACCTTTCGCGAAGCGGCGCCGGGCGCCATCGGCCGGCGCGAACTGAAGGCGCTCTCTGCCGAGGCGAAGTGGCTGGCCGGCGAGTGCGCCCCCGCCCGCGATCTCCATGTCTTCCTGACGGAAGTCGCGCAGGACGCGCCACCGGTGGTCCTCAAGGTCGGGCGGCGCCTGGCGAAGAGCCATCTCGAGCGCGCGCGCGCGGCGCTCTCGGGTGCGCGCTTCTCGATGTTCGAGGCAGCCCTCTCCGCCTTCGCCGAACAGACACCCGCAGAAGGCGGCGGCCGGCTCGACGACTTCGGGCGAGGCATCCTCGACCGGCGTGCGGACAAGGTCGACAAGAGTGGCCGCAAGCTGGGTTCGCTCGACGGCCACCGCCTGCACGAACTGCGCATCGCCATCAAGAAGCTGCGCTATGCCGCGACTTTCCTGCAGCCGGCTTTTGCAGCGAGGCCTTTTGATTCCCGGGCCGCGAAAGCCTATATCGAGGCCACGGTGCGCCTGCAGGGCGCGCTCGGCACCTTGAACGATCGCGCGGTGGCCGGCCAGATGATGGCCGACATCGCCGTTGCGGCCCGTCCGTCGGAAGACGTGCGGAGCGCGCTGCGCAAACTGGCCAAGCAGGCGGCCTCCGGCGAAAAGCGCCGGCGCCAGAAGCTCCAGCAGGCGTGGAAGCGGTTCAGGAAAGCCGGGCGGTTTTGGCACCGCAAGGAGACGGAACCGACATGAGCGACACGCAGAACGCAGCCGAACAACGTATTCCCGTGACCGTGCTGACGGGCTTCCTCGGCAGCGGCAAGACCACCCTGCTCAACAAGCTGCTGCGCCGGCCGGAGCTCGCAGACACCGCGGTGATCATCAACGAGTTCGGCGAGATCGGCCTCGATCACCTGCTGGTCGAGAAGTCCGACGACGAAGGCATGGTGACGCTCAACTCCGGCTGCCTGTGCTGCACGGTGCGCGGCGATCTCGTGCGCACGATGAGCGAGCTGTTCCTCAAGCGCTCGCGTGGCGAGGTCTCCCAGTTCAAGCGCATGGTGGTGGAGACGACGGGTCTGGCCGATCCGGCCCCCATCCTGCACACACTGATGACCGATCCGCTGCTGGCCTCGCGCTACCGTCTCGACGGCGTGGTGACGACGGTCGACGGCGTGAACGGCGCCTCGACGCTCGACAACCACGAGGAGGCGATCAAGCAGGCCGCCGTCGCCGACCGCATTCTGCTCACCAAGGTCGACATCGCCGACGCGCCCAAGCTCGCCGAGCTCAGGCATCGCCTGCAGCATCTCAATCCCGGCGCGGAAGCGATCTCCATCACCGGCGGCGAAATAGATCCGAATGCGATCCTGAACGCGGGCCTCTACAATCCCGACACCAAGAGCGCCGACGTGAAGCGCTGGCTGCACGAGGAAGCCTACGAAGGCAGCCACGATCATGGACATAGCCACAAGCACGGCCATGACCACGGGCACGATCATGGCCACGGGCACGACCACAAGCACGGCGACGGCGAGCAGGACCCGCACAACGTCAATCGCCACGACGACCGCATCAAGGCCTTCTGCATGACCTTCGACGAGCCGATGAGCTGGTCGACGGTGGCGGCCGCCTTCGACGCGCTGGTGACCTATCGCGGTCCCGACCTTCTGCGCATGAAGGGTATCCTGAACGTGAAGGACACCGACAAGCCGGTGGTGATCCACGGCGTGCAGCACGTCTTCCACCCGCCCGCGACGCTCGACGCCTGGCCCGAGGGCGACGACCGCAAGAGCCGCGTCGTGTTCATCACGCGCGACATCGCCGAGAGCACCATCCGCAAGGTCTTCGCCTCCTTCTTCGAGGCCGAGAAGAAGGGCTGGGGCCAGGATCAGGTGCAGGACAAGGCGGCCGAACAGCAGCAGCAGCAGTAGTCGTTACTGCCCCGGCAATGTCTCGAAGCACTGAAGTTCAGCCGAGCTCGTATCCCACGGCGGGCGGCTGCGAACGAAGATCGCGAAGCTGGGCCTGAACTGCGTGTTGTCGTCGAGCGAGCCCACGTAAATATTGGTCTTGCCCGGGATGATCTCCGAGCGGCCGAAGAGCTGGCTGAGGCAGGTGGGACAGTAACGCCGCTCGCCACGGCCGCTGCCGCCGATGCCCTTGCGCAAAATGGTCTCGCCCTCGACCGCGACCGCATCGCTCGGAAAGCAGAGGAAGCCGACATGGCCGCCGCCGCTCAGCCGCTGGCAGTCGCGGCAGTGGCACAGGCCCTGGAACTCCGGCGCTCCCGTCGCGCGATAGCGCACGCCGCCGCAGCGGCATCCTCCTGTCAACATCGCGTGACTATGCATTGTCGCCCCGCCGCGTGCCATGGCATGACGGTTGCGCAAATCGGGAGGCGACAAAAATGCGCTGGTATAAACTCGGCCTGATCGTGACCACGCTCGCGGCACTCGCAACGCCTGCCGCGGCGCAAACCTGGCCGGCCAAGCCGGTGAAGATCGTCGTGCCCTTCGGCCCGGGCGGCCCAGCCGACGTCTATGCCCGTATCGTGGGCCAGGGACTGACCGAGGCCTTCAAGCAGCAGTTCATCATCGAGAACAAGCCAGGCGCGGGCTCGCTGATCGGCACCGAGGTCGTCGCGAAATCGGCGCCCGACGGCTACACGCTGCTCATGATGTCGAACACGCACACGGTCAACGAGACGCTGTTCGCCAAGCGGCCGTACGACCTGATGCGCGACCTGATCCCGGTGGCGCCGGTCAATTCGTCGGACCTGGTGATGGTGGTGCATCCCTCGGTGCCCGCGAAGACGCTGCAGGAGTTCGTGGCGCTGGCCAAGGTGCAGCCGGGCAAGCTCTCGTACGCCTCGTCCGGTCCGGGCACGCCCTATCACATGGCGGGCGAGCTGTTTAAATCGATGAGCGGCACCGACATCCTGCACATCCCGCACAAGGGCAGCGCCGAGGCGCGCAACGACGTGATGGGCGGGCACGTGCAGATGATGTTCGATGCGGTCACCGCGATGAAGGGCAGCATCGATGCGGGCGAAGTGCGCGCGCTCGCGACCACCGGGCTGCAGCGCTCGTCGGTGATGCCCAACGTGCCGACGGTGAACGAGTCCGGCGTGCCGGGCTACGAGGCCACGATCTGGCTGGGCATCATGGCGCCCAAGGGCACGCCCAAGGAGATCGTCGACAAGCTCAATGCCGAGATCGGCAAGATCATCGCCAAACCCGAAATTCGCGAGGCCTGGGCCAAACAGGGCGCCGTGCCGATGACCATGACGCCCGACCAGTTCGGCGCCTACCTGAAGCAGGACATCGAGAAGTGGGCCAAGGTGATCAAGACCGCCGGGATCGCGATCCAGTGAAGTCGCTCAGGATCCTGAGCGGCGGCGCCACCCAGGGCGTGGTCGAAAAAGCGCGCGCCGGGTTCGAGAAGGCGAACGGCTGCAGCATCGACGGCACCTTCAGCGCCGTGGGCGCGATGCGCGACAAGTTGCTGGCGGGCGAACCCGCCGACGTGATGATCCTGAGCCGCGCGCTGATCGACGAACTGGCCGCGAGCGGCCACATCGTGACGGCGTCGATACGCGACGTGGCGCGCGTGGCGACGTCGGTCGCCGTCCGCAAGGGCGATCCCCTGCCCGACGTCGCGACCGCCGACGGCTTGCGTTCGGCCCTCACGGCGGCCGACGAAATCCATTTCCCCGATCCCGCGCTGGCGACCGCCGGCATCCACTTCGCCAGGGTGCTGAGGCAACTCGGCCTGTGGGACGTGGTCGAAGGTCGCCTCAAGCTCGCCCCCAACGGTGCCGCCGCGATGCGCGCACTGGCGGCGTCGACGTCGGCGCATCCGATCGGCAGCACGCAGGAAACCGAAATCCGCTCGACGCAAGGCGTCACGCTGGTGGCGCCGTTGCCGCCCGGCTGCGATCTCACCACGGTCTACACGGCGGCGATCACCACGACCGCCCGGCAACCGAAGGAAGCCGCCGACTTCATCGCGCGCGCGGCGTCGTAGAAGGAGATCACATGTCGATCTACGAAGTGCTCGCGATCGCAGCCCTCGCCGCGGCCGGCGGCTTTGCCTACTACCTCTATCGACAGGACATGAAGCCCAGGCCTCCGGGCGAAGAACCGCCCGTGAGCCGGCCGATGTTTTCGCGCACGCCGCCCGACAAGGACTAGAACAGCCCCAGATCGACACCCATCAGCGTAAGGGCGCCCAGGACCAGGAACGACACCGCGGCGATCGTGCGCATGAACTTGAGCGACAGCTTGCGCGAGAGCACGTCGCCGAACAGGACGGCGGGCACGTTCGCCAGCAGCATGCCGGCCGTCGTGCCGGCGGTGACCAGCACGACCGAGTGAAAGCGCGCGGCCAGCCCCATGGTCGCGAGCTGGGTCTTGTCGCCCATCTCGACCAGGAAGAAGGCGACGGTGGTCGCCAGGAAAGCGCCGAGCTTGCCCACGGACTTGGGGCCGTCGTCTTCCTTGTCGGGGATCAGGCACCAGCCGGCCATGACGAGGAACAGCACTGCGAGGATCCAGCGCATCGCCTGCGGGCCGAGCCACGCCGCGACGGCGGCACCGACGCTGGCGGCCAGCGCGTGGTTGGCGAGGGTGGCCACGAGGATGCCCAGGATCACGGGAACCGGCTGGCGGTATCGCGTCGCCAGAATCATGGCCAGGATGTTGGTCTTGTCGCCGATCTCGGCGATGGCCACCAAGCCGGTCGAAATGAGGAAGGCTTCCATCGGGGTCACTCAGCGGGATCGAGCACGCAAACCTTGGCCGCTCGCGTCGCCCGATCCCGCGGGTAAAACGCAAAGCAAGCCAAAGGTCTCGCCAGGCTGACGCTGGAAGGGCCATGATCCGAAGACCAAGTCTGTTGACCCGTCCGCCTCTTAGAAGAGGCCGGCTACTCCCCAATGACGACGCGGGTTTAGCCCGGTGGGAAACAAGGTGCAACCCATCTCCCTGCGGCCCTTTTGGCCGTGCTAAACCTCGAAGATGGCGAAATCCAAAGCTCCCGCGAAGGCTGACGGCACTCCCCTGAAGCACCTCTATCTGGTCGACGGTTCGGGCTACCTGTTCCGTGCCTATCACGCGCTGCCGCCGATGACGCGGCCGGACGGCACGCCGATCAACGCCGTCTACGGCTTCTCGCGCATGCTGGTGCAGTTGCTCGACGATCCCGAGGTCGACCACATCGCGATGATCCTCGACGCCGGGCGCACGACGTTCCGCAACAAGATCTACGACAAGTACAAGGCCAACCGGCCCGAGCCGCCGGAAGACCTGATCCCGCAGTTCCCTCTGATCCGCGAGGCCGCGAAGGCCTTCAACGTCACGGTCTGCGAGCTCGAAGGCTACGAAGCCGACGATCTGATCGCGACCTATGCCCGGATGACCGTCGAGGCCGGCGGCACCTGCACCATCATCTCCTCCGACAAGGACCTGATGCAGCTGATCCGGCCCGGCGTCGACATGATGGACCCGATCAAGCAGAAGAAACTCGGGCCCGAGGCGGTGTTCGAAAAGTTCGGCGTCACGCCCGACAAGGTGGTCGACGTGCAGGCGCTGGCGGGCGACTCGACGGACAACGTGCCGGGCGCGCCCGGCATCGGCATCAAGACGGCCGCGCAGCTGATCAACGAGTACGGCGATCTCGAAACGCTGTTGAAGCGCGCGGGCGAGATCAAGCAGCCCAAGCGGCGCGAGTCGCTGGAGCAGAACGCGGAACTGATCCGCATCTCCAAGCAGCTCGTACAGCTCACCGACCAGGTGCCGACTCCGGCCGAGCCCGAGACGTTCGACAAGAGGCCGCCCGATCCCAACGTGCTGCTGCCGTGGCTGGAGCAACAGGGCTTCAAGAGCCTGATCGCACGCTTCGCCAAGGAGCTGGGCGAGGCAACCAATCCGGTGGTGCCGCCCGCCGGTGCCACGCCGGCCGCGCCCAAACCGGAAGCGGCGCCCGCCAATGCCCTGTCGGCCAAGGTCAACAAGCCGTTCACTGCGGCCGACTACGAGATGATCCAGGACGAGAAGCTGCTCGACGAATGGATCGCGGAAGCCACGAAGGCCGGCACCGTGGCGTTCGACTGCGAGACCGACGCGCTCGATTCCAACAATGCGGGCCTGGTCGGCATTTCGCTCGCCCTGCTCGACGGCCCGTGGGGCAACGTGAATTCGGGTAGGCGCCGTGCCGCGTACCTGCCGCTCGCGCATCGCGCGCCGGGCGGCGAGGCGCAGGGCGCGCTCGACCTGGGCGGCGATGGTCCCGGGGCTGACGGCAAGCTGCTGCCGGGCCAGCTCCCGCTCAAGAAGGCGATCGAGAAACTGAAGCGGATGCTCGAGGACCCTGGCGTGCTGAAGGTCGGCCAGAACATCAAGTACGATATCGCCGTCCTGAAGCGCTACGGCGTCGAGATCAGCCCGGTCGACGACACGATGCTGCTGTCCTTCGTGCTCGACGGCGGCAAGCACGGCCACGGCATGGACGAGCTGGCCGAGCGATACCTCAACCAGAAGACCATCAAATTCTCCGACGTGGCCGGCAGCGGCGCCAAGCAGGTGAGCTTCGACAAGGTGCCGCTCGACAAGGCGCTGGAGTACGCCGCCGAAGACGCCGACGTCACCATGCAGCTCTGGGCGCAGCTGAAGCCGCGCATCGCCGCCGAGCACATGGTCGCCATGTACGAAACCATCGAGCGGCCGCTGATCCCGGTGCTGCTGGGCATGGAGGGCGCCGGCATCAAGGTCGACGCCACCGAACTCAGGCGCCTCAGCGCCGAGTTCGAGAAGCGGCTGGCCGCGCTGGAGATCGAGCTGCACAAGATCGCGGGCCGCGAGTTCAACGTCTCGAGCCCCAAGCAGCTGGGCGAGATCCTGTTCGACGAGCAGAAGCTGCCCGGCGGCAAGCGCAACAAGAACGGCTCGTGGGCCACCGATGCCTCGGTGCTCGACGATCTCGCTGCCCAAGGCCACGCGCTGCCGGTCAAGATCCTCGAGCATCGCCAGCTCGCCAAGCTCAAGGGCACCTATACCGACGCACTGGTGCGCGAGCTCGATCCCAAGACCAATCGCGTGCACACCTCGTATCACATGACGGGTGCCGCGACGGGCCGTCTCGCCTCGACCGATCCAAACCTGCAGAACATCCCGGTGCGCACGGAGGAAGGCCGCAAGATCCGCCACGCCTTCATCGCCGAAAAGGGCTGTCAGCTCTTGAGCGCCGACTATTCGCAGATCGAGCTCAGGCTGCTGGCGCACGTGGCCGACCTCGCCACATTGAAAGAGGCCTTCGCGCGCGGTGACGACATCCACGCCATCACCGCGTCGGAGATGTTCGGCGTGCCGGTGAAGGGCATGGACCCGCTGGTGCGCCGCCGCGCCAAGGCGATCAACTTCGGCATCATCTACGGCATCTCCGCCTTCGGCCTCGCCAACCAGCTCGGCATCGGCCAGCCCGAGGCGCGCAACTACATCGCCAAGTATTTCCAGCGCTATCCCGGCATCCGCGACTACATGGAGAACACCAAGGAGTACGCGCGCAAGAACGGCTATGTGAAGACGCCGTTCGGCCGAAAGATCCACCTCAAGTACATCAACGAGAAGAACGGCGGACTGCGCGCCTTCTCCGAGCGCGCCGCGATCAACGCTCCGCTGCAGGGCGGCGCCGCCGACATCATCAAGCGCGCCATGATCCGCGTCCCGCCCGCGCTGGCGGCGGCCAAGCTCAAGGCGCGCATGCTGTTGCAGGTCCACGACGAACTGCTGTTCGAGGTGCCGGACAAGGAGATCGAGAAGACCAAGGCGATGGCGCGCACGGTCATGGAGAGCGCCGCCACGCTCTCGGTCCCGCTGGTCGTCGACACCGGCGTCGGCCTCAACTGGGCCGCGGCGCACTGACGACATTTGAGGAGAGTGGAATGAAGATCTGGGGACGCGTCAATTCGATCAACGTGATGAAGGTGCTGTGGTGCGCCGACGAGTGCGGGCTCGCGTACGACCGCGTCGACGTCGGCATGGCGTTCGGCGGCAACGACCAGAAATGGTACCTCGACATGAATCCCAACGGCGTCGTGCCGACGATCGAGGATGGCGGCCGCATCATCTACGAGAGCAACACGATCGTGCGCTATCTCGCGGCCAAGTACGGCGCGGGGACCTTGTGGCCGATCGATCCCGGCGTGCGCAGCGAAGCCGACCGCTGGATGGACTGGCAGAACAGCACGATCAATGGGCCCATGCGCGACGCCTTCTGGGGCCTGATCCGCACCGCACCCGAGAAGCGCGACATGGCGGCGATCCAGAAATCCGCCGTCGACGCGGGCAAGGTCTGGGCGCGGCTCGACGAGAAACTCGAAGACAAGCACTACGTCGCGGGCCAGCACTTCACGATGGGCGACATCCCCGTCGGCTGCTTCGTGCACCGCTGGTACGCGCTCGATATCGAGCGGCCCGACCTCAAGAACGTGAAGGCCTGGTACGAGCGGCTGAAGACGCGGCCGGCCTACGCCAAGCATGTGATGGCGCCGCTGAGCTGAAAGCCCGGCGACACCGGACTCACGCCAGCCGGTAGACCTCGACGTGCTCCTCGTGGCCCTTGATCGACCATAACTGGGGTGTCGGCAGGGTCGGCAGGTCGATCGCGGTCTCGTCCTTGACCGCCCTGATCGTGCCGCCGCTGGCCAGGATCACGATCTCGTCCTCGGGCTTCATGAATTCCTTGCCGAGCTGCTCGAAGCGCTGGGCGACGTTCACCGTGTCGCCGACGACGGTGAAATTCACCCGGCTCGGCGCGCCGATGTTGCCCACGACCACCGGCCCCGAATGCATGCCGATGCGCACACGGATCGGCTTCTTGCCCGCGGCGCGGCGCATTGCATTGTCCTCGCGGATCACCCGGGCGATGGCGAGCGCGGCGCGGATCGCGGCGGCGGCATGGTCCTCGGTGTGCGAGATGCCACCCCACACCGCCATGACGGAGTCGCCGATATACTTGTCGATGACGCCGCCTTCCTTGTCGATACAGGCCCCGAGCAGCGCGAAATGGTGGTTGAGCAGGTCGGCGGTCTCCTGCTCCGGCAGGTCCTCGGCCTGCGGCGTGAACTCGACGATGTCGGTGAACATCACCGTGACGTCGCGCCGGCGCGAGCGCACGGCGTCCTCGCCATGCTCCATTAGACGGAACACGAGGCGCTGCGGCACGTAGGCGCGAAACCACTTGAGCGCGCCCAGCGCCTTCTCGAGACTGAGGCCGGCATCGTCGATCTCGCGCACCCGCGATCCGCGGCGGACCGGCTGGTCGAACTCCAGCCGCACGATCGCGTCGGCAGCCGAGGTGATGGTGCGAATCGAACGGCCCATCCACAGGCCCATCGCCAGCGCCAGGACGACCGCGACCGCGACCGCGACCGCGAGCGTGGCCGCACCGACCAGCGCGCCGTTGGTCAGGCGGTCGAGATCGGCCGTCGCATCCTCGAGCGGAGAGTACTGCCCGACGAGCCAGGGCTTGGGACCGTATTTGGGCAGGGCACGATAGACGAAGAGCCAGCTGCGGCCGTTGATCGAGACGACATGGCCCAGGTCGCCCAGCGCGCGGTCGAACTGCGCACTGCGCACCGGCGGATCCCAGATATGGGCCAGCACCGGATCGTCGACGTCCCTGATCGAGGGCAGCGGCGAATTCTCGGTGAGGCCGAGCCCGCGCGGGTCGATCAGGCGATGGTGCGCCAGCACGCGGTCATGATCGACCAGGATGAAATAGCGGCTGCCGGGGGCCTCCGGATCGCCGATCAGCAGCGACAAGTCGCCGACGGCGACGGTGGCGATCAGCGCGCCCACGAAGGCGTCGTCGTTGCGCCGCACCGGCGTGCGCACGTTCAGCACCGGCTGCTTCAGCACGGGATTCCAGAACAGCGCGCCCCAGAAGGTGGAATGCGACGTCGCCATCTCGCGGAAACGCTCGAGGCCGCGCGGGAACTCCGCAAGCTTCACCGTGTCACGCGTGACCACGCCGTCGGGATGGCGGACCGCGCGATGAAGCTGCAGGTCGAGCGTGCCGAAGGCGGCGACCGAGACGGCCGGCATGCGGGTCATGGCGACGGCCAGGGACTCGCGCACCGCGACCGGAGAGTCGATATCGATGCGGCCGGCCGCGGTGAGCGCCGCCAGCAATTCGAGCTGATCGGTGATCGGATCGAGCCGGCTCTCGATCAGCGCTATCTGGGCCTCGATCTGGCGGCCGGTGCGGTCGACGATCAGCCGCTCGGCGGTGCCGGTCGCGCCCGCCAGGACGATGATGTAGGCCGCCCCCGAGACCACCGCCAACGACACGAACGCGAGCGCAAGTGCCGCGACCAGCGGCAGACGCCACGGCCGGCGCGCGGCGGGACGGGCAGTCGTCTCGTCCGGGTGTGCCGGTGTGGCCGCAGAGGTGGCGTCAGGGAGGGTGGTCACGCTGGCCCATCATATGGTGTCCCGGCCTGTATAGCGAAAGCCTGCGGCAATCCGGCAATTCGTTCAGGCAGCGCGCGCCTTTGCCACGAGCGCGATCAGCGCCTTGCGCGCCTCGTCGGGACCGGTGACGGGGGTCGGCAGGGGCAGGCGCGCCACGACGCCCCGCAGGCGCAGGTCGATGCCTTCGCCGTCGATGCCGGTCATGCGCCAACCCTCGCCCGGCAAGCCCAGCAGCTTCGCCGCATAGAGCGCCACGGCGTCGGCATGGTCGTCATTCATGTGCGCCACGATATCGTGCTCGGCCTCGACCAGCGCCGGGGCGGGCGGCACGGGCACCAGCTCGGCTGCCGTCAGCCAGCGGATCTTGCCGAAGCCACCCACCAGATGCGCCCGTTCGAGCGCCATCCGGTAGAACCGGAAGTCGCGGAAGTCCGCGTACAGTGCGGCATCCGGGTGTCGGGCCAGGAAGCGGGCCCGCAGCCGCGCTTCGTCCGTTGGCACCGCGCGGCCCAGCAAGGACGCCCGCGGGCCGGTCAGGGGCTGGTCGAGACCCGCTGTCCCGTCAAACAGCAGCGATACCCGATTGTCGCCGGAGATGGCCTTGCTGTGCTCGGCAAGGTCGCTCATCAACAGGATCGGCGACAGGTCGTGATCGACCGCCACCAGCACCAGCGAGGCGTACGGCCACGTTCCGTTCTCATTTGGCAGGACGGTCGCCAGGGCCACCTTGTCCAGGCCGCGAACGAGATCTCGCACGCTGTGAGGAATGTCTTCCGTCATCTGGGGAACAAAAAAAGCCTCAATTCGTCATCATCGATGGCAGAACGGGACAGCGGCAGCAACCGCCCGGTCTCTGGTGGCTGCCCGACTGTGCTACCATGACGAACAGAGCTGCAGGAGAGACCGACATCGTGCGCAAAAATATCGCCCTCGTAGACGACGACCGCAACATCCTGACCTCCGTGTCGATGCTGCTCGAAGCCGAGGGCTTCCAGATCAAGACCTATTCCGACGGCGCCTCGGCGCTCGAGGGACTGAACCAGTCGCCGCCCGACCTCGGCATCTTCGACATCAAGATGCCGCGCATGGACGGCATGGAGCTGTTGAACAAGGTGCGCAAGACGCAGCAGTTCCCGGTGATCTTCCTGACGTCGAAGGACGAGGAGATCGACGAGGTGCTGGGCCTGCGCATGGGCGCCGACGATTTCATCCGCAAGCCGTTCTCCCAGCGCCTGCTGCTCGAGCGCATCCGCGCCGTGCTGCGCCGCGCCGACGTCGGCACGGCCAAGGGCGAGCCCCAGGCCGAACGCATCGTGCGCGGCGAGCTGATCCTCGATCCGAGCCGCCACCAGTGCACCTGGAAGGGCAAGGAAGTGCACCTCACGGTCACCGAGTTCCTGCTGCTGAAGTCGCTCGCCGAACGGCCGGGACACGTCAAGAACCGCGACCAGCTGATGGACGCCGCCTACGGCGAGACGATCTACGTCGACGACCGGACCATCGACAGCCACATCAAGCGCGTGCGCCGCAAGTTCCGCGAGGTCGACGGCGAATTCGAGCAGATCGAAACGCTTTATGGCATCGGATACCGATACCGCGACGCCTGAGCCCGGGAATATTCCGACGGGCTCGTTCACGACGACACTGAAACGGTTGTTGCCGCGGTTCCGACGCCGCGTGTCGCGCGGAGGTGCGCGTGCCGAGTCGCCTTCCCTCCTACGTCGACGCCGCAGCCAGAGCCGGCGTTACTCTCCGCTCACGCGCCGCATCCTGCTGTTGAACATCGTGCCGGTGGCGCTGCTCGCGCTGGGCGCGGTCTATCTCAGCGACTACGAGGACGAGCTGATCGAAACCGAACTCGCCTCGCTCACCGTGCAGGGCGAGATGGTGGCGGCGGGCATCGGCGAGATCGCGGTGATCGGCGGCGAGACGACGGTCAACCGCATGGACGCCGACGCCGCGCGCCAGTTGCTGACCCGCCTGGTGCGGCCGACAGGGGTGCGGGCGCGGCTGTTCGGCGAGACCGGCGACCTGCTGGGCGAGTCAGCTCTGCTGAGCGAGGCCGGACGCATCCATGTGGCGCCGTTGCCGCCGCTCGAGATGCCCGCCGAAGCGCCGCCGCCGCGCCGCCGCATGGGCGAGGAGATCGGCGACTGGATCACACGCCAGCTCTCGCACACCAACCACTATCCGCAGTATGTCGATCGCCCCGTGCCCACCGTGCGCGACTTTCCCGAGGCCGCGAGCGCGCTGCGCGGCTTCAACGCCTCGGCCGTCCGGCTGATGCCCGACGGGCGGCTGCTGCTCAGCGTCGCCGTGCCTGTGCTGCGCTACAAGCAGGTGCTGGGCGCGTTGATCCTGACGCGCGACAACCGCGCGATCTCCGCCTCGCTGCGGGAGGTGCGCTACGACATGCTGACGATCGCGGTGTGCGCACTCGGCATCACGGTGCTGCTGTCGCTCTATCTCGCAGGCACGATCACCCAGCCGATCGTGCGGCTGGCGCGCGCCGCCGACGAGGTGCGTCTTGCACGCGAGAACCGGCCGGAGATCCCCAACCTCGGCAAGCGCGGCGACGAGATCGGCGACCTGAACGACGCGCTGCGCTCGATGACCGATGCGCTGTGGCAGCGCCTCAACGCCATCGAGAGCTTCGCCGCCGACGTCGCCCACGAACTCAAGAATCCGCTTACCTCCCTGCGGTCGGCGATCGAAGTCGCGGCCCGTCCCGGCCTCGATGCCGACCGGCGGGAGAAGCTCATGGCGATCGTGATCGACGACATCAATCGGCTCAACCGGCTGATCTCCGACATCTCTGACGCCTCGCGCCTCGATGCCGAGCTGATGCGCGGCGAGGTGAAGCCGGTCGATCTCAAGTCGCTGCTCGACGACATGGTGAATCACTACGCCCTGTCGGCCGCGAGCAAGGCGGGCGTCGAGGTCGAGCTGCGCATCTCGGCCAATCCACCCTTCGCCGCGCACGGCCACGACGGCCGCTATGGCCAGGTGGTGCGCAATGTGATCGACAATGCCCTGTCGTTCAGCCCGCGCGGCACCAGGCTCGTGATCGAGCTGACGCGCGAGCCGCGCAATGGACCTTTCGTGATCACGATCGACGACGAGGGACCGGGCATTCCCGAGGACAATCTCGAATCGATCTTCCGGCGCTTCTATTCCGAACGGCCGGCCGAGCATTTCGGCCAGAACTCGGGCCTCGGCCTGTCGATCTGCCGACAGATCATGGAGACCTACGGCGGCATGATCACGGCCAGCAACCGCCGCTCGGCCGACAACCGGGTGATCGGGGCGCGCTTCACCCTGCGCATTCCGGCGTCGGATCAGAAGTAGAGGCCAAATAAAATGTACGTTCACGCGACCTGCGTGGCCTTGAAGCACGGTCGCACGTGGCGCGCACTGCTGCTGCGCGGGCCCTCGGGCGCGGGTAAATCGGACGTGGCGCTGCGCCTCATCGAGGCTGGCGGCCGCCTGGTCGCCGACGACCAGACCCATCTCGCGAAAGTCGGCCGTACGCTGGTCGCCACCCCGCCCCCATCGTTGGCCGGCCTGATCGAGGCGCGTGGGATCGGCATCGTGAAGCTCGGCCGCGGCCAGCTGCTGAGGCGCGCGCCGCTGGCCCTGCTCGTCGATCTCGTTCGGCCCGACCAGGTCGAGCGCATGCCCGAGCCCGCGCGCGAAAAGATCCTGGGATTTGACCTACCAAAGGTAGCGTTGGCGCCGTTCGAGACTTCAATTGTGACCAAGTTGCGCCTTGCCTTGGGCCGAACCGCCGCCGCATGATTTCGTGGCCTGCCATGCCCGACAGTCCCGCCCCATCGCCCTCCGACGCACCGCAAACACGCCGCCCGTTCGTGCTGATCACCGGCATGTCCGGCGCCGGACGGGCGACCGCGCTGCATGCGCTGGAAGACCTGGGCTACGTCGCCGTCGACAACGTGCCGCTGCCGCTGCTCGGAGACCTGGTGCATTCGACGTCGGGCGGCCTGGGCGAGATCGCAGCACCGCTTGCCTTCGGTGTCGACACGCGCACCTACGGCTTCGATCCGCACGACCTGCAACGGCGGCTCCGCGAACTACGGCTGCGTGCCGATCTCGCGCCACGCCTGTTGTTCCTCGACTGCGATACCGAGACCCTGCGGCGGCGCTATACCGAGACCCGCCGGCCGCATCCGCTGGCACCCGACCGTCCGGTGACGGACGGCATCGCCGATGAGCGCCGCATGATCATGGGCCTGCGCGATTCCGCCGACGTGTCGATCGACACCTCGGCGCTGACGCCACACCAGTTCAAGCAGTTGCTGGGCGGCCACTTTGCGATCGGCCGCACCGCGGGCATGCGCATCTCGGTGATGTCCTTCTCCTTCCGGCGCGGCCTGCCACGCGAGGCCGACCTGGTGTTCGACGTGCGCTTCCTGAAGAACCCCCACTACGATCCCATGCTGAAGCCGCTGACCGGGGTCGATCCCGAGGTCGTGGCCTTCATTGCGACCGATCCCGACTACGAGCCGTTCATGGGCCGGCTGGAAGGCATGATCGGCCCGCTGCTGCCGCGCTTCGACGCCGAGGGCAAGAGCTATCTGACCGTGGCCGTGGGCTGCACCGGCGGCCGGCACCGTTCGGTGGCGATCGCCGAACGGCTGGCGGGCTGGTTGCGCGGCGCGGGCCGTTCGGTCACGCTGTCGCACCGCGATGTCGATGTCCGGGGGGGACCGACGGCGGAGCGTAATTCGGGCATGGGCTGATGATTGGTATCGTACTCGTGACCCACGGCAATCTGGCGCGTGAATTCCTCGCCGCGCTCGAGCATGTCGTCGGTCCGCAACAGTGCACCTCGGCCGTCTGCATCGGCGCCGATGACGACATGGAAAAGCGGCGGGCGGAAATACTGGAACGGGCGCGGGCCTGCGACACCGGCGACGGCGTGATCCTGCTCACCGACATGTTCGGCGGAACGCCGTCCAACCTCGCGATCTCGATCATCGACCAGGCGCGCATCGAAGTGCTGGCCGGCGTCAATCTACCGATGCTGGTCAAGCTCGCCAGCGTGCGCAACCGGCCGATCACCGAGGCCGTGCGCATAGCGCAGGAAGCCGGCCGCAAATACATCACCGTGGCATCGGGACTACTGGCCAAGGAAGCCTCGTGAGCGAACCCGCAGGGGACGCGGTCAGACGGACGCTCGCCATCGCCAACAAGCGCGGGCTCCATGCCCGCGCGGCAGCCAAGTTCGTGCGCACCGCCGGCCAGTTCGACGCCATCATCAAGGTGAGTTTCAAAGGCCAGGAGGTCTCGGGTCTGTCGATCATGGGACTGATGATGCTGGCCGCCGGCATCGGCAGCTCGATCGAGGTCGCCTGCTCGGGACCCCAGCGAGCCGAGGCCATGGCTGCCATTTCTGCCCTCGTGGAAGGCAAATTCGGCGAGGATTAGCGGGGCTCATAAAGCCCGTTCAATATCGACATAAATTATTGCTTATATGTTGATCCCGCGCGTTGAGGCGGGCCCGGAGCGCTGTTAAGACACGCCCGCATTCCATTCAGACATTCGCCGGGAGCGCCCAATGGCACAGGATTACATCGTCAAGGATATCGGACTCGCCGACTGGGGCCGCAAGGAACTCGACATGGCCGAGACCGAGATGCCCGGCCTCATGGCGATCCGCAAGGAGTACGGCCCCAAGAAGCCGCTGAAGGGCGCGCGCATCGCGGGCTCGCTGCACATGACCATCCAGACGGGCGTGCTGATCGAGACGCTGAAGGCGCTGGGCGCCGACGTCCGCTGGGCCTCGTGCAACATCTACTCGACGCAGGATCATGCCGCCGCCGCGATCGCCAAGGCCGGCACGCCGGTGTTCGCCATCAAGGGCGAGTCGCTGGAAGAGTACTGGGACTACACCCACAAGATCTTCGAATGGGGCGACGGCGGCGAGCCGAACATGATCCTCGACGACGGTGGCGACGCCACCCTGCTGGTCCATCTCGGCGCGCGCGCGGAGAAGGATCCGTCGCTGGTGTCCAAGCCGACCAACGAGGAAGAGGAAGTGCTCTACAAGGCGATCCTCAAGACCAACAAGGAAAAGCCCGGCTGGTACGCCAAGCTCGGCAAGTCGATCCGCGGTGTCACCGAGGAGACGACCACGGGCGTGCATCGCCTCTACAACATGGCCAAGGAAGGCAAGCTCCT
>CAIMEE010000611.1 GCA_903839865.1 Enhydrobacter aerosaccus | reverse complement strand
GCGAGCGGCGCCGACAGCAGCACGATCAGCAGCGGCCAGAGGTAGTTGATGAGGTTGGCCTCGGCCGGCGGGGCGAGCTGCAGGGCCGCAAAATAAAGGGCGTGATAACCGAACAGGCCGCCGACACCGACTAGCCAGACCCGCGCCGGCCAGCGTATCAGGTTGCGCCAAGGCATGCCGCGCCAGCGCGCGCGCGCGATGCCGAGCGCCGCTCCGATGGCGAACGTCATGGCGACCATCTGGAAGGCGGGAACGGGGCCGGCCGTCACCGAGAGCGTGGCGAGCGCCCCCCACAGAAAGATCGCGCCGGTGCCGGCGAGCATCGCCCTGCGTTCGCTGATGGCCTCGGTTCCCTGTATGTCCCTGGTATCGTGCATGAAAAGGCTTTCGCGGTTACCATACCATGACAAGGAGCCTGGCTTGCTATTTCGGCCCACCAACCCGATCAGCCACCGCCTTGCGCGCCTCGCCTTCGTTGCGGCGTGCGTGAGTGCACTGATCGTTGCCGTGTCGGGACCGCTGCACCGCTTCCTCGGTGTCGATGTCGACATGGTCATCAGCCTGTTCCGCTATGGCTTTTACGTTGCCGCCGGCGCGATTGCGCTGGCACTCGCCACCATCGTGCCGACCAGGCCCGGCGATCGGCGGCGCGGCTTCGTGGCCGCTTTCCTGGCCCTTGTGATCGGCGCCGCGGCCGCGTGGGGCCCGCTGATGCTGTTCCTGCAGGCCGTGGGCGCACCGCGCATCAACGACGTGTCGACCGACACCGCCGATCCGCCGCCGCTGGTCACCACCCTGCAGATGCGCAGCGATGCCGTCACGCCGCCGGCCTATCCCGGCAAGGCTGTCGCCGACCAGCAGCATCAGGCCTATCCCGACATTGCCTCTATCGTTCTGCCTGTTCCACCGGCTGAGGCGTTCAAGAAGGTCGACGCGGTCGCGACCGCGATGGGCTGGGATGTCGTGGCTCGCGCGCCGGCCGACGGCCGGATCGAGGCGATCGACACGTCACAATGGTTCGGCTTTCACGACGATATCGTCGTGCGCATCCGGCCCGCGGGCACTGGAAGCCGGATCGATATCCGGTCGAAGAGCAGGGTCGGCCGCGCCGATCTCGGTGCCAACGCACACCGCATCCGCACCTTCACGGCGAAGCTGAAGGCGCTCTAGCTTCTAAAGCGGCAGCGTGAAGCGGAAGGTCGAGCCGCGGTCGCTGGTTTCCATCAGTGCGATGTCGCCGCCGTGCGCGCGCACCAGGTCGCGCGCGATGGCAAGGCCAAGGCCGGTGCCGCTCGCGCGGCCGCCGGTCGTGAACGGCCGAAAGAGTTGCGAGGCCACGGCCGCCGGTACGCCCGGGCCGTTGTCGGCGATGTCTATCGACATCAGGTCGCCGCGCGCCCGCGCGCGGACGCTCACTTCGGTGGCACCGGCGTCGAAGGCGTTGCGGCCGAGGTTGACCATGACGCGATAGAGCAGGTCGCGATCGGCGGTGACGCGGCACTCGCCCACGATCTCATCGCGCCAGTCACGCAACAGGTTGGGGTCGCGATCCTCGCCCGCTTCCTGCAGCGCCACGCCGACCTCGTCCACGAGATCGGAGAGATCGAACTCTTCCATGCGCGGCGTCGGATGATCGCGCACGTATTCGAGCGCGTCGCTGGCCAGCCGCGCGGCGCGGTCAATGGTGTTGAGGATGGTGGGGGCAAGGGCGCGCGTGCGCTCGTCGTCGCTGCGCGCCAGGCGATCCGACAGAAGCCGAGCCGTCGACAGCATGTTGCGCAGGTCGTGGTTGATCTTGTTGGACGCGGCGCCCACTTCGGCGAGGCGTGACTTCTGGCGCAGCGACGCGCGCAGTTCGCGCTGCAGGTTCTGGAACTCCCGATCGACGATGCCGAGTTCGTCGTTGCGCCTCGTCGGCGGCCGCTCGGTGCCGGGACCCTCGGGCGCGCGCCGGAACGCGGTCATGTCGCTTGCCAGGTTCTGCAGCGGCCGCACCACCAGCCAGTGCAGCGCCAGCCAGAGCAGGGCTGCGGTGAACATCGCGACCATGATCGACAGGGCGAGAACGGTGCCGGCATAGTGATACATGGCCAGCCGCATCGGCAGCTCGTCGATCACGATCCAGACCATGGCATTGGGCAGGCGCATCGACTGGCCGCCAACACGCATGTAGTGCGCGCCGTCGCGGGTCATCGCCACCAGCGCGTCCCAGATTGAGCCGAGAGCGCTGCGCTCCATCAGGTTGAAGGTCTGCATCTCCGGGCTGGGCGGAATATTGAGCAGCGCGCGCTTGGCGCGATTGGTCTCGACCACCACCACGGCGTCGACACGGGCGTTGTTCAGCAGCGCACGCTTCACCTCCTCGGTCACCATGTTGTCGGGCGTGGCATCCAGCGCCAAGGCCGCCAGGGTGCCGCTTTCGATCAATTGCTCCATGTAGGCCACGCGAAAGCGCGCAAGCGACGGCAGGAAGAGCAGAATCTCGGCGGTCATTACCGCAACCACGACCAGGCTCAGCACGCGCCACGACAGGCCGAGCGTAGGCGCCCAGCGGCGTCCGGCCGCGGCTGAAGTGCCGGATACGATGATATCGGCAGCCATGATGCCAGCCAGTGTAGGGGGCCCGGCGCCTCCCGCCTAGCCGCCGGCGTTCAACTCTATGTGGTGGTCCGGGGCGCCCTAGCGTCCAAAGGGCCGCCGCAGAAAGCCGAGCGCCCCCACCGTCGTCATTAGTCCCAGCGTGACCAGCGCCAAACCCGCGATCTGCAGCGCTCCCGGACTCTCGCCCACGATCGGGATGCCGAGCAGCACCGACAAGGCGGGCACAATGGCCGGAAACAGCACGGCGCGGCTGACGCCCAGCAATACGACCGCCTGGCCATAGGCCACCATGGTGAATGCGCCCTGCAGGCCGCCCTGCACCAGCCCCTGGAAGGCCACCGCCGCGAACGGAAGCGCCTGGACATGCGCCATGCCGACCCAGAGCAAATAGGTCGGCGTCGTGATGAGGCACGACAGGACGACGACCACCGCTGTTGCGCGCAGCGCGGGCACGCGCCAGTGACGCAGCAGGAGCGTGAAGCACGCCCACAGCACGCTCGAGGTAAAGAACAGGAGATCGCCCAGCCAGGCCTTCGGGCCGCTTGCAGCGTGCAGGCCGTCCCAGCCGATCAGCAGGATGCCCGAGAGCACGATGGCCGCGCCGAGAAGATGATTGCGGCCGAGCCGCTCGTGCAGGAACAGCGCGGCGCCGATGGTGCTGACGATGGTCACGGTTGCCGGTGCGATCACGGCGCCGTGGGCGAGCGGAGCAAAGCCATAGCCGCTGGTCTGCAGCATCGCGAACGGCGCGCCGCCCAGCGCCGTCAGCACGAGGCTGCGCTTCCAGCCGATGCCCGCGAAACCCCACAGGCCGAAGCGGATCCACACCGGCAGCATGATCGCCGCGGCCACGATGAAGCGCACGAAGATGAGATCGATCGGCAGAAGGCCGCCCACGATGCCGGCGCGGGCGGCCGCGAAGCCCAGCGACGCGCCCAAAGCCATGAACGCGCCCGACAGGAAGCCCAGCCGTTCGCGCCGGCGGCGCGCGGCCTCGGTCGTGGAGTGTTCCATATACAGTCGCGCTAGCACGGCGCGGGCCAAAGGCCCAACAATTTTGTAGCGCTCGATCCAGAATCATGCTCTGTGGGCCCATGGCCCGCAGCAAAGCCTTCGACGAGGAGCGTGCGATCGACCGGGCGGTCGACTGCTTCTGGTCGCGTGGCTACGAGGCAACGTCGGTGCGCGACCTCGGCGAGGCGATGGGGATCGGCGGCGCCAGCCTCTACAACGCCTTCGGCGACAAGCGCACCTTGTTCGTGAAGTGCCTCGAACGCTACGCCAACCGCTCCTCGCGGGAGCGCATGGCGCGAATCGAGGAGAAATACGCGCCGAAAGACGCAATCCGCACCTTCCTGGCCGAGATCATCGAACGGTCGTTGAAGGATCCCGACTGCAAGGGCTGCCTTCTGGTCAATTCTGCTCTCGACGTCGCGCCGCACGATGCCGCGATCGGCGGGGCGGTGGCGGGCTATCTCGACGAAATCCGCGATTTCTTCCGCCGCAATATCGACGCGGCGCGCCGCGCAGGCACCGTGCCGAAAGCGATCGACGCGGAGACGGTCTCCGGCCACCTGCTGGGCGTGCTGATGGGCATCCGCGCACTCACCCGCGTGAAGCCCGACCGCAAGCTGCTCGAGAGTGTCGCGCGTCCCGCGCTGGCGCTGCTCGATCTGCCGAAATCCAAACTGCACTGAAAGAGGAGCATGTCATGTCGCTCGACGAAAAACTCGCTGCCACCCGTGCCGGTTCCGCCACCCGCATTCCGCCCGAGCGCCAGGCGATCATGCATCGCGCGACGGAGGATCTCCGCCGCTCGGGCATCATGGACCGCATCGTCAAGGTCGGCGCGCCCGCGCCCGCCTTCGAGCTCGGCAATTACGACGGCCGCCGGGTGGACTCGGCAGAGCTGCTGGCCGGCGGGCCGATGGTCCTTTCCTTCTTCCGAGGGGCCTGGTGACCCTATTGCAGGCATGAGCTGGACGCTCTGCAGACGATCTACTCGGACATCACCGCTCTCGGCGGTTCCCTCGTCGTGATCTCGCCGCAGCTTCCGCCCGCGATCGCGACCATGGTCGAGGCTCAGAAGCTCTCGTTCCCCATCCTGTGGGACGAGAAGAGCAAGGTGTCTTCGGCATTCGGCCTCACCTTCTCCCTGCCGGAGGATCTGAAGCAGGTGTATCTCGGTTTCGGTAACGATCTGGCAGTACGCAACGGCGATCCGGCCTGGGTCCTGCCGGTGCCGTCGCGTTTCGTGATCGATGCCGGGGGCATCGTGCGCTCGGTCGAGGCCGATCCCGACTACACCCATCGGCCGCCGGTCGCCGGCACACTGGCGGCATTGCGATCCGTCGTGAAGGGTTGATGGCCATGAGCCGTCGCGACATCTTCGGCCTCGACCGCAACCAGCGTGCCGACGTGTTCTGTGCGGGCGGCACGTTGCGACTGATCGCCGACCACCCGTTGAATGCGCCGCTGATCGGCATGTGCAGCAAGGCCGCCTTCGTGCGCGCGACCGAACTCACCGTTGAGCAGGGCGACAAGACCGTGGTCGTCTATGCGGCACGGGCGGGCAGGGAGCAGCGCGTCGCCAGCGCCGTGATCCAGCGTCAGCCGAACGGCGCGATGCTGCTGACGGACTGGCAGGTGGAAGAGGGCTTCAGCCATCGCCGCGAGCCTGTCGACGGCGTCTCGGTGCATCGCATCGTTGCGGTGCCGGCTACG
>CAIMEE010000610.1 GCA_903839865.1 Enhydrobacter aerosaccus | reverse complement strand
TTCTCCAGCGTCTTGACCGTATCCCAGTCGAGCCTCAGCTCCTCGGCAATGTCCTTGATCGTTGCCTGCCGGCAACGTCGGCCGACATAGTGGGCAAAGCGCTTCGTATAGAGCGGATTGTCGGCCAGAAAATCGAGCCGCTCGCGCTTCACCTTGCCACAACTGCGGCATTGCACCCGCCGGACCTCGATCTCCAGGAAAATCCGCGTGTCGCCGCACGGCAGATCGCGAACCAGCCGTTTACGCCGGTCGTACCAAGTCGCATGAACCCGCCCGCAGCACCCGCAGACCGTTTTTTTGCGCGCCGGGCCAACGTGATGATGCGCGCCTTCGGCTCACCGAAGACACCGCGCACCGTGGGTCGGGGACGAAAGCCGGGGAACGTGTAAGTGTCCCAAAGCCGCCGCTGTCGTTTCGATGAATTGGCCATCGCAAAATGATGCCCAATTCGGCAGCCTTGTGAAACCCGGAAAACTCAATCCCGGTGGGCTTTCAAGCCGCATTCCCCATTGGAGTTACCCACTCGATTTCCTGATGAGCCAGAATTCATAACGCTCTAGCGGAATGGGATGGCATACATCAGGCTACCCTTGGTCCACAGCGCGTTCTGGGCGCGGTCAAGCTTGAGAGGGGTGGCCGGTCCGACGTGGCGGTCGTAGCTCTCGCCATAGTTCCCGACCTGCTTGATGACATTGTACATCCACTTCTCATCGACGCCGACTGCCTTGCCATAGCCCGGCGTGACGCCGAGGAAGCGCTTCACCGAGGGATCCTCGCTCTTCAGCGCGTCGTCGACGTTCTTCGAGGTGATGCCCATCTCCTCAGCCTCGATCATGCCCATCAAGGTCCACTTCACGAGATCGAACCACTGGTCGTCGCCATGGCGCACGATCGGGCCGAGCGGCTCCTTAGAGATGCGCTCCGGCAGAATCGTGTGCTCGCCCTTGCCTGCGAGCTGAGCGACGCGGACCGCCGCAAGTCCAGAGGCGTCCGTCGTGTAGGCATCGCAGCGCCCCGAAGCATAGGCCCGCAGCAGCTCGTCGAGATTCTCGATCAGCACCGGCTTGAAGGTCATCTTGTTGGCACGGAAATAATCCGCGAGGTTGAGTTCCGTGGTCGTGCCAGGCTGGACACAGATGGTGGCACCGTTCAGTTCCTTGGCACTCTTGATGTTGGTTTTAGTCGGCACGATGAAGCCTTGGCCATCGTAGAAATTGACGCCGGCGATGTTGAAGCCAAGCGCGGTGTCGCGCAGCAGGGTCTGCGTCGCGGTGCTCGTGATGACGTCGACCTCGCCCGACTGCAGCGCCACGAAGCGCTGTTGCGCCGTGGTCGGGGTGAACTTGGTCTTCTCGGCATCGCCGAACATGGCCGCGGCAATCGCCTTGCAGAGATCGACGTCGAGGCCGGTCCACTTGCCATGGCTGTCGGCGAAGGAGAAGCCCGCCAGGCCGTTGTTCACGGCACACTGGACGAAGCCCTTGTCCTTCACCGCGTCGAAGGTCTTGCCGGCCGAAGCTGGTGCCACGGCGAGTACCGAAGCGCCCAGGAGCGCCAAGGCGGCGCCGATCGAATTCCTAAACATGTGAGCCGACATTCCCCAGATGACCTCCGAAACAGCGTGAACGGTACCACAGGACGAAGCCCAAGTTTCAGGCGGGCTGAGGACCACGCAGCCGACCGCACGCCGCACGGACAGCTTATCGAACCGGCAGGCTGGCCCCGCGGTTGGCAATCGACAGCGAGACCGCCGCCTGGCAGTTGCCCTGCTTTCCCAGCTGGCCGGAATATTGCCGTGCCACCCCGACCGAGTGCCTGCCCTTCTTCGGAAAGCCGGTGTCGTCGATGATCCAGGCTTCGATCGGGCCAGCCCGCTCGATCGCCGGCAACACCGTCTCGCACACCTTCGCCGGTACCTTCTCGTCCGACCATGAAGCCTGGCCGACAAAATGCAGCAACGATTGATGCTGCGCCGCCGTCCGCGCCGGCGATGTCACCGCCGCCATCGGCTCCACGCTCTTGCGCTCGTACGGCATCAGCAGGCCGGTGTAGTAATCGAGCAGCGGCTTGACCCGATCCGCGTGGCTGATCACGCTGGCCAAACCCTTGACGTATCTCGAAAAGCGACCGTCGCTGCCGTCCGAACCTTGAAGCCCCATCCAGGCTCTCCCGCCAAACACGAGCCGCGGCCTTCTGACTCACCTTTCTGACTCAGTAAGAATAGAGCCTCCGCGTGACCACGAGCTGGCCATGGGGTTGAGCTATGGGCGTCCGCGGATGCGGTGCGAGCAGGCCGTTCTCGCGCATCGCCCGCCGGACACCGACGGGGGCTCGACCGAACTCCGGCAAAACGCAGCCGGGTCCTGTCGTTATCGGGGCTACTCCTTGGCTTCACGAAAGACGTTGCCGCACAACAACTCTCGCAAAGCTTGTGCCACGATCCACCTCTTTGGGTGAGATCGGCGCCGTTCAGAAGTCGAACTGGTCCATGTTCTCCCGCGTCGCGACGGACCAGCCGCGGCCGGCCAGCAGCAGCGGGCGCGACGGATCGGGCGCCACCAGGCCGCGATAGCCTTCGAGGCCGAGGTCGAGCCCCGCCTGGATGCGGTCGCCCTGCCCGGCCAGCTTCATCGCCGCAAGCAGCGCCATGGCATAGCCGGTCGCCGCCGGGTCCCAGAACTGGATCGAGGTGAGGTCCCCGTTGCGGAGCTGCGGTCCGACCAGCGAGACGAGGCCCGTGCCCGCGAAATGCAGCCGGCCGCGCAGGTTGCGCTCGGCGATCAGCCGGGCGGTGCCGACGACAGCGGACATTGGCGCGCCGATCACGCCGCGAATGTCGGGATTGGTGGCCAGCGCCTCGGCCAGCCTGCGGTGTGCCACATCGGCATCCTCGAAGATCTCGATCTTCGGGCCTGCCTCGCGCATACCGGGGAAGCGCTGGCGCTGATAGGTGACGGCCGCGTTCACCCATTCCATATGCGTGCCCGTCTGCAGGCTGCCGACCATGGAGATATACTGGCCCTGCCCGTTCAGCCGCAGCCCGAGCTCCTGCATCATAAGGGCGCCGAAGGCGCGGTTGTCGAAGGCTTCCAGGATGATATCGGCGTGGTCGAGCGTGCTAGCCTCATGCGCGATAACGGCGATATCGGCGGCGCGGGCTCGCTGGAGCACGTCCTCAAGCCGCTCCACCGCCACTGGGACGACGCAGATCGCATCCACCCGGCGGGCAATCATCTGTTCGATCACCGCGATCTGGGCGGCGGGCTCGGCGCGGGCGGGGGATGCTATGATCATCTCGTGGCCGGTATCGACGCCGAATTGGCGAATTGCGGCGTGCATACGGTCGAACCAGGCGATGCCGCCCACCTTCACCACCGTGGCGATGGTCAGGCGCCGGCCGAGCGCCTGGGCGCGGAGAGCGGCGGCGGATTGACCGGCCGCGACCACAGGGCGGGTCTTTGCCAGGGCCGGGACGGCCAAGCCAAGGCCGGCGATGAGGGCAGAGAGCTGGCGGCGCGCCATCATGCGAGACGTTCCTTCATGGCGGAGGCATTATTCCCGACATTTTGTGAAATCGCGAGTATCGGGGGGGATGTCCCGCTCTTTGTTGAAAGTCGCTCAGCAGGCGTGCTCAGATTCTGAGCCTATGCGGCCTTGGCGTGCAGTTCAAGGTTTGGGCCGATGGTGTACCTGGCCTGATGGGCCAGTAGAGCAGCTCGCAGGATTGGCAGTTGCTTGTGGGCCTTGAGCCGGCGGAAGCCCTTGGCCGCTTCCATCATGCCGGCGGCCGTCCAACGCAAAGCCATCCCGGCATTGCGCCATCGTTTAACGTTGCGGCAGACGCGGCGAATGGTGCCGTTCATATTCTCAATGATGTTGGTGCAGGCGAGCGACCGGCGCAGCTCGGCAGGAAGGCCGAGACGGGTGACGGTGAGGATCTCGTCGATGCCCTCCAGGATGCTCCCGGAGACGCCGGGGGCCTCGTACTCGAGGCGGCGAGCCAGATTGCGGATCAGCCTTTCGGCCTTCGCCGGGTCGCTCAGCTCCCACGCCTGGCGCAGCACCTTGCGGACCGAGGCATGCAGGGGCTTGGCAATGCGCCCGGTGAAGCTGGTGAAGATCGGGGCCAAGACCGTGCGCCACGCCCGCTACGCCGTCTTCCAGATGGCCAAGGTCGCGGTGCCGAGAGAACTGTTCGAGAAAATCCTGCGGCTGATCGACGGGCTGCGACGACGACCGGCCCCAGCGTAAGAC
>CAIMEE010000609.1 GCA_903839865.1 Enhydrobacter aerosaccus | reverse complement strand
GGCCGCATCGCCGGCCTCGAAGTTCTGCGCATCATCAACGAGCCGACCGCCGCTGCCATCGCTTACGGCATGGACAAGCGCAAGAGCGGCACGATCGCGGTCTATGACCTGGGCGGCGGCACGTTCGACGTGTCGGTGCTCGAGATCGGCGACGGCGTGTTCGAGGTGAAGGCCACCAACGGCGACACGTTCCTGGGCGGCGAGGACTTCGACCAGCGCATCATCAGCTACCTCGCGGACGAGTTCAAAAAGGAGCAGGGCATCGACCTGCGCCAGGACAAACTCGCCCTGCAGCGCCTCAAGGAAGCGGCCGAGAAAGCCAAGATCGAGCTCTCCAACTCCAAGGAGACCGAGATCAATCTGCCGTTCATCACCGCCGACGCGAGCGGCCCGAAGCACCTCGTGCTGAAGCTGTCGCGCGCCAAGCTCGAGCAGCTGGTCGAGGATCTCGTCCAGCGCACGCTCGAGCCGTGCAAGGCGGCCCTCAAGGACGCAGGCCTGGTGGCCGGACAGATCGATGAGGTCATCCTCGTCGGCGGCATGACCCGCATGCCGAAGGTCATCGAGGTCGTGAAGCAGTTCTTCGGCAAGGAGCCGGCCCGCAACGTCAATCCCGACGAAGTCGTCGCGGTGGGCGCGGCCGTGCAGGCCGCCGTGCTGAAGGGCGAGGTCAAGGACGTCCTGTTGCTCGACGTGACGCCGCTGTCACTCGGCATCGAGACGCTGGGTGGCGTGTTCACGCGCCTGATCGAGCGCAACACCACGATCCCGACGAAGAAGAGCCAGACCTTCTCGACGGCCGACGACAACCAGACCGCGGTCACCATCCGCGTGTTCCAGGGCGAGCGCGAGATCGCTTCCCAGAACAAGATGCTGGGTCAGTTCGACCTGATGGGCATCCCACCGGCGCCGCGCGGCGTGCCGCAGGTGGAGGTGACCTTCGACATCGACGCCAATGGCATCGTGCAGGTCTCGGCCAAGGACAAGGCCACCGGCAAGGAGCAGCAGATCCGCATCCAGGCTTCGGGTGGGCTGAGCGAAGCCGACATCCAGACGATGGTGAAGGATGCCGAGCTGCATGCCGACGAGGACAAGAAGAAGCGCGAGCTGATCGACGCCCGCAACCAGGGTGAGGCGATGGTCCACTCGACGACCAAGCACCTCGCTGAATACGGCGACAAGGTCGAGGCGGCCGAGAAGTCGGCGATCGAAGGTGCGCTCGAGGCCCTCAAGACCTCGCTGCAGGGCGAGGATGTCGAGGAAATCAAGAACAAGACCAACGCGCTCACCCAGGCCGCGATGAAGCTGGGCGAGGCGATGTACAAGGCCCAGCAGGCCGAGGCGGCTGCGGGTGCCGCGGCCGGCGGTGCCGCCGGCGGACCGGAAGCCGCGCCGAATGGCGCCAAGGGCGAGAAAGTCGTCGACGCCGAATTCGAGGATGTCACCGACAAGAACAAGAAGACGGGCTCCGGCAACTGAGCCGGGACCTGAACTGAGAAAAGCGGCCTCCCGTGCGAACGGGAGGCCGTCCTCTTAAGTGTAGAGCGGCGGGGGCTGCGTAAACGACATGTCGCAGGACTATTACGAGCTGTTGGGCTGCAGCCGGACGTCGAGCGCCGACGATCTGAAGAAGGCGTATCGCAAGCTCGCGATGCAGCACCATCCCGATCGCAACGATGGCGACAAGGATGCCGAGAAGAAATTCAAGGAGCTGAACCACGCCTACGACGTCCTGAAGGATCCGGAAAAGCGCGCGGCCTACGACCGCTACGGCGCTGCCGCCTTCGAGGGCGGCGCAGGCCCGGGCGGACCCGGCGGCTTCCAGGGCGGCCAGGGATTCGATTTCGGTTCGGTGTTCGGCGACATCTTCGAGGACATGTTCGGTGGCGGCGGGCGCGGACGGCCCGGCGGGCGCGGCGACATGCGCGGCCAGGATCTGCGCTTCAATCTGGAGATCACCCTCGAACAGGCCTATGGCGGCACCGAAGCCACCGTGCGCGTGCCGAGTTCGGTCTCGTGCGAGACCTGCAATGGCTCCGGCGCCGAAGCCGGCTCCAAGCCCCACCAGTGCCCGACGTGCAAGGGTCACGGTCGCCTGCGCGCGCAACAGGGCTTCTTCACCGTCGAGCGCGCCTGCCATACCTGCCAGGGCGCGGGCCAGGTCATCGACAAGCCCTGCAAGATCTGCGCGGGCCAGGGCCGCGTCCGGCGCGACAAGACCCTCAAGGTCAACATTCCGGCGGGCGTCGAGGACGGCACGCGCATTCGTCTCACGGGCGAAGGCGAGGCCGGCACGCGCGGCGGTCCGGCAGGCGACCTTTACGTGTTCCTGTCGGTGCGCCGCCATGCGCTGTTCGAGCGCGAGGGCGCCGACGTGCACTGCAAGGTTCCGCTCTCGATGGTGCAGGCAACGCTGGGCGGCGGCATCGAGGTGCCAACGCTCGACGCCAAGTTCGCGCGCATCAACATTCCGGCGGGCGCCCAAAGCGGCCACCAGTTCCGCCTGCGCGGCAAGGGCATGCCGATCATGCGCTCCAGCCAGCGCGGCGACATGTACGTCGAGATCATGGTCGAAACGCCCGTGAACCTGACGGCCAAGCAGAAGGAGCTCCTCAAGGAGTTCGACAAGGCCGGCAAGACCAGCCCCGAGTCGGAGGGCTTCTTCACGAAGGTGAAGGAAATGTTCGGCGGCTGATGGGGTCGTTCTCGAACTGGCAGATTTTCCTCTCGGTCGTCACCCCGACCGTCGTTGGGTTCCTGATCTGCCTGCTCGAACGGAAGGGCCCGCTGGCGCCGTCCCTCCAGAAGCCGATCGGGCTCGTCGCGCCCTACTTCACCGTCATATCGATCCTGTTCGGCCTGGTCGCCGCCCTGCTCATGAGCGACGTGTGGCAGAAGGATATCGCCGCACACCAGAGCATTCAGGCGGAAGACGACGCCATGAGGGCGATCCTCGCCATGGCCCGAATCAGCCGGATCGAGGCGACGGTGGTCCCTGATCTGAAGGCCTACGCGGCCGCTGCGGGCAAGGAGAGTCCGCACTCGCGCGCTGGCAAGACCGCGCGCGACGATACCGATCGCACCTATCAGGCGCTGTTGGGCACGCTGTCGAACGCCAGGGATCTCGACGGTCCCGTGAAGGCGAACTTGCTCGCGACCGCTACCGAGCTGCGTCATGCGCGCGACCGCAGGCTCTATCTCGCCGATGACGAGACTGCGCCGATCAAGTGGCTGTCCGCCCTCGTGCTGGGCGCGCTGACCCAGATCGCCTTGCTGCTCGTCCACACCGGCAACCGTCGTGCAACGCGGGTCGGTATCGCCCTGTTCACGGTGGCCTTCACCTTCTGTCTGGTGATTATCGCGCTGTTCGATCAGCCCTTCGAACTTGTGCTGTCGAACGAACCCGGCGCAACGCTCAGCCGAACGCTGGCCGGCCTCTAGGCCGCGGCGACCACACAGCGCACGAGATGACTGTCGCCGGCCGGTGCGAGCGGCGGCGGAGCGGAGAGGCACTTCGGCTCGACGAACTTGCAGCGCGGCGCGAAGCTGCACGCCGTGGGCACGTCGCCGAGATCGGGCGGCGCGCCCGGGATCGCCTCCAGGCGCTGCCCGCGCATGCCGTCATGCACCGTCGAGGCGAGCAGCCCGCGGCTGTAGGGATGCTTCGGCGAATCGACCATCTGCTCGACGCCCGCCAGCTCGACCAGCTTGCCGGCATACATCACGCCGATACGGTCGGAGACCTCGACCGCGACGCCGATATCGTGCGTGACGAAGATCACGCCGAGATCGAGTTCGCGCTGGAGTTCCCTGATCAAGAGAAGAACCTGGATTTGAACCGTAGCGTCGAGCGCCGTCGTGGGCTCGTCCGCCAGCAGGAGACTCGGATTGCACGACAGAGCGAGCGCGATCATGGCGCGCTGCCGCATGCCGCCCGACATCTCGTGCGGATAGGCCTTGAGGCGCTGCGCCGGCGAGGGTATGCGCACCATCTCGAGCAGGTCCTTGGCGCGCTTCATCGCATCGGCGGCGCTCTTGCCGGTGTGGCGGCGCACGGTCTCGGAAATCTGCTGGCCGATGGTGAAAACCGGATCGAACGCCGTCGCCGGCTCCTGGAAGATCATGCTGACCCGGTTGCCGCGCAGGTTGGCGAGGTCGCGCCCGCCCATGGTCAGAATCTCGTCGCCCTCGAGCGTGATGCTGCCCGACCACTTGGTGCGATGCGCGGGATGCAGCTTCAGGATCGATCGGAGCGTGACGCTCTTGCCCGAGCCCGACTCGCCTAGGATGCCGAGCGTCTCGCCGCGCTTCACGTCGAAGCTGACGCCGTTCACCGCATGGATCGTGCGGTCCGGCGTGACGAAGGTGACGTGGAGGTCCTTGACCGACAGCAGGTTGCTCATGGTGTTGCTGCCTTCGAATGGCCGGAGCCGGCAACGCGCATATGGCAGGCGACAGCCTGTGCACCGGCATCGGCCAACGGTGGTTCGATCCGCGCGCAGACATCTTCGGCGAAGGGGCAGCGCGTACGGAAGCGGCAGCCCGACGGCGGATCGATGGGATTGGGCGGATCGCCCTGGATCGGTGCTTCCTGGGTGCGCCTGCGCGGATCCATCGAAGGCCGCGCCGACAGAAGCGCGCGCGTGTAGGGATGCTGCGGATTGCCGTAGATCGCTTCGACCGCGCCGATCTCGACGATCTTGCCGAGATACATGACCATCACGCGGTCGCTGAGATACTGCACCACGTTGAGGTCGTGGCTGATGAAGAGATAGGTGAGATCGAGCTCGCTCTTGAGATCGACCAGCATGTTCAACACCTGCGCCTCGACCGACTTGTCGAGCGCCGACACTGCCTCGTCGAGGATCACCAGCCGCGGCCTGAGCGCCAGCGCGCGGGCAATGTTTACCCTCTGCCGCTGGCCGCCCGACAGCTCGTGCGGGTAACGCTCGGCGAAGGTGTTCGGCTCGAGCCCGACCTTTGCCAGCAGGTCGCGCGAGCGCTCCTTGGCATCGGCTGCCGGCAGGCCGTGCGCCTTGGGCGCGAACGCGATGG
Source organism: Enhydrobacter aerosaccus (assembly GCA_903839865.1). Classification (GTDB taxonomy): domain Bacteria; phylum Pseudomonadota; class Alphaproteobacteria; order Reyranellales; family Reyranellaceae; genus Reyranella; species Reyranella aerosaccus_A. The sequence continues at coordinate 2,372 of CAIMEE010000609.1, read as the reverse complement.
TCTCGACGATCGTGAGGCGCGGATTGAGAGAGGCGTAGGAATCCTGGAACACCATCTGCACCTGGCGGCGCAGCTCGTTCACCGTGATGCCGTGCGGCTCGTCGACGGGATCGCCGTCGAGCACGACGCTGCCGAGGTCGGGCTTGATCAGGCGGATCAGCAGGCGCGCCACCGTCGACTTGCCGCAACCCGATTCGCCCACGACGCCCAGGGTCTCGCCCTTGGCGACAGAGAGCGTGAGGTCGTCGACCGCGCGCACCACCTTGGTCGCCCGGCCCAGGACGCCGCCCGGGATCGGGAAGTGCTTGCGCAGGCCGGTGGCCAGCAACAGCGGCTGGGCCGGGCCGCCGCGATCTGGTGTTCCGCCCGGCTTGCGAATGATCGTATCCATCAGGCCTTCACATCCATGGCCGCGCGCAAACCATCGCTCATCAGGTTGAAGCAGAGCGAGGTGATGAAGATCATCACGCCCGGCAGCGCCGCCAGCACGGGATCGACGTAGATCGCCTGACGGAGCGTGCTCAGCATCAGGCCCCACTCCGGTTCCGGCGGTTTGACGCCAAGACCCAGGAACGACAGGCCGGCCGCAAGGATGGTCGCGACGCTGATCAGCGACGTCGCATAGACCAGGATCGGCCCCAGCACGTTGCCCAGCACATGAACCCGCACGACGGTGAGCGTGCCAGCGCCGCTGGCTTTGGCCGCATCGACGAAGTCGAAGCCGCGCACCTGGGTGGTGACACTCTCCGAGACGCGACAGATCGGCGGGATGAACACGAGAGTGAGGGCCAGGAGCGTGTTCGACGCGCCGGCGCCCATCGCACCCGACAGCGAGATCGCGAGCAGGACCGAGGGAAAGGCGTAGAATACGTCCATGATGCGCATGATCAGCATGTTCACGCGGCCGCCCAGGAAGCCCGCGGTAATGCCGAGCGTGCCGCCGATCAGCAGGGCGCAGACGACCGGCGTCACACCCATCGCCAGCGACAGGCGGCCGCCATAGACCAGGCGGGCCAGCATGTCTCGGCCCAATTCGTCGCTGCCGAGCAGGAAGCGCGGCGTGCCGACCGGCTTCAGGCGGTAGATCATCGAGGTCTTGTAGGGATCGGCCAGACCCAGCCACGGCGCCAGCAGGGCCGAGAGCACGATCAACAGCAGGATCACGCCGCAGACGACCGTCACGGGATCGCGGCGCAGGCGCCGGCGCACGCTCTGCCAGTAGCCGCGCGAGGCCGAGGCCGGCGTGGCTGCGACCGATGCGCCTGCGGTCATGTCGATCGAGGGGCTTTGAAGGGCCATCGCGTCAGCCTCGCTTGATGCGGGGGTCGACCACCGTCTGGATCATGTCGACCGTGAGGTTGAGCATCATGAAGAAGAAGGACAGCACCAGGGTCGTGCCCTGCAGGATCGGCAGGTCGCGGCGGAAGATGGCGCTGTTCAGCAGGAAGCCGGTGCCCGGCCAGGAGAAGACCGTCTCGATCAGGATCGACCCGCCGATCAGGTTGCCGGCCTGCAGGCCCATGACGGCCAGGCACGTGGGTGCCGCGTTCTTCAACACATGGAACAGGATCTGGCGGTCGTTCATGCCCTTGGCCTGGAGCGCCGTCACGAACTCCGAGCTGAGGATTTCCTTGATCGTCGAGCGCACTGTGCGCGTCATGACGCCGAGCGGAATCATCGACAGCGCGATGGTCGGCAGCACCATGTAGCGCAGGTGCGCGAAGTCGAGCCGCCAGCCGGTGGCGCTTTCCGGTCCCAGCCCCATCGGCGGCAGCCAGCCGAGCTCGACGGAGAAGATGATCACGAGCACGATGGCCAGCCAGTAGTTCGGCACGCTGATGCCGGTCAGCGCAATCGACGTCACCAGCCGGTCGACGATGCGTGACTTGGCATAACCGGCGGCCGTCCCAAGACAGATTGCGAGCGAAAAGGCCACGAGGCAGGCCGAGATCGCGAGCACGATGGTGTTGAGGAACGCGCCGCCAACCTCTTCGGACACCGGCCGGCCGGTGCCGATCGACGTGCCGAAGTCCCCGCTCAGGGTCACCGCCAGCCAGCGGAAGTATTGCACCGGCAACGGCTTGTCGAAGCCGTAGTAGACGCGAAGCTTGTCGACGACTTCCTGTGGCGCGTCCGGCGGCACGATCGCGGAGATCGCGTCGCCCGGCGCCAGATGCACCAGTGCGAAGACGAGCAACGACACGCCGAATGCCACCGGCACCAGATAGATCAGGCGTCGGAGACCATAGAGGATCATCTATTGCATCGTGATGGTGGTGAGGTCCTGGAACCAGCTCTGGGCCTGTACGAAGCCCTTCACCTTGGGGCTCATGGCCCGCGGGTTGAGGTCGTGCACGATCCAGATCCAAGAT
>CAIMEE010000608.1 GCA_903839865.1 Enhydrobacter aerosaccus | reverse complement strand
ATGGTCGCCTCCGTGGATCAGAACGCAGCAGCACAAACGAAAAGGGCGCCTCGGTTCCCCGAAGCGCCCCTTCCGATATCGCAGATACCGAGCGGTTTAGCGCTTGGAGAACTGGAAGCGGCGACGCGCACCGGCGCGGCCGTACTTCTTGCGCTCGACCACGCGGCTGTCGCGCGTGAGGAAGCCGCTTGCCTTGATGACACCACGCAGGCTGGGCTCGAACTTGGTGAGCGCCTGCGAGATGCCGTGACGCACCGCGCCCGCCTGGCCCGAAAGTCCGCCGCCGGTGACGGTGGCGATCACGTCGAACTGGCCGTTGCGCTGGGAAACGTCGAACGGCTGCTGGATCATCATGCGCTGCGTCGGGCGAGCGAAGTAGACCGTCTGGTCGCGGCCGTTCACGATGATCTTGCCCGTGCCGAGCTTGACCCATACGCGGGCGATGGCGTTCTTGCGCCGGCCGGTCGCGTAGGCGCGGCCCTGGGCGTCGATTTCCTTTTCGCGGGCGACGGCCGGAGCCTGCACGCCGGCGGGTGCCTTCTTCAGTTCGGCAAACGACGAGAGTTCAGTAGCCATTAGCCAATCCTCGAATTCTTTTTGTTCATCGCGGCAACGTCCAGCTTCTCGGGCTGCTGCGCTTCCTGATCATGCTTCGGTCCGGCATAGACACGCAGGTTCTTCATCTGCGCGCGGCCGAGCGGTCCGCGGGTGATCATGCGTTCGACGGCCTTGATCAGGACGCGCTCGGGGAAGCGGCCCTCGAGGCGCTTGCCCAGGGTCTCGCCCTTGATGCCGCCGGGATGGCCGGTGTGCCAGTAGAACACTTCACGCTCGGCCTTGCGGCCCGTGAGGCGTACCTTCTCGGCGTTGATGACGACGATGTTGTCGCCGCAATCGATATGCGGGGTGAACATCGGCTTGTGCTTGCCGCGCAGGCGCAGGGCGATGATCGAGGCGAGACGACCGAGCACGAGGCCGTCGGCGTCTATCAACACCCACTTCTTCTGCACGTCGGCAGTCTTGATACTGGGGGTCCGGTGACTGAGAGTTTCCATGGTTCTTTCTTTCCTGAGCGCGCGCTTATGGGCGGCGTGCCAAGCCTTGTCAAATGATGCAAATTAATCGTTGAGAATCAGTCACTTAAAGCAGCGGTATTATAATACCTCTGCCTTTAAGGCTTTGTTTTCGGCGGAATCGAGTAGGTCAGAGTCGCGTGCGCCACCGGCTCTTTCTGGCCGTCGCTCCAAATCGTGAAATCGCCAACAGCCAGCGACCGCCCGAGCTTCAGGAGCCGCCCCTCGCCAATCAGGTCACCCATCTCGGGCTTGCGCATGAAATTGATGTTGAGGTTCGTGGTCACTGCAAGCGCCACGGGTCCCAACTGTGCCAGGATCAGGAGATAAAATCCGCAATCGGCGAACCACATCAGGGTCGGCCCCGAAACGGTGCCGCCCGGCCGCAGATTCTCCTCGCGCGTCGGCAGGCGCAGCCGGATCGTGCGGTCGTCGACATGCTCGACGGTCATGCCGGCCCTCGCGGCCTGCGGAAAATGCTCGTCGAGAAATTTCAACAGCTCCGGCGGCGCCATCAGTGGCATGACGCCCTCCGCTCCAACCGGTACACTGTGATCATGACTGCAGCCCCCAACGAACCCGTCCTGTTGCGCCGCGACGACGGCCCGGTCGCGATCCTGACGCTGAACCGGCCGCACGCGATGAACGCCCTGTCGGGCGACCTTATAGACGCGCTGCAGGCGGAACTCGACAGGCTCGGCACCGACACCTCGATCCGCTGCGTGATCGTCGAAGCCGCCGGCCGCGCCTTCTCGACCGGCCACGACCTGCGCGAGATCGCCTCCAGCCACGACCGCGCCGTCCATCACCATCTCCTCGAGCGCTGCTCGGCGATGATGCTCTCGATCAATCGCCTGCCCCAGCCGGTGATCGCCAAAGTCCATGCGATCGCGACAGCCGCCGGATGTCAGCTTGTCGCCGCCTGCGACCTTGCCGTTGCCTCGGCCGAGGCGACGTTCGCCACCTCCGGCATCAACAACGGCCTGTTCTGCGGCACGCCGTCCGTCGCCGTCGGACGCAATGTCGGCACGAAGCGGGCTCTCGACATGCTGTTCACCGGCCAGTTCATCGATGCTGCCACCGCGCTGCGTGACGGGCTGGTGAGCCGGGTCGTGCCCGCCGACAAGCTCGATGCGGAGACCCTGGCCCTTGCCCGCCACATCGCGGCCCAGCCCCCGCAACAGATCGCCAAAGGCAAGGCGATGTTCCACAAGCACATGGAAATGAACCTTGCCGATGCTTATGCACACGCCACCGAGTTCATGGTGGATGCGATGCAGAGTGAAGATGCCCGGGCGGGCATCGACGCCTTCGTCGCCAAGAAACCCAAGCCCGATTGGAAAGGCCGCTGAAGACTCTCGCCCTGCTGACGGCCCTCTGCTGCGCCGTTTCTGCCCTCCTCTTTTCCGCGCCAGCGTCTGCCGCCGATTGCGCGGGAAAGCCGACAGCGCTCGACGCGACGATCTGCGACAACGCGGAGCTGCGTCAGCTCGACTCCTCGATCACCGCCCTGATCGCGCGCCTCTACCAGTCACTCAACTTCAACAACGGACGCGAATACGCGACCATCGTGGCCGACCAGCTGCGCTGCCGCGAAGCCTTGTGGCGCCAGTGCACGCCGCTCTCCGTCGGCTGCCTGCTCCCCCGCTTCAAGGCGCGCCTGGACTACCTAAAGCCCGAGCCGATGGTGCTGGCCGGTGAGATGTATCTCAAGACGGGCATCAAGATCGGCGGCGTGCCGCTCGATCTGCGTCTGCTGAAGGATCCCGGTGTCTATCTTGGCGAGACACGGATCGCCACGCCCGCCGAAAGGATCGACGTTGCCGAGCGCTACACCGATTCGTCCGTCGACGCGCTCGCGTTCATCGCCAATCGTGGCGGCAACGGAGCGGATTGCGCTCAATTCCCCGTCTACATCGCCGCCGTGCGGCCCGACGAGCCACCGGAAGTGCTGAGCATTCCCAATATGCTCGGCAGTGCCAAGGGCCAGCAATCCTGCATCGACCGCATCGTGCGCTTGCCCGACGGACTTCTGTTCGAAATCTGCGCGTGGCCCTGGGTCGACGGCAGGACCTATGTCTGGAAGCCAAAGGGCGGGCTCTTCCTCCGGTCGACGACCCGATTCGCGCCGAAAGCGGGCACGCGCATGCGCGAACTGTTTGCCCCCGGCAACAAGAGCGGCTGGCTGAACAACGAGCAATTCTACGAGGCGCTGCGCAAGGCGACGACGGCGCTCGAGCTCAACTTCGCCAGTGCCACCGAGGCATTCTGGTTCTCGTGGAATGCGCCCTATCGCTCGGGCGACTATGTCGTGATCGAAACCTGCGCCCATCCCGGCCGGAAAGACGAATGTGACGGCGACTTCGTCGCCAAGGCCGTCTACGAGCAGCGCACGGACAAGATATTCATGGCCTTCTCCACCGTCTCTTCTCCTCCTGAGTGCAGGGCCGCCAACGGACAGGATCCCTACGACGCCGCACTGCGCGGCGTGCAGTTCTTCCCGCCGCGTGTCCGCTGGCAACGTGAGGCGTTGTCCGTCCTCAAGAAGCTGTACTGCCCCGGCCTTCGTTGACGGTGCCGGCCGTGGCCGCACGACTCATGGCGCAAGTGGCCGTGGGCGCGATCGCCCAGGCCTCGTTCTTCACTGCGACGCGCGAGCACGCGCCTACTGGCACCACTCCGTAGCCCCCTTCTTGCGGATCTGACGCTGCAACGCAGCGAAGTAGTACTGGCCGTGTGTCGGCTCGGCACGGACCTTCCGCATGCGCTCCTTCGCCTTGTCGATCACGTATTGCTCGATCGCCACCGGCTCCTCGCCCATCTGACGGGCGAGCAGCTCGAGTTCGCACGCACGCTCCATCATGTAGAGCTTGCGGAAGGCGCCCGGCACGGTGGCGGCAATCGACAGCAGGCCGTGGTTGAGCAAGACGATGTGATCGCCCTTCTGGCAGCTCACGCCGAGCGAATCGCACTCTTCCTGCGTCGTCGGCACGCCGTACTCGTGATAGACGAGATCGTCATACACGGCGAGCGCGTCCTGGCTGATCGGACGAATGCCGTTGCGGATCAACGACACGGCGCCGCCGGCGCGGGTATGCGTGTGCATCGCGCAGTTGACGTCAGGGCGCGCCTTGTAAATGCCGCTGTGAATGGTGAAACCAGCGGCATTGAAGCGACCCTGCTTGCCGTAGACCTTGCCGTCGAGGTCCATCTTGATCAGGCTCGACGCGGTGATCTCGTCGAAGTTCTCTTCGTAGTGATTGATCAGGAAGCAGTTGGGCTCCCCGGGAACGCGCACCGACATGTGCGTGTCGAGCAGATCCGTCCATCCCAGATGGTCGCAAATCCGATAGAGCGCCGCGAGGTCGCAACGCGCCTGCCACTCGGCTTCGCTGACGCCGAGGCTGTTCTTCACCAAGCTGTCCATCGCCCGCTCCTTCTTACACACGCTTAAAAACCAGACGAATTCTAGGACAAGTCCCCTCCAGGCGCGATAGAATCGTGCCGCCCGCATCGGCACAGTATTTGCGTTCCCCTTTTCCCAGTCGGGCAATGGAGTAAATCGTGAAGACTAAGCCGTTTCATCTCGCGTGGTTTTTGCAGGGCTCCAGTGCGCAGGCGTGGGGGCACGCCTGGACCGGCCATATCGGCGAAACCTGGATGCAGCCCGAGCTGTTCCTGAACATGGCCCGCTCGCTGGAGCGCGCCTGTTTCGACTACGTCCTCCTCGAGGACTCGTCGTACGTGGGCGAAAGCTTCAACGGCTCGACCGAGATCTACCTCAAGAACGCGATCGCCGTTCCGCGCCAGGATCCGTCCGTCGTCGCCGCATTGATGACACAGGTGACCTCACGCATCGGCATTGTGCCGACCTTCGGTACGTACGCCTACCATCCCTATCTGCTGTCGCGTCTCATGGCGACGCTCGACCAGGTGTCGGAAGGCCGCGCCGGCTGGAATGCCGTCACCGGTAGTTCCGACTTCGCGGCGATGAACTTCGGCATGCAGGGTATGCCCGACCACGACCTGCGCTACGACATGGCCGACGAGTACATGGAAGTGTGCAAGGGCCTGTGGAGCTCGTGGGAGCCCGGCGCGATCATCGCCGATCGCAAGAGCGGCGTGCTGGTCGATCCCACCAAGGTCAAGCCGGTGAACTACCAGGGCAAGTTCTACAGCACCCGCGGCCCGCTCAACTCCGGCCCAGCGCCGCAGGGCCAGCCGGTGATCGCGCAGGCCGGCGGCTCCCCGCGCGGCCGCAAGTTTGCCGCGGCCCACGCCGACACCATCGTCGCGCACGTAAAGGGCACCGAGGGCATGAAGGCGTACCGCGACGACGTGCGCAAGCACATGGTGGCCCAAGGCCGCAATCCCGACGACTGTAAGGTGCTGTTTCTCGTCAACCCGATCCTCGGCGAAACGATGGAGGACGCGCAGGAGCGCCGGCGCCGCCAGCTTGCACACGCGCGCGAGCATATCGAGGAGCGCATGGCGCATTTCGGCAAGGTGACCAACATCGACTTCGGCAAGTTCGACGTCGACAAGCCCCTGCCCGACCACGTCACGACCAACGGCCACCAGCAGAACCTCGAGCAATACCGCCAGATGGCCAAGGGCCGCTCGATCCGCGAGACCATGGCGGGCTTCAACAACGTCGATCTCTCGGTCGAGCTGTGCGGCACCCCGGACGCTGTTGCCGCGAAGATGGAAGAAACCATGCAGGAGGTAGGCGGTGACGGCTTCCTCTTCTCCATGGCGAACGTGAACCGCCGCACCCTGGCCGAGATCGAGGACGGGCTGGTGCCCGCCCTGCAGGATCGCGGACTCGTGCGCAAGGCCTACGAGCACAAGCACTTCCGCGACAATCTTCTGGCGTACTAATGGCGACAAGAACCTGGGGGCATCATGAGCAAGAAAGACATCACGCGTTTTGGCCGACGCACGGCGCTCGGCCTCGTCGGTGCAGGCCTCTCCGCTCCGTTCGTCCTGCGGGATGGCTGGGGACAGACGATGCCGGAGCTCACGAAGGTTCCCGACAGCCTGAAGGGCTCGGGCGAAGTCCGCATCGCCACTTTCGGCGGCACGATGCAGGAGACCCAGCAGAAGGCCTATTTCGAGCCGTTCGAGAAGGCCACCGGCATCAAGGTCAAGGCCTTCGCCGGGTCCGATCCGACCAAGATCAAGGCGATGGTCGACACGAAGAACGTCGAATGGGACATGGCTCAGCTCAGCCGCGGTTCGATCCTCAATCTGATGAAGCGCGGCGACTACTTCGAGAAGATCGACTACTCGCTGGTCGATGACGGCGTCGACAAGGCCTATCGCTTCGAATACGGCCTCGAGATGCTGGTGTGGGCGCAGGTGATGGCCTACCGCACCGACGCCTTCAAGGGCGCCGTGCCGAAAGGCTGGGCCGACTTCTGGGACACCAAGAAGTTTCCCGGAGACCGCTCGATGGTGGGCACCACCGCTGGCGGATATCCGGAAATGGAATTCGCGCTGATGGCCGCTGGCGTGCCGGCCGACAAGATCTATCCGATCGACATGGACAAGGCCTTCGCGAGCTACGACAAGATCAAGAAGGACGTGGTCAAGTGGTGGGACACCGGCGCCCAGCCGATCCAGCTGCTGACCGACCGCGAAGTCGTCATGACCAGCGTCTGGAACGGACGCATGGCCGCCCTCCAGGCCGCGGGCGTGAAGGCCGACATCAGCTGGTCCCAGGGCCTGCTGAAGCGCGATGCCTGGGGCATTCCCAAGGGTGCCAAGAACGCGACGAACGCCCAGAAATTCGTGGCCTACTCCACGATGGCGATCCCGCAGGCCCGCGTCTCGCTCGGGATTCCGTACGGCTCGGTCAACAACGGCTCGAACGAGTTCATTCCTGAAGAGCGGCTGAAGGTCCTGCCGAGCGCGCCCGCCATCAAGTCGCAGCTGCTGACCTACAATTACGACTGGTGGATCGAAAACAGCGAAACCGCGGTCAAGCGCTTCAACAAGTGGCTGTTGGGGTGAGAGACACCGTCGCCACGGGTGTCTCGGCCGGCCGCGGCGCGTCGGTGACGCTGAGCGGCCTGGAGAAAAGCTACGAGCGCGTCGGCGCGGTCAACGGCGTCTCGCTCGACATCCGCTCGGGCGAATTCCTGACTCTTCTCGGCCCGAGCGGCTCCGGCAAGACCACCACTCTGATGATGATCGCGGGCTTCGAGACTCCCACCAGGGGTGACATCGCGATCGACGGCACGTCTGTGGTGGCGATGCCGCCGCACAAGCGCAACATCGGCATGGTGTTCCAGAACTACGCGCTGTTCCCGCACCTCACGGTCGCCGAGAACATCGGCTTCCCGCTGAAGCAGCGCGGCGTCCCCAAGGGGGAGCGCACCAGGCTCGTGGGCGAGGCGCTCGAACTGGTCCACCTGCCGGGCTACGGCGGTCGCTACCCACGCCAGCTGTCGGGCGGCCAGCAACAGCGTGTCGCGCTCGCTCGCGCCATCGTGTTCCAGCCGCGCCTTCTGCTGATGGACGAGACGCTGGGCGCGCTCTACAAGCAGCTGCGCGAGAACCTTCAGCTGGAGAT
>CAIMEE010000607.1 GCA_903839865.1 Enhydrobacter aerosaccus | reverse complement strand
GCCGCGTCGATTTGCGGGGGACGTACTTCTCGGTCACCAGACTTGCTTCCATCGGACACCTCCGGGCGGGAGTGTGTCCGGGCGCGCGGGGCGGTGGAAGATGGGGTTGGCTGCGCCGTTACTCGTGCCTTGCGAATCGACGTTGTCGCGGAAGGAATTGAAACAATCGATGAATTTCGTGCGTTAGAGGCGCGTGGCTGTCTCAAGTATCAGGGATTCTTGTTCAGTCGTCCCGTCCCGCCGACGGACCACGAGTCATTCCTCGCTGTGCACTGATTGGGTGAACGGCGTCACGGTGTCGCGCGGGCTTGCCACGGCATGTGTGGACTAGTAGGGTGGCCTTCCCCGAGTCGCCCGATGCACCGACTGGCGCGGGAGTGATGGAGTCTTCATGGCCGCACGCATCCTCGTCGTCGAAGACAATCTGGTCAACCAACGCGTCACCCACGACGCGCTTCGCAGGGCCAATTACAGCGTCGACGTGGTCGCGAACGGTCAGGAAGCGCTGGATGCGGCGGCCGCGACTGACTACGACCTGATCCTGTTGGATTGGCAGATGCCAGTGATGGACGGATTCGAGACCGTTCGGGCGCTGCGCGCGGGACAGCAGACGGCTGACGTCAAAGTACTGGCGATGACCGCCAACGTGATGAGCGGCGATCGCGAACGATGCCTGGCCGCAGGGATGGACGACCACATCGGCAAGCCGATCGCGCCGTCGGCATTGCTCGAACGCGTGGCCTATTGGCTAGGGCGGCAGCGGACTGCAGGGCGCGCGCCAGACGTGCCGGCGCGGCAGGACCGGGCAGAGTTGATTGATCAGAGCGTGCTGGAGGAACTCGCTACGCTGGAAGACGACGCTGGCGCTGCGCTGCTGCGCGACTTGACCGTGCTGATTCGCGAGACAATTACCCAGGCGGAGGCGGAGTTGTTGGAGGCGCTCGCTGCGCGCGAGTGGGCTCGTCTCGCTCAAGCCGCGCACGCGCTGAAGTCGAGCACGACCACGCTGGGGCTGCGGTCGTTGGCGGATGCGTGCTGCGTCCTCGAGCATCTGGCGCGCGAAGGGGCAGAGGTGGACGCTGAGTTGAGCTTGGCATCGTTGCGCAAATTGGTCGCGCCTTCGTTGGCGGCCATGGATGTCGTGGTCGCGGCGTTGCTGGACAGATAGCCGACTTTGCGCGAAATTTCGAGGTGCGACACCGGATCGCGCGCACGGAGAAAAAAGGGATGATCTTGACACGCAATCAGCCGATGTTGACGATGGCCGCTGCCCAGGCGTTGCTCGAAGCGGGCATCGCCCAAGCGACGAGCGAGGGAATCTCCGTCAGCATTACTGTACTGGACTCGGCCGGTCGGCTTCTGGCGTTCCTGCGCATGGACGACGCGCCGCATGTGAGCATCGAGACTTCGCTGAAGAAAGCCCGGACGGCGGTTGGACTCGGAATGCCCACGGGTCAAGCTTGGCTGGATTTTGTTCGCGGCGACCTGATCCTGGAGGGAGGTGTTGCCCAACTGCCAGACTTTATTCTGCTCGGCGGTGGCGTGCCTGTGCGGCTTGGCGACCAACTCGTCGGCGCTCTGGGCGTGAGCGGCGGGCACTATTCCCAGGATGAACGTGTCGCGGCGGCAGCGCTGCGGGGCCTGGAGTCCTAGATGGGCGTGGCGCCGGACACGCTCGCGGCAGACTCGCGGCTTTCCGCGTCACTGCTCCTGCCTCTTGTCTCCGCGCCTGACGTTCGCGAGTTGGCCCGCGCCTTGATGGCGGCCGTTGACGCGCTCATTCCGTGCGACGCCACCGGCTTCTACTTTCTGAATCCGCAGACATACCAGCTGGATTTGGTCCTGGCCAAAGGATTCAGCGAGGCGGAGCGCTTGGAAGCGCAGGCGAGCATGGATCGGCGCCATCCGGGCTGGGTCGTGCGCCATCGCAAGGCTCTGTACGTGCCCGACACAGGAATGGATCCATTGGCTTCCCAGAACCCGTCGCCGCGAATGACCGATATTCGTTCGCGTTTCTACGTGCCACTTGTCTGCGACGACCAATGCGTCGGCGCGTTGGGGATCGCTTCGCGTACGCCAAATGCGTTCGGCGACGAATACCGTGCTCAATTCGCGCTGTTGGGCGAGTTTACGGCGCAAGCCCACGCACGTTTGGTGGAAACCGAGCAGCTCCGGCAAAGTCGACGACAGTTGGAGATGGCCATCTCGGCCGCGGAAGAAGGCCTTTGGGAATGGGATATTCCATCGGGTGTCGTCCGGTTCTCGTCGACTTGGCAAACCATGCTCGGCTATGCGCCAGACGAATTGCCGCACCGAGAGGAAACGTTTTTTCGCCTGCTGCACCCGGACGATGTTCCGCTGGTGTCCGCTGCACTGCGCGCGCATTTCCAGGAGAACGTGCCATACGCGATGGAAGTGCGCATGAAGCGCCGCGATGACACGTACGCGTGGGTGCTGGCGCGCGGGCAGGCACTGCACGACACGACGACGGGCGAAGTTCGGACGATGTCCGGGACCCACGTTGACCTCACCAGCCTGAAGGCAGCGCAGGAATCGATGCGCGAGGCGCGCGACGCTGCACTGGAAGCGTCGCAACTGAAATCGGCGTTCGTCGCCAACATGAGTCACGAAATTCGGACGCCGATGAACGGAGTCATCGGGCTGACACACCTGTTGCTGGACACAGTTCTTGACGCGCAACAGCGTGAGTACGCCACGCTCATCCGCTCTTCCGCTGAGGCCCTTCTGGGCGTGCTGAACGACGTGCTGGACTTTTCCAAGGTGGAGTCAGGCCGGCTCGATGTGCAGCGTCAGCCGCTGTCGCTGAACACATTGGTGGACGAAGCCATAGCGGGGCTATCGGGGATGGCCACGACCAAAGGCTTGCGGATTGTCAATGAACTGCCGGTGTTGTCGTTGCTCGTCGTCGGCGATGGCTTGCGGGTGCGACAAGTACTACTGAATCTGTTGGGCAATGCATTGAAATTCACCGAACACGGCAGCGTCGTGGTGCGCGGGACTCACGTTGGTCGCCAAATGGTGCGCGTGGAAGTCCAGGACACTGGTGTTGGGGTGGCGCTTGAAGCCGCAGCGTACATCTTTCAGCCGTTTCGTCAGGCGGATGCCTCCACGACGCGCAATCGTGGTGGAACCGGGCTTGGCTTGGCGATCAGCCGGCAGCTCGTGGAGCTGATGGGCGGCACCATAGGGTGCGAGCACCGGCCCGAAGGCGGTTCGATCTTCTGGTTTGAGTTGCCGACCGTGGCGTCGCTCCGGCAACAGCCGCTCGGACGGAACGTCTGGACATTGGACTCAGACGTCATCGAGCTGCGCCTGCTTCGCGCGGTGATTGGCGGCGAACAAGTGCATCGACTCATGAGGCTGGAGGACTTGGCGCATCTGATGCCGCCGCCGGACGTGCTGATCGTGGCCGGTAGCGCGGTCACGCCCGACGAACTTGAAGCTGCGATTGGGATGTTGGGCGAAGATGCGCCGCGCCCACGAGTTGTCGTCCGCACCAGCGACGCAGCAACTGCACAGGCTTTTGCCGCTCGCGGGTTCCCCCGCGTCGTGGCCAGCGTCCGCGAGCTTTCCCGCTGATGCCGGCGGCGCTGCTTGATGAGCGAAGCGATCTGGCAGACACTGCGCCCATGGCTTTGTCACGTTCGTCCATCGTCAGCGCCGTGCCCTCTCGCCCGCTGGCGTGGCATGTCCTCATTGCCGACGATGACCCTGGCGTTCGACTGGTCACACGCGCCGCCTTGCGCGAGGTCACGGTCGCAGGTCGACCACTGGCTCTCGCCTCGGCGGCCTCGGGAGCGGAAGTGCGCGCATGGCTCGCCGCGCAGGCAGAACCGGCGCTTCTGCTGCTCGATGTTGGCTTGGATACTGCCGACGCAGGTTTGGTCATCGCCCGGGAGGTGCGCCAGATCTTGGGCAATCGCACTGTCCGCATTCTTTTGCGCTCGGGCCACGACCCAGAGACGCTGCGCGCTGCTGTCGCAGGGCTGGACGTGACCGATGTGCTGGGGAAGGCGAACTCCACCTTGCCAGAGCTGCGCGCCGCAGTCTCTTGGGCCCTGGAAGCCTATGTACGTCTGACTCGGACGGAGGACTGACGCGCCGTGCCAGAGACCATCCTCATCGTGGAAGACGACAAGATCGTCCGAACCATTCTCGAACGTTGGTTGAGCGGAGAAGCCTGGCGTGTTCTTTCCTGCGACAGCGCCGCGATGTGCCTCGACCGGCTTGCGCAGGTCCTGCCGGACGCAGTCTGTCTGGATTTGCACTTGCCCGATGGCGACGGCTTGAGCCTCCTCGCGCAGATTCAGCGCATCCATCCGGGGACGCCGGTGCTGGTGCTGACGGCGGACGCGTCCGCGGAGACAGCCGTGCGGGCGTTGCAGGCTGGAGCCTTTGACTATCTGACCAAGCCACTCGACCGCGTTCGCCTCCTGACGAGCCTCCGCAACGCGTTGCGCTCCCAAGCCCTGAGCCAGTTGGTGCACCGCCATCAGCAGGCAACGACGGACTTTGCTGTGCCTGGCCTGTTGGGCATATCGAGCGCGATGCGCAAAGTTCGTGAATTGATTCATCTCGTGGCGGCGCGACGCGTCGACGTGCTGATTGAAGGCGAGACTGGGACCGGCAAAGAGGCTGTGGCTCGGGGCATCCACGCGCTGGGGCAGCGGCCGAATGCCCCGTTTGTCGCGATCAACTGCGCGACCCTGTCAGAGACCCTGATGGACAGCGAGCTTTTTGGCCACGAGCGCAACGCTTTTACCGGCGCCGACCGCCAGCACGCCGGACGTTTTGAACAGGCTGACGGTGGCACGCTGTTCCTTGACGAAGTCGGGGAATTGTCGCTCACGGCTCAGGCCAAGCTCCTCCGCGTCCTGCAGGAGCGGCGATTCTATCGGGTGGGCGGAACCGCGGAAATCGGCACGGATTTCCGGCTCATTGCCGCGACGAATCGCTCGCTGCCGCAGATGGCCCAAGACCATCGGTTTCGCGAGGATTTGCTGTTCCGCATCGCGGTATTTGAGATTCACGTTCCACCTCTGCGTGAACACTTGGAGGACATTGGCATTCTGGCCGGTGGGTTCCTGGCACAGCAGGCGCAGTTGGCTGACGGGCAGAAGTTGACGTTGTCGGTCGAAGCTGTGCGTGCATTGACCTCTCGACCTTGGCCCGGCAATGTCCGGGAACTCCAAAACGCGCTGCGCCGCGGTGCGGTCGTCGCGGGTTCCGATGGTATCCTTGCGGTCGACGGCATGTCCCCGTTGACGCCGGGACCGATTGCTGCCCCGCCGCTGCGCACGCTGGCCGAGGTGGAGCGTCACGCGATTGAACAGGCCGTGGCGAGGCATGGCGTGGACTTGCTCGCAGCCTCGCAGGCATTGGGAATTGGCCGGTCAACGCTGTATCGGAAGTTGGCGACGTACGGCCTGCCGCTGCCTCGCCGTCGCTGACGAGTCGGCAGTCGTAACCATTCTCACAATGGGAAACCGTTTCCCACATTGGGACGCAATCGGGCATTCGCGCCTTTCCCTTCCGGTTTCGCGGTCGCCCGATTCGGCGCGATAGCTCTGCCATTTCGAGCGACTACAAATCCACACACCTTAGACGCGGCCTTGGCGTGGTCCTTGCTATGGCCTACCGCGGCTATGGAGGCTCCAATGTACGGTTTGGTGAATCAGGCAGTTCAGGCTTATGTCGTGTCCCGGCATGGCGAGGCCATGTGGACTCGGCTTGCCGTCGAAGTGCGACTGGAAGACGACGCGTTTCTGACCCTGGAAGCGTACTCGGATGACGTGACCTACGGACTGGTTGCGGCCTTGGCTGCGGAAACGGGCGAGGCGGCAGACACGCTGCTGGTCGGCATCGGCAAGTTCTTCGCTGGCTACGTCGCAACACGCGGTTACGACGATCTGATGCGTGCGACAGGTGGATCTTTCGCCCAGTTCGTTCGCAATATTGGTTTGCTCCACGCTCAGGTCAGCATCGCTTTTCCCCAGGTAAAAGTTCCATCGTTTCGCGTGACTGACGAGACTCCGACGTCCATGAGGCTGCATTACTACTCCGTGCGCGAGGGACTTGCCCCGATGGTCATCGGACTGCTGCAAGGAGTGGCCACGCGCTTTGGACAGGAGGTCCAGATGCGCCATGACGTCATCCGCGGCAGTGACGCTGATCACGATGAGTTTTGCGTGGAATTTTGCCCCAGCAGGCTGATCGCATGCCCCTGACGGCCGAACTCATCCCGGGGCTCACCCGAACGTATCCCTTCCATTTCGTCTTTGACGAAACGCTGCGGCTTATGCACGTCGCGCCGCGTTATGCGCGCCTGACAACGACGATCCGGGCAGGCGCGCTCCTGTCCGACGTGACGCGACTGGAACGACCGACGACCGATTTCACGTTTGCCAAGCTGATGGAAAACACGAACCAGGATTTCCTGTTGCGCTCTGTCGAGGTCCCGCAATTGCAGGTGCATGGACGCCTGATTGCGCTCGAGAAGACTGGCCAGATTGTGTTTCTGGGCACGCCGTGGGTGTCTTCACTGGCGGAGATAGCCGATGCGGGCATGTCGTTAGCCGATTTCCCAACTCACGACCTCCTGCTGACAGTTCTGACCACGGTGCAGGCCAAAGAGGTCGCGATGGCGGATGCGCAACGGCTAGCCAACGAACTTCGGACGCTGCGGCGAAGGCCGGAAGCGCTGAGGCTATCGACCGAGACCGGTGTGGCGGACGCAGAACGTCTGGCGGGACTGGGGCGGTTGATCGGTTCCATGGCGCACGAGATCAGCACGCCACTGGGTGTCGCACGGATATCGGCATCCTTGGTGGGTGAGCAACGCGCAAATCTCGCCGCGCAGTTGGCTGACGGGACGCTCACGCGACACGATTTGAGGCAGTTTCTGCAGGACACAGACGCAGCATCGGCCATGCTGGTTGCCAATCTGTCGCGCGTCGCCGACGTCATCGGCAACTTTCGGCAGATCGCTGTCGATCGCCGCTCGGAGGAGCGTCGCACGCTACGCCTTGTCCCCTTCGTCGAGGAGGTGCTCCAGCAACTGGCGCCACTCCTCGCGCGCCTCGGGGTCCGCGTTGATGTGCATGGCGACCCGGAATTTGCAGACCACATCTACCCCGGGGCGCTGGCGCGGCTGCTGACGACACTGGTCGAAAATGCCGTGATGCACGCCTATGCCGGCGTCGATGCGCCACGACTGCGCGTGAAGATCTCCGCGGTGGGCGACGACTGTCTGCTCTGCTGCGAGGACAACGGCGTCGGGATCGCCGATGCCAACCTGAGCCGTGCCTTTGAGCCGTTTTTCACGACGCGCCGCATGAGCGGTGGCACGGGACTTGGGCTCTATGTCGCCCACAACATCGCACACGAACTTTTGGGCGGCGGCATCTCCGCCGAATCCATTTCTCCCCAGGGATGTCGAATCGCCGTCCGCTGGCCAGCCACAAGGTCAATTGATCCATGAATCTCCGAGTCGTCCAGAATTTTGATGAACACAGGCCTCTCTTCGCCGACGGCCCGACGGCCGTTGTCCTCCCCGGTGACACGTTGCAGACGCCACCACGGCGCGCTTGGCGGGTGTTGGTGGTGGACGACGATGAGTCGGTCCACACCGTCGTGCGGCTCTCCCTGCGCGGTCTGACCGTCGAAGCTCGGCCCGTGGACCTGCTGGCAGCACGCTCCGCAGCGGAAGCGAAGGCGATCCTGGCGACACGTGAGGACATCGCTCTGATGCTCCTGGACGTCGTGATGGAAACGGACGACGCCGGGCTCAAGCTGGTAGACCATGTCCGCCACACGCTCAACAATCACGTCATGCGGATTGTCCTGAGTACCGGCCAGCCCGGGGCTGCACCGGAAGAAACCGTGATGGCTGAGCGCGACGTCAATGGCTATCTGTCCAAGTCAGAGTTGAGCGCCCAACGGCTGCGGACGGCAGTGGCCGGTGCCATTCGCTCCTATCACGACGTCGCCACGATTGCCCGGCAGTCTTTGCTCATGGAATGTGTTGCGCGGATGCAGGCGCGATTTGTCGAAAATCAGGCGCCGTTCGCAGTAGCACAGGCCATGTTGGGCGACATGTTGTCGGTATTTGACGGGGCCGCGGGAACGATTCTGGCGAGGTACGGTACCAGACCCCAGATGCTCGTCCTCGCGACGACCGAGCCGCTGGAGGGCGAGCCGTTGGCATCGCTTCTGCGCAATCGCATCGAGGCCGCGCTGAGCGATGCGGAATTGAGCGGTGATCTCGGACCGAGGCGCGCGCCTTTTTCGGTCGCCGACCTGGACATGCCAGTCGAAATTGCCGAAACATGGCTGTTGCCGTTGCACATTGGCCGTCGCGTGTTCGGTGCGACTTGGATGGCGGCACCTGACCACGTGGAGACGACACCCGATGCAGCGCTGGTGGCACTGACCCAGGCAGCCGCCAGCCTCTTGAAGGCGATGGAAGATGCCGCTTTGCGACGACTCGCGGAGGAGAGCCGTGATGCCTCGCACCACTGGCTGTCCAACGTGACGGCCAACGTGCCCGACGGCCTGCTGGTGGAAGAGGCGACTGGCCAGATCAAGCTGGTCAACACGCGATTCTGCGAAATGTTCGGTATCGAAGCGCCGCCGGAAGCGCTGATTGGTCTGGATTGCATGCTTGCGGCGTCGGCTGCTGCCGAGAAGTTTGTGGACACGGTGGGCTTTGTTCCGCGTGTGCAGGAAATCATGGCCAAGCGCGCTCCGGTGTCCGGCGAGGTGCTGGAGATGGTTGACGGGCGCTGGCTGGAGCGCGACTTCGTGCCGTTGGTCGTCAACGGCGAGCCGGCGACTGTCTGGCGCTATCACGACATCACCGCGGCCAGGCGGACGCAGGAGGCGCTGCTTGCGAGCCAATCGCGCTACGCCACGCTTTTTCACGCAGCGAGTGACGCCATTCTGGTCGTGGATGCAAACGGCAGGGTGGTCGATGCCAACGAGAGCAGTGGCGAGTTACTGGAGATCGATCAGGGGCATTTGCTCGGCATGAAGCTTCAGGACCTGTTCCCCCAGTCCGCGAACGGCGGCCGTGACGCACTCGCGGAACTCCAGTTGGGCCAGCCCGTGCACTTCGAAGATCGAATGCGTCGCCCAAATGGTGGACAGTTTCCTGTCGAAATTCGCGCTGGTCTGGTGAACATGTCCGGCGAGCATTTGGTTGAGGTCAACTTGCGTGACATCACCGCAAGGCAACGGCAGCAGGACGCGTTGCTGGCCGCGAAGGCGGCGGCGGATGCAGCAAGTGCAGCCAAGAGCCAGTTTCTTGCCGTCATGAGCCATGAAATTCGCACCCCTATCAATGCGATTCTAGGCGCGAGCGAACTGCTGCGCACCTCAGACTTGCGGCGAAGCCAGCGCGAGTTGGCTGAGATTGCCTGCGACAGCTCGGAAGTCCTCCTGTCGCTCACCAACGACTTGCTGGACTTTGCCAAGATCGAAGCAGAGCAAATGGAGTTGGAGTCCGAGTCGTTCGACTTGGCGACTCTGGCCGAGAGCATCGTGGACATTGTACGGGTTCGTGCGCTCGCGCGTGGGCTGACGCTGCAGTGCACCATCGACGGACGCCTGCCGACGCGGGTTGTCGGCGATCCCGGTAGAATCCGGCAAATTGCGATGAATTTACTGACCAATGCCATCAAATTCACAGAAGTTGGCGCCGTTTCCTTCTCTGTGCGTGTGCAGGAGCGTGGGGCAGAGGCCGTGTCCCTGGAACTCGTGGTGGCGGACACCGGCATCGGCATCGCGATCGACCAGCGGGACCGCATTTTCGGCGCATTTGTCCAAGGCGATGGCAGCACTGCTCGGCGATTCGGTGGCTCTGGACTCGGGCTGTCGATCGTCCACTCGCTTGTCGGGATCATGGGCGGACAGATCGTCGTGAACAGTGAGCCGCGGTCGGGAACGACGATGACGGTGAAACTCACGCTCCCGACGCCAGCGGACATGAGGTCGACCGTCGGCACATGGAGTGGCCCAAAGCCGCCAACGGGTAAAGTGTTACTCGTAATGGAGGCGCTGCCACAGCGGGCGGTGACCGCGCAAATTCTGAGGGACTGGGGGCTGGACGTCGTCCTCGCGGGTACAGGCGCGGAGACGCTCGATCAGCTGGCTGGCGTGGATCTCGACTATCGTTGTGTCGTGGTCGACGATGCACTGCCAGACATGGATGGAGAGGAGGTCATCACGGCCGTGCGCGCAATCCAGACCTCTGCACATCTGCCGGTCATCCTGGCGACAGCGCTGCACGCATCGGAAACGGACGAGCGCAACGTGATCAAGCTGAGCAAGCCGTTGCATCGCGGTCGTCTGCGCCTCGGCATCGCCCAAGCGCTGGGTCTCAAGACCAGCGACGCGCTGGAGGTCGCGCGCGTGTTGCCGACGCACGTCGGTCCGGGCACGGGGCGAGTCCTGGTGGCGGAAGACAACCGTGAAAACGCGATCCTGCTGCGACATACGCTGACGGGGACAGGCTACATCGTCGACGAGGTCGCGGACGGCGAATCGGCCGTGGCGGCGGTCATGGCCAATCTTTATGGGTTGGTGCTGATGGACGTTGAGATGCCGGTGCTGGACGGCATCAGTGCGACGCAGCGGATTCGTGATTGGGAGAAGACGTTGGGGCGGCCACAGACGCCGATCATTGCAGTGACCGCCCATGCGCTTCGCTCCATCCGCGAGCGTTGCTTGGCGGCTGGCATGAACGACTACATGTCGAAGCCGCTGAGGCGCAAACGTGTGCTGGACGTGACCGCCAACTGGCTGGATGCGCGACCATTTGTGTTGTTTGCGGACGACGATCCTTCCAGCAGAACGATTCTGCGGGCATGGCTGCGAGCTGAGAAGAATCTGCGTTCTTTGGTGGTCGGGGACGGTCAGGAACTGCTCGACGCGTTCAGCCGATACCCGGTTGCTGCCGTCATGCTCGACATGCAGATGCCAGGACTGGATGGATACCAAACCGTCGAGCAGTTGAGACGGCTGCCGGGCGGCGCTCGCGTGCCGGTAATCGCCATGACTGGCAACACCGGCCGCGGATACGAGAGCCGATGCCGCCAAGCTGGCTGCACCGACTTCGTCGGCAAGCCGTTCAGTCGGGAGATCGTGCTCTCCACCATCGCCAAGTACGTGGCCCGGCCGGATACGCGTTTCTTAACACCCGGGTTCAAGCCGATGTTGAGTTCGGTCGGGCCGATCCCGTCGGGCACGTCGAATTCAGCAAAACCAACGATGCGAATCGCTGTGCCTGCAGACCTCGCCGATCTCGTGCCCGAGTTCCTTCAGGCACAACAGCAGACCGCAAACAGCATTCGGGCAGCGTTGAAGAAGAGCGACTTCACTGAGATCGCATTGCTCGGTCACAACCTGCGAAGCGTTTCTGGAACGATGGGATTCAATCCGCTTGCGCATACGGCCGGTGAGATTGAGCGCGCGGGCCTGAAAGGCGTTCCGGAGGACGTGGCTCGCGCCCTGAAGAAGTTGGACTTTTTGTTGGCCGCAGCGTCCGAAGACACCCTGTTCTGACGTGGACGATCTCGTGTTCGGTCACATCGGGGCCGGCCATTGCGATTGCCACGCCTACGAGACTCCGGTACAAACGCTCGTCTCGGCGCCAGAGACCGGCAGTTCCCTTTGGTAATGGATGGAATTTATGCAGCTTTTTCAGTATCCCTACAGTCACAACTGCGCCAAAGTCAAGATCGCGCTGCTTGAAAAGGGCTTGACCTTTGAGACTCCCACCGTAGACAGCGCGTTGTTGCGATCCTCCGCATTCCTTGCGATGAACCCGCTCGGCAAGGTACCGGTCCTGGAAGATGGGGCTTTCGCCATAGGCGAGTCGGAAGTGATCGTCGAGTATCTGGAGGACCGCTACCCGAATCCACCGCTCCTCCCGCAATCGGCGGAGGGTCGCGCCCGGAGTCGCTGGTATTCCCGCTTTCACGACCTCTACCTCGGACCACAGCTCTCGACGCTGTACTTTGCGCTGTCCGATGGTCGCGCTGGTTTGCCCGAATTCGCCGCCGAGGTGGAGCGCTTGTTTGCGCTCGTCGCTTTGCTTGAGGCCCACGTCGATCCGCGGCCCTATTTGTTGGGGGAGCAGTTCACCTTGGCGGATGCGCCGTACGTGTTGTCCTACCATTTCATCCAGATCCTGAGTGCTGCGCATGGCCGGCCGCTGACTGACGCTCACATGCCGCGTTTGGCTCGCTGGTTCGCGGTCGCGTCGCTCCGGCCCTCGGCTGCGTCTGTGCTCACCGCGGCCAAGGCAGCGCTGGCGGATGGCTAGTCGGATGTCAGAAACGCTGCCGTTTGGAGTGCTGCAGGCATACCTCTGGTCGGACACGCCCATGTGGGTGTTCGATCTTGCGCAGCGGCGGATGGCATGGGCGAATCCTGCCGGCGTGACATTCTGGAATGCGGCGTCGCCGCTAGACCTGCTTGCGCGCGACTTCACCGCGCTGTCCGATGCCACAGTCTCGCGCAATCAAGCCGTGATGGCAGAACACGCTGCGGGTCGCGTAGTGCGGGAGCAATGGACTCTCTATCCCAAAGGCCAGCCGACTACGGTCAAGATCAAGTCGACCGGCGTGCTCCTGGAAGACGGACGAGCGGCGATCCTGTACGAGGCACACGCGCTCCCGCAAGGCTTTGAGCCTGAGGCTTTGCGCGCGGTCGCCGCGCTCCAGCACACGTCGGTCCGCGTGGCGCTTCACAAGCAAGATGGCAGCGCGATTCTGCGTAACCCGTCGGCGCTTAGCGTGTTTGGGCCGGCCAACACCTCGCCGCCACAAGACGATTTCCTCGCGATGTTTGTGGACCCCGCAACGGCCTACGAGGCCCGTTCGCTGCTGACGCTGGGCTCGACTTTCAGCGCGGAGGTCCAACTCGCGACGGTTGAAGGTGCCCGGTGGCATGGCTTGGATGCTCGGCCGGTTCTGGACCCCGTGACAGGAGAAACGCTGGTGCAAGTGAATGCCCGCGACATCAGCGATCGAAAAGCCATTGAGCAAGCGCTGGAGAACGCACGCGCGGTGGCTGAAGCGGCGAGCGTGGCCAAGACGCAGTTCCTCGCCAACATGAGCCACGAAATCCGTACGCCGATGAATGGCGTGATCGGCATGCTGGAACTCGTGCTGGGCACCGAACTGCATGACGAGCACCGGCAGCAGTTGGAGGTGGCGCGTGAGTCGGCCGACTCGCTCCTCGCGCTTCTGGACGAGGTGCTCGATTTCTCCAAGATCGAGGCTGGCAAGGTACAACTCGAGCGAGTAGAACTGAGTCTGGCCAGCATCACACGGCAGGTGGTCTCGGGGCTGTCCTCTCAAGCGGCACGCAAACAGGTGGCGTTGCGCGAGCAGGTTGATCCGACGCTGCCGGACCGGCTTCTCGGTGATCCTCACCGGCTGCAGCAGGTACTTCTGAATCTTGTTGGCAACGCTTTGAAGTTCACCGAAAGTGGGGCTGTCCTCGTCAGTGCGAAGCTGGTCGCGCGCACCGACACGCAAGTCGACGTGGAACTCTCCGTAGAGGACACGGGCATCGGTATCGCCCCAGAGCATCAGGCGCGGATCTTTGAGCGATTCGTGCAAGCTGACGGGTCGACGACGCGCACATTTGGCGGCACGGGACTCGGGCTGGCGATCTGTCATCGTCTCGTCGGGTTGATGGGGGGCGAGATTGGTCTGGAGAGTCAGTTGGGACGCGGCACTTGCTTTCGACTGCACTTGCAGTTCGCACTTCCGCCCGCCGATGCGCTCAGTCCGCTGCACATGGGCACCGCCATTCCGGCCCCTTGTGCACCTTTTGGCGCTGACCGGCTGGTGGTCTTGGCGGAGGACAATCCTGTCAACCAACAAGTGGCGACCGCGATGTTGAAGCAGCTCGGCTTTCGGGTTGTCGTCGCCGAAAATGGCGAGAAGGCGCTGCAGGCGGTTGCCGCGAACCCTGACGTAGCTGTGGTGCTGATGGACGTGCAAATGCCGGTCATGGGAGGCTTTGAGGCGACCGCACATCTGCGCGAACGCGACTTGGAGCGAGGAACACGCACCCCGATCATCGCGATTACTGCGCACGCAATGCAAGGCGACCGGGAACGATGTCTGGCGGCAGGCATGGACGAGCAAATCACCAAGCCGGCGCGCCTGCGTACGTTGGCAGATGTGCTGGTTCGGTTGCTTCCTTCGCGCCCGCAGCGACCATAACGGTCGTGTCCGCGTCGGTCGCCACATCGTCCGTCGCAGAAGCCTCATCGGTCCCGACCGCGCCTGTGAGCCGCAGCCGATGATGAACGAGAAGGCGAGCACGGAGCCCGACCCAAAGCCGGCGAGTATCGGTTCGGGCTTGCTCCGTTGTCGTGCGAATGCGCGCGCAATCGGCACCGTGCCCCAGAATCTGCGGCCGCGGGAATCTGTCTGGTGCACTCAGGAGGTCGGGAGCGCGCGCGACTGAGCTGATTGGCAAGAACATTCAGGTATTACATCGCCCCGCGAGCCAACATTGACGCCCACCGCGTTCTCTGCCCATGATGCCTCCAACCAGCGCGCAGGTTCTGCCGCGCCAGCCAGGAGAAGTCGTCATGCCCAAGGGTGAACAAAAAGCCGCCAAGAACAACAAGCCCAAGCTCTCGACCGCGGAGAAACAGAAGAAGAAGAAGGCCAAGTCCGACGCAAAGCAGTAGGGGCGTTCGCGTCAACGCACGCAGCGCACGTGCCCGCCGACGGTTGTCGGCTGCGAGTTGATGATGTGACCGTCGTAGAACAGGACCGTTTCGCGCATCGTTGGGTAATCGGCGTTTGCCGTCGTCGACCAATAGCGGTCGTTGCTGGAATACGCGCCGGGAAACAGAGCATCGTCGATCGCCGGGTACTGCTTGCTGGCGTCGACAGTCGTCATGAGTTCCTTGATGCTCGGGACGCGCCATCCGCCGCCAGCGAGCGAGAGATTCGCGCAGCCCGTGACTGCATCCGCAAATTTGTTGGCGTCGATGTAATCCGGTTGCCAAGTCAGGTTCGTGTAAGCATCAACGATGACACCGCCGCTCGCGCTCATGGTGCCAACTGGTGGTTTCGGGCCCGCCGTCGTCATTTCGTCGCGGACACAGCGCGTGTAGCAATTCAAACTGTCCTTGTTCGCGCCGGCCAAGCCGAGTGTGCTGAACTGAACGGACCAGTGTGTGCCGGTCTGGGCGCCTGCGGTTCCGCTCCAATAGCAGTCCGCGGGCGATCCGGGAAACGCGGTCGGGTCAAGCATCGCGCCGCTGTTGCCGATGCTGAAATCCATGATGCTGAGCAGTTCAATGGCTTCTGCGCCAATGCCCTTCCAGGACGCCCTGGACGCTGCAGCTTAGCGGACGCGCGACAGGACGCGCAACGTGTGGACTGGCGAAGAAGCCGGCCGCGGGTGGACTGGTGCGCCTGAGTGGCCCAAAACCACACGCTTTTGGGCCTCGACAGGTCGCGAACAGCAGGTCATGCTCGGTCCAGGCGCGGCTCCGGACGGTCCGGCGCTGCCAGGACGGTGAATGTGGCAGGCAAGTTCAGCAGGTGGACATGCTCGGAACGCCTTCTATGACCCTCCCCAAGTCAAGTCCCCTCATGGCCACTCCTGATCCCATCTCGTCGAGCCTGCCGTAGCCGAATCCGTCGTTCCGGTTCTTTTTCCGCGTCCGCCGAGCGGTCCGCGACCTTCTATCCGGGGCGGCTCGGGTGTGAGCCGCTTCCACAATGCTGCTTGCGTGGTACACGCTGGAGAACCGGCGGGCGGGCGCCCAATCTATCGGGTCGGCCACTTGCGTGACCAGGCGTTCCGCCGAGCGCCCGCATCCGCCGGACTCAGCCAGGCAACAGCCTCTCCGAGTTTGGGATAATTTCTGGCATTTCAGGAAATTGAGCTTGTCTCCTTTTGTAGTTTCTGCGTCGATTTTGCTGCTACGCAGCCTGTTTCATCCGCGGACCCGGCACGCGTGCGGGCTTGACCGTCGGCTCACTTCGCGGCGCTGGCAGTCGGATGCGTCTCGCGCCATTTTGCAGCGGCGCGAGAATTGGGTGCGACAGCGGCTTGAGCACCGCGCCTTCGGGCACCTCGCCAGTCATCGCGTATTTCCACAGTGCGATGAGCAGCTTGCGTGCCACCGCGATGATGCCGACGCGCCGCGACCGCTTCGCCGTGGGGCCGAAGCGCTCCTTGTACCACTTGGCCAGCGCGCTCTCGGGCTGGTGGTAGATCCACAGCCACGCGAGCTGCACCATCAGCGCGCGCAGCTCGCGCGGCCCGGCCTTGCTGATGCCCAGGTCGCGCTGCATTTGCCCCGAGCAGAACGGCGTCGGCGCCAGGCCCGCATACGCGCCGAGCTTCTTGCCGTTCGCGAACGTGCGCCACGAGAACACCTCGTGCGCCAACGTCCACGCGCCAATCGGGCCGATGCCGATGAG
>CAIMEE010000606.1 GCA_903839865.1 Enhydrobacter aerosaccus | reverse complement strand
GTGAAGTCGCGTGCCTTCAGCGACAGGGTCTCCGCCCGTACCAGCCGCGCCGCCGTTGTCCAGCCGGTTAGCCCGATGATGAAAACGATTCGGAAAAGTGGGAAGGATTCGGAATGGGCGATGCTCGCCGGAAGCCCGACTTTGGCGGGATCGATCGCCGCCAGCACGATCAGGAGCGGCAGCAACGGAAGGGCGATCACGCCGTCGGTGAAGCGCATCAGGGTCTTGTCGATGCCGCCGCCGAGATAGCCCGCCGCCACGCCGATCGCGGCCCCCACGACAGCCGACAGGAAGGCGCCGGAGAGGCCGACCAACAGCGACACGCGGCCGCCATCGAGCAGGCGCTGGAAGAGATCGCGGCCGAGCTCGTCGGTGCCCAGCCAGTGCCCGGCCGACGGCGGTTCGAAACGCGTGAAGAGATCGGTCGCCGCCGGATCGACGCCACGCCAGTCGGCAAGCCAGGGCGCCGCGATCGACAGCACCAGCAGGACGGCGAGGAAGATCAGGGAGACCTGGGCCAGACGATGGCGCAGCAGGCGGCGCCAGGCGAGGCGGCGCGGATGCGAGCGGGACGGGGAGTTCACTGCAGTCATTGCAAGCTGACGCGCGGGTCGACCGCGGCTTGCGTCACGTCGGCCAGCATGTTGCCGACGACGGTGGTGAAGGTGGCGATCAGCAGGCCGACCAGCGCAAGGTTATAGTCGTTGTCGAGGATTGCCTGGTAGATCGCCTTGCCCATGCCGGGCCACGCGAACATCGTCTCGGTAATCAGCGCGCCCGAAAACAGCCCACCGAATGACAGGCCGAGCAGGGTAATCACCGGCACGATGGCGTTGGCAAACGCATGATGCAGCATCACGCCGCGCGCATCGACGCCCTTGGCGCGCGCGGTGCGGATGTAATCCTGGCGCAGAACTTCGATCATAGCGCCGCGCATGAAGCGGGTGAACATGCCGAGCTGCAGGAGTGTCAGCGTGAGCACGGGAAGTGCCGCGAAGCGCAGTCGTTCGTAGAGCGCGGTGCCGGCGCCGGTGCCCGGACGCAGGTCCGCCATCCCGCCAGCCGGGAGCCAGCCGAGCTTTACCGCGAACAGCGAGATCAGGAGCAACGCGAGCCAGAACGGCGGCGTCGAGATACCGGCGAAGCTCAGCAGGTTGATCGTGTAGTCGGCAAGGCCGCGAGGCCGCGATGCGGCCCACATGCCGAGCGGCAGGGCGATGGCGATGGAGAGCACGAGGGCGAGGCCGGCCAGTTCGAAGGTATTTAGCAGGCGCGGCCACACGACCTTCATCACCGGCAGGTTGAAAGAGCGCGAGTAGCCGAGATGGCCTTGCAATGCCTGTGACGCCCACGCGAGATAGCGGTGCACGATCGGCTTGTCGACTTCATAGAGCGCGCGGAGTCTTGCCGCGTCCTCGCTGGTCATCTTGGGATCGCCCGCGATCATCTGGTTGATCGGGTCGCCCGGCATCAGCCCGATCAGCAGGTAGACCACCGCGCTCATCAGCACGAGGGTGACCACGATCTCGACGGCGCGGCTGGCGAGATAGCGGTTCATGAGGCCGCTCAGTCCTCCCAGCGCCACTGCTCAACCCACAGGGTGGAGCTGTTCAACGTGCCGGTCGGCACGACGCCCTTCAGTTGCTTCGGGAACACGAAGGGATCGACGCGGAAGAACAGGGGCAGCACCGGCAGGTCCTCGGCATGGATGCGCTGGATCTCGGCGAACAACGCGCGGCGCTTGGCCTCGTCGAGCTCGTGCTCGGCGGCATCGATCGCCTTGTCCATCGCGGCGCTGGCATAGCCCGGATAGTTCTGGCCGCTCCAGCCATTCTTCTCGGTTGGAATCTCGGTCGAATAGAGCGTCGAGTGCGGGATTCCCTGCGGAGACGAAACCCAGGCATACATCGCAAGGCCGGTGAAAGTGCGGCGGTTCAGCGACTCGGAGAAAAGCCGCGGCGGTTCGGCCTTGATGCGCAGGTCGATGCCGACGTTACGCAGCTGGCTCTGGATTACCTGCGCCACCTGCTCGCGGATGCGGTTGCCCGCTGTGGTGGCCAGTTCGATCGAGAAGCGTTCGCCCTTCGCACTCTGTCGCACGCCGTTCTTGATTTCCCTGAAGCCCGCGTCGTCGAGCAGCTTCCTCGCCATCGCAGGATCGTAGGCGTACTTCCTGCCGTTAGGCTCGTACATCGGATCGAGCGGACTGATACCGCTGTCGGCGACGGGCTGCTTGCCCTCGAACAGTTTCTCGGAGATCGCCTTGCGGTCGATCGCCATCAGGATCGCCTGCCGAACGCGCACATCGGCGAGCAGCGGATTGTCGAGCCGGACGTCGATGTGCTCGTAGATCAGGGCGGGCTTGTAGACGACCGTGTATTTGTCCTTGTGGCGCTTGTCGAAGGCCAGCGCCTGGTCGAGCGTC
>CAIMEE010000605.1 GCA_903839865.1 Enhydrobacter aerosaccus | reverse complement strand
CGTCGCTTTACATGCGCAACCAGCTCCTGCGGGACGCCGATTGGGCGGGGCTCGCGCACTCGATCGAAATCCGTGTTCCATACGTCGATCCGTTCTTTCTGGCGGCGCTGCCGCCGGGAAAGACACTTGCGACGCTCAATGCGAAGGCGGCCGTCGCGGATGTGCCCCGGCCTCCGCTGCCCGCCGCCAGTCGTGGCAGGCGCAAGACGGGCTTCGTCACGCCGGTGGGGCGCTGGCTGAGCGAAGCTGCGGGTGTCGTCGACGATGGATCGTTCTCGACGGCCTCGCGGGCGTGGTTGCGGCGCGTGTGGACGGCCGGGTGGACCGGCCCGACGCTGGCCTGAGACGGAATGAAGACACGCATCCTTGCCCTCGTCGGCGACTGTTATGGCGCACCCGGCGGCATTGCCCGGTACAATCAGGACCTCTTCGAGGCGTTGGCCGATGGCGACGTCGACACGTTGATTGTTCCCCGGCTGGGCGACTCGAACGGCGTGTCGCTGCCTGCCGGCATTCGGCAGTTGCCTCCGGTGTTCGGCAGGCTGGCATTCCTGATTGCTTCTCTCCGTGCCGCTTGGCGCCACCGGCCTGTCGACATCGTCTTCTGCGGTCACGTCTACATGGCGCCATTGGCCTGGATCGTCGCCCGTGTGGCGCATGCGCGCCTGTGGGTGCAGGCGCATGGTGCCGAGACCTGGGTGGGCCGGCGCAACATCGTGCGGCGCGCAATCGAAACGGCCGACATGGTGACGACGGTCAGCCGGGGCACGCGACACATTCTCATGTCGTGGGCCGATCTTGCGCCCGACAGGGTGCGAGTGCTTCCGGACACGGTCCGGGACATTTTCGTGCCAGGCCCTCCCTCGACGGCACTGGCGGCGCGACTTCAACTCGGCCCAGGTCCCCTGCTGCTGACGGTCGGTCGGCTCTCGGCCAGCGAGCGCTATAAGGGGCATGAGCTCGTATTCGCAGCCTTGCCGGCGTTGCGCGCCCGGTTTCCGACGATCGTCCATGTCGTCGCGGGGACGGGCGACGATCGCGAACGCCTGGAGCGACGGGCCGTCGAACTCACAGGCAGCGCCGACTGCGTACGCTTCCTGGGGTTCGTGCCAGAGGACGACCTGCCCGACCTCTACCGTCTCGCCGATCTCTATGTGATGCCGAGCAGCCAGGAGGGCTTCGGTATCGTCTACCTCGAGGCTGCGGCCTGCGGGCTGAAAGTTGTCGGGGGAGCAGGTGGAGGCAGTGGGGACGCCATTCCCGACGAACGCATCGGCGTTCTGGTCGATCCGGAAGACAAAACAGCCCTGATCGAGGCCGTCGTGCGGTTGCTGCGGCAGGGGAAAGCCGAGCAGGCCGCCGTCGATCCCTACCGTCGGCCACATTTTGCCGCTACTGCGAGATTACTCCTTGCTCGCCTCAGGGCGTCCCCGCGTCGTATTAGAGGTGAGCCATGAGCTCATCAGAACATATGCCGTCCAGCCGCCTCATCCTCGAAGCGGGCCGCGCCGATCGTCAATACTGGCGCGACCTCTGGCGTTATCGGGAACTCTTTTTCATTCTGGCATGGCGCGATGTCGCCGTGCGGTACAAGCAGACAGTGGTCGGCTTTGCCTGGGCATTCATTCGCCCCTTCATGACGATGGTCGTATTCACGGTGGTCTTCGGTCATATCGCGCGATTGTCGAGCGGCGACGTCACGCCGTACGCCGTGATGGTCTATGGCGGCCTGTTGCCGTGGACGCTGTTCTCGTCGGTGTTCGGTGACGCATCGGCCAGCGTAATGACCAACTCGAATTTGATCAGCAAGGTCTACTTCCCGCGCATGATCATTCCGTTGTCGACGATCATCGTGGGCTTGATCGACTTCGCCGTAAGCCTGACGATTTTGGTCGGTTTGATGATCTGGTACCGGTTCCTGCCGGGCTGGCAGATAGTCCTGTTGCCGGTATTCGTCGCTCTGGCATTGCTGGCGAGCATCGGACCCGCACTCTGGGCATCGGCAATCGTCGTGAAGTATCGCGATTTCCGTTTCGTCGTCCCATTCCTGCTGCAGTTCGGTCTGTACGCTTCGCCGGTCGGATTCTCCAGTTCGATCGTGCCGCCGGAATGGCGCCTGCTCTACAGTCTCAACCCTATGGTCGGCATCATCGACGGCTTCCGCTGGTGCATTGTCGGTGGCGATAGTCCGATCTACCTGCCGGGCTTTGCTGTCAGTATTGCCGTAATCGCTGCGCTGCTGTGGATCGGCATCGCCTGCTTCCGCCGCATCGAGCGCGGCTTTGCGGACCTCATTTGATGTCTGACACCGTCATCCGCGCCGAGGGACTCGGCAAGAGGTTTGTCATCGGCCACCGGGCCCAGAACAACGGCCTTTTTGCCGATGCGATGGTGAATGCCGTACGGCGCTTCTTCAGCAAGGGAAAGTCGGCGCTGAAGGGAAATCCCGGCGATATCGGCGATGTATTCGAAGAATTTTGGGCGCTGCGCGACATCAATTTCGAGATCAAGCGTGGAGAGCTTGTCAGCATCATTGGCCATAACGGGGCCGGTAAATCGACCTTGCTCAAGATCCTGTCGCGCATCACGGAACCGACGGCTGGGCGAATCGAGATCGATGGACGGGTCACCAGCCTTCTCGAGGTCGGCACGGGCTTTCATCCAGAGCTTACCGGCCGGGAAAACGTCTTTCTGAATGGCGCCATATTGGGAATGACGCGCGCGGAAGTGCGCCATCGTTTCGATGAGATTGTGGCGTTCGCCGGCGTCGAGAAATTCATCGACACGCCGGTCAAGCGTTACTCGGTTGGCATGTATGCGCGTCTTGCGTTCGCTGTGGCGGCGCACCTTGAAGCGGAAATTCTCGTCATCGACGAAGTACTGGCAGTCGGCGACGCGGAATTTCAACAGCGTTGCCTCAATCGGATGTCTGAGGTCGCGAGCAGCGGCCGTACGGTCCTGTTCGTCAGTCACAACCTTGCGGCCGTGAGCGCGCTTACGCGCCGCGCCATCGTACTTCGCTCCGGACAGCTTGCGTTTGATGGGCCGGTCCAGGCAGCGCTCGCGCATTACACGGCGAACACTGGTGTGATCGCGAGACGGTTGAACTGGGGTCAAGGATCGGATTCAACCTTGGTTTCGGCCGATTTGCTCGATGAGCAGGGAAATCCGACGGATAGATTCGAGTCAGGCTCGCCATTGCGGCTGCGGGTCGTCGTGTCCACGACGGGTCTGCCCGGCATGTGCGTTGAACTTACGATCCGGGACGAACTTGGTTTGCCGTTTGCGTTTTATTCCACGGGGACGTTCAGTCAAATCAACCTGCCGGCGGCAACCGGTCGTTTTGAATGCGTGATTACACTGGACTCCTTTTTTTTGGCGGCGGGGCAGTATTCGATCGATCTCGATACTTGCTACACGAACGTACATACCGACCATCGAGTGGAGAGCGCCGTGCGTTTCCGTGTCGATCGCTGTAGCCCTGGCAAGGGCTCGTTCAATTTCCGTCAGTCCAATGGCACTGGCAGCATTGCGATGTCCTTGAAGGCGCCCATCGAGTTCAAGCCGATCCCAGTCGACGCGACCAGGTGACTGGTCGATGCCGCGCAAAGTCTGCATCGTCGGATCGGGCAGCCTGTCTTCCAACCCACGGCTCTTGAAGGAAGCCGACGCCCTGCAGGCGGCCGGCTACGATGTGACGGCAGTCGCGTGCGACTATACCGCCGCTCTGCGTTCCGCCGATGACGCAATCGCCGCGAGCGTACGTTGGCGGGTCAAGCGGGTGTCACGCCCGGTGTTTGGCCGATATACGAGCAAAATGGCGTGGCAGCTTGTGCGGCTTCTGACAGAGATGAACTTTGCGCCGTCGGTGGCCCTTGCCGCGGAGGCTTATGGCGGTCCTGCGCGTGCGCTTAAGCGCGCAGTGAGTTCGGTCGTCGCCGATCTTTATATCGCCCACTACGTACCGTCGCTGCCGGCAGCGGCCGCCGCGGCGCTCAGACATGGCGGCATGCTCGCCTTCGATGCCGAGGATTTTCATTCGGGAGAAGGTCTGGACAGCCCGGAGGAGAATCTACGTATGGCGATGGTGCGACGGATTGAAGGTGCGGCGTTGCCGTCCTGCATCTACGTGACGGCGGCCTCGCCGATGATTGGCCACGCCTATGCCGAGCAATATGGTGTCGCGGAGCCGGCAACGATCCTGAACGTGTTTCCACTCAGTATGGCACCGCCGGCGAGACGGGCGGCGCCGGGTATTGCCGGCGAGTTGAAGGCTTACTGGTTTTCCCAAACCATCGGACTCGATCGCGGTCTTCAAGGCTTCATTCGGGCGATGGCCCGTTCCCGAACTGCCGTGACCCTCGACATCCGGGGCAGCAACCGGTGGGGGCACGGGGATACGTTGCTGGCGCTGGCCCGCGAACTCGGGATCGCCGACAAGGTAAAGCTGCTGCCTTTGGCGCCGCCGCAGGAAATGGCGTTGCTCGCTTCGGACTACGACGTTGGCCTTTCTTTGGAGACGGAAGTCACGGCGAGCCGGCGGCTCTGTCTCACCAACAAGATATTCACCTATCTGCTTGCCGGCGTTCCGGTCTTGATGAGCGACACGCCGGCGCAGCGTGCACTCGCGCCCGACCTCGGAGCCGCCGCCACTGTGGTGTCGCTCTCCAATCCCGACGACATCGCCGCGGCACTCGATCGTCTGGCTGCGACGGCCTCGTTGGCCACGGCGAAGGAGGTGGCGGCGAGGCTGGGCCGTGAGCGCTACAACTGGGATCGAGAAAAGGACATTCTCCTGGACCTGGTGGCCAAGGCGTTTGCCAAACGCGATGGAGATCGCTCATGAGATCGCGCAAACAGCGCCTGGGGGATTGGTTGGTGGTCGCGTGGGGCATCAATCCACACGTTTTCCGCGCGGTATGGCTGGAATTGCGTGCGGCCTGGATTCGGTTGCGCGCCCGTATCGATCCGACGTGGATATGGCGCCGTCGTGAATTGAGGCGTCGTCGCGGAGTGCTTGCCAACATCGGCTGCGGCCCGACAGGGCAGCCCGGTTGGGTCAATTTCGACATGTTCGATGTTCCGGGCGTGACCCTGCCAATCGATTGCCGGAACGCGCTGCCGTTGGGTGACGCGTCGTGCCGCGGCATTCATGTCGAGCATTATTTCGAGCATCTGGAGATGACGATCGAGCGGCCCCGCTTCTTGGCCGAGTGCCTGCGTTGCCTGGAGCCCGGGGGCATATTGCGGATCATCGTCCCGGATGCCCGGAAATTCATCGAGGCGTACATGGCGCCCGGGTGGGAGAAGATGAATGCGATCGGCGGGTTCTATGTTCCCGAGGAGGTCTGTCGCGCCAAGATGGAAGTGATCAATCACACGTTCCTCCAGGAAGGCGATCACTTTGCAGGCTACGACGCAGAGTATCTGAGGATCGTCCTTCAGGATGCCGGCTTTCGCGAAATCGAGCAGGTAGAGTGGCGAGAAGGACGCTTCCCCGGCGGCTGTATCGATATCGATCAGCATCGGGTCTATTCGCTCTACATGGAAGCAAGTCGCTGATGCGCATCGTCATCACCGCCGACCCCGAGATCGAGGTGCCGCCAAAGCTTTACGGCGGCATTGAGCGGGTAGTCGATGGGCTCGTCAGACGGTTCCGTTCACGCGGCCATCAAGTATGTCTGGTGGCAAAGCCGGGGTCGGAGTGCCCGGCCGACGCGTTTTATCCCTGGCCAGGGGCGAGTTCGCTATCGGCTGTCGACAGTCTGCGCAATGCAGTGAATTTGTGGCGTGCCGTACGTGCGTTCCGGCCCGACGTGATTCACAGTTTTTCGCGGATTGCCTATCTCACGCCATTGCTGCGGGGCAGGACGCCGATCGTGATGAGCTATCAACGCGATCCCACCATGCGAACGGTTGGTCTCGCGGTGAAACTGGCAGCGCCAGATGTGCTGCGGTTTACCGGCTGCAGCGAGTACATCGCGGGGCTTGGCCGGCAGGCGGGTGGCGATTGGGAGGGCATTCCGAACTTCGCTGAAATGGATGCACTGCATTTCAGTCCGACGGTGGCGCCGGACGCACCGCTCGTATTCCTCAGTCGCGTCGAGCATATCAAGGGGGCGCACTGGGCAATCGAGATTGCGCGCCGTACCGGGCAACGTCTGATCATTGCGGGCAATCATTCCGATAGCGGCCCCGAAGGAGAATACTGGCGCGACAAGATCGTTCCGG
>CAIMEE010000604.1 GCA_903839865.1 Enhydrobacter aerosaccus | reverse complement strand
GCGCCAGTCGCGTCGCCTCGCTGGTCACGGGCGAGAGCCAGATCATCGAGGAAGTGCCGGTCGACCTGATCGATCAGGTCGACCGGCACTTCCTCGATGATCTGGCTCTCGCCCGTGACCAGCGAGGCGACGCGACTGGCGCCATCTGGAATGGCGCGGATCACCAGCCGGTCGATCCTGGGCGCGCCGCCCCAGTAGTTCTTGTTGGCCGTGAGCACATAGCGGTCGCCCGGCACCCACGACTCGAAGATGTGCGGACCGGTGCCCATCGGCTTGTTGGCCACGCCCGAGGCGCCGACCTTCTCGAAGTAATGCCTGGGCTCCATCACGATGTCGGAGAGGCCCAGCAGCAGGGTCGGGAAGATCGCCTTGGTCTTCACGTCGACGGTGAGCTTGTCGACGGCGACCGCGCTCGCCACCTGGTTGATGCGCGCGGCCTGGCCGTAGGCGGCCTTGGGATCCTGGACGCGGCCGATGGTGAAGACCACATCGTCGGCGGTGAAGTCGACGCCGTCGGTGAATTTCACGCCCGGCCGCAGGTGGAAGCGCATCGTCGTGGGATCGATCGCCTCCCACTTGAGGGCGAGTGCCGGCTGGAGCGCACCGCTGTCGTCGCGCGCCACCAGGAAGTCGTTGGTCTGCGCCACCAGGCTGGTGGCGGCATAGGTCAGGTTCCCGGCGCGGAGATTATCCGGGAAGATCGCCGCTCCGATCGTCAGCGTCTTGCCCGCGGCGTGGGCCGGCCGGGCCAGGGCGGGAGCGGCGGCGAGCGCTAGAAAATGACGGCGTTTCATCAAGGGCTCCTAGGATGCCGGCATCTTGCAAAAGCCGCGCCGTGAAGTCGGACCTGTCCCCCTTCTTGATCTTGTCCCACGCGTGCTGGACCAGAAATTCCGTGTCGAGACGGTGTTGCTGGCGATGGTCCCAGAGCCCGGCGCGGCGGCCCAACAGCTCGATCGCGCGCAATGCCGGCCGGTGCTGCCGGTCCGCCCGCGCGTCCCTCAGGATGGCCTCGACCTCGCCCAGCACCCAGGCCTCGGTGATTTCCGACGGCTCGCGAGGAATGGCTTCGGTTATCGATGCCATCGGCATCGAAGGCGATTCCTCGCGAGGACTCGCGAGCGGCTCGCGAGGCGCCGCCGGCAGGCGGCTGGGTGTCGGCCGGTCGATCTTCTGGTGCTTGCGCCAGTTCACGACGCGCAAATAGTCGACCTCGTCCACCGTGTAGCGCTCGAGGCAGCCCTCCCGCTCGAGTTCGTCGAGCCAGCCGGGCAGCAGCGCCGGCGCGTCATCATCCAGCGGATAGAGCCGTGAGGCGAGGTCGGGAAGCGACCAGCGGGCGCGGCCGCAATCGTCGACGACGGTCCAGAGCTGGACGAACAACAGCCTGGCGTCCCGGCTGAGGTGCATGATGCTGTTGGAATGGGCGAAGTTGGGTTGGATCGTGCGAATGCGGGCCATGCGACATATATTGCGTCTATCGCATTGTTTGTCAATGCGATATTCGCACCCTCGCGGCGACGGCTTCAGCCCTTCACGGCTCCAGCCGTCAGGCCCGACGACATGTACCGGCGGAAGGCATAGTAGATCGCAGCCGGCGGTAGCGCGTAGATGAAGCCCGCGGTCATCAGCAGCTCCCACGGCGAATCGTCGGCGGAGAGGAAGTTGCCGAGCGCCACCGGCAGAGTGAGCGTCGTCTCCTTCGACAGCAGCAGGAAGGC
>CAIMEE010000603.1 GCA_903839865.1 Enhydrobacter aerosaccus | reverse complement strand
GGGGCGCGAGCACGGCGCCGACCTTGTTCGCCGCGAACAACAGCAGCGTACATTCCGCGCCGTGCTTGGTCAGGCAGGCGACGCAGTCGCCGGGTCCGACGCCCGCGGCGCGCAGGCCCTGCGCGATCCGGTTGCTCTCCTCGTCCAGCTGCGCGTAGGTCCAGCGGCGACCTTGCGTGACGAACACGACGCGCGCCGGGGATTTCCGCGCGCGCTGCCGGACCAGGTCAGCCAGGGAGCGGATCCCCTCTAACGCATCGGTGCCCTGGGAGGCAGCGTCGGAGGGACCCGCGTTCACGTCAGTGCATCTCGACGGGCTCGATCTTGACGGCCGTACGACCGTCGAGCCGAACCGTGAGCGAAGCACGGCCTTGCGCGTCGGCCGTGATGTTGGCGGCCTCCGCACCGGCGACGCGGTAGGTCGCGCCAGCCTTCAGTCGTTCGAGCGACAGCGTCTGTACGCCCGGCGCGGCACCGTTGTAGAGCACGAGGTCGAGGTCCTTGCCGGTGTGGCTGTAGGCCTTGCCAACCAGCACGTCCGGGTACTTCGCGCCCGCGAGCAGCGGGCCGGACATCGTCTCCTTCGACGGTGCCCGGGTGAACGTGTTCTTGAAGTCGCCGGTGCGCATCAGGCGCGCCTCCACCGCCCAGACGTTGGCGAGGCACGAACCCTTGCGGTAGCTCAGCACGCCATTTTCCATCGTGCGGCCGCAGTCCTGCTCCATCGAGCGCAACGCCGCGTCCGCGAGCTCGTCGTCGCCGAACTCCCGCGCACAGATAATGACGGCCACGTAGGCGAACAGCACGCCGGGCTTGTAGTGACCCGGGTCGATCTTGTCTAGGAACGGCAGCAGTTCGGTCGGCAGCGTGAGCCGTGTCTTGCCCTCACCGTCTGGCGCCAGGCAGAAGCCCAGCTCCTTGCGCCCGACGGCCCACAGGCGCCGCGCGAATGGAACCGAGAAGATGTTCGCGAAGAACGCGAAGCCAGCCTCGCCGGTGTAGAACGGCATCTCGAGGCCGGTCCACTTGGAGCGCAGCCCGACGATGCTCCCCTTCAGGTCGGTGAATTCGGTCCGCAGCTTCTGCTTCCACGATGGATAGATCTTGCCGACGTGCTTGGTACCGAATGCCGCATCATGGGTTGCGACGCCGGACAGCCCGTACATGTTGCAGATCGGGTAGACCCAGTTCGGCTCGCACGGGAATAGCGTGAATCGATTACTCTCGAAGTTGTGAACGACGGCGTTCACCATCGAGTGGAAGTCGTGCTTGTAGACCTTGGATTCGTTCAGCTTGAAGGTGAGGCTGCCGGGCTCGCCGTAGCGCTTGTCGCCGGTCGCGAGAGTGTACTGCCCGACGTGCATGCTGAACCAGCCGGACAGCATGATGTTGTCGCGGATCACGGGGTCGTGGCTGAAGAAGTTGAAGTGTCCCCACATCGACTCCTGCACCCAGTAGCCCCAGACCTTCGGGTGGCGGTACTTCTCGATTAGGTTGCGTTGCGCGTCGAGCAGGTAGCCGTGGAAGTTCGGTGTGTAATGTCCCTGGACCATGCCGAGCGCGAAGCCCATGTGGTTGATCTGGTAGCGCAGCGCCGCGGGCTGGTACTGGTCGATGATCGTGAAACCCTTGAACTGGTCGATCGGTTGAAGCGCCCGGTCGAGGACGAAGCGAACCGCGGCCAGCGTCTCGGCGTCGAGCTCGCGCGTGCCGGGCACGGGCTCGACGGCAGCCTTCTGGTTCACTTCGGCGAGGGACTCGGCGAAGAAGGTCTGGCGAAACTTATAGGCCTCGCGGTCCCTTTCGCGACGCTTCATGCCGCGGTACTGGAACACCAGGAAGATCGCGAGCGCGCACCCCGGCACGACGAAGATAGCCGGTGGCCAGATGGCCGCGCCGGTCACGGCACCTGCCACTGCGGCACTGCCGAGCCAGATGGTCAGCGGCGCGATGACCATCCCGGCCCAGAACCAGGCGACGATCGACAGCCAGAAGATCCCGAGCGTGAGCGGGAACAACAGGACCCACCAGCCGCCCGCGGCGATGAAGCCGACGCCAGGCGCAAGCAGGCCGAGGCCCGCCGCCTGCCAACCGGGGCCGAGGTGCAGGTAGCCCGGGGCGTAGGCGACCACACACAGCAACGCGTAGAAGAACGCGTTGCGGCGGTGGAGGAACGTGGTGACCGGGCCCTTCGACCCGATCGGCAGTTCATTCTCGCCGTCGTATTCCATGACCGTGGCATTCATCTCGCTTCTCCGGTGCGTCCGGGTGGCCGGACTCGTCTGCAATCAGGGTGATACGCGTGCCGCTCAGGCCGGCATGCGCAGGACGGGCTTGATCGTGAGCCCGCGTTCGGAGTCGTGCGCAGCCTCGTTGATCTGGGCGAGGTCGTAGAACTTCGTGAGGCGGTCGAACGGGAACCTGCCGGCCTTCCACAGCGCGATCAGCTGCGGTATGAACACCTCCGGCACGCTCTCGCCCTCGATGGCCCCGCGCATCTTCTTGCCGCCGAGCAGGCTCGAGCAGTCGATGCTGACCGTCGCCCCGGCCGGCGCGACGCCGAGCACGACTAGTGTGCCGGTGCCGTTGAGCGCGTCGAAGGCCTGCGTCATGACCGCCGGGACGCCGGTTGCTTCGACCGCCGAGTCGACACCGCCACCTGAGGCGGCGCGGACCGCCGCGACGGATTCGGTGCTGCGCGCGTTGACGATATGGGTCGCGCCGAGCTCCTTCGCCAGCGCAAGTCGACTCTCCTGCACGTCGACGGCGACGATGGTAGTGCAACCGGCCACGACCGCCGCCATCACCGCGGACAGCCCGACGGCGCCGGCGCCGAAGATCGCAATCGAGCTGCCGGCCTGCGGGCGCAGGCAGTTGAACACGGCGCCCGCACCGGTCTGAATGCCGCAGCCGAGCGGCGCGAGCACCTCGAGCGGAAGGTCGTCGGCGACCTTGACGGCATTTCGAACGTGCGTGAGCGCGTAGGTGGCGAACGACGACTGGTAGAAGAATGCGCCCGTCATGGCCGCGCCATGTTGCTGGTGCGTGCACGAGCCGTCGGGGCGACGGGTGCCGACGTTAAAGGGCAGGAACTGTGCGCAGTACGCAGGGCGACCCGCGAGGCAGTTGTTGCACTTCCCGCAGGAGCCGTAGCTGAGGACGACGTGATCGCCGACCTTGAACTGCGTGACGCCGCTGCCGACCTTCGCGACGATCCCGGCGCCCTCGTGGCCGAGGACTGCGGGCAGTGGCAGTGGGATGTGCTGGTCGCGTACGGCGAGGTCAGTGTGACACATGCCGCACGCGACAATCTTGACGACGAGCTCGTCGGCCTGGGGCTCGCTGAGTTCCACCGACTCGAGCGTGAACGCACCGTCCTTCTCGCGGCAAACGGCTGCTTGGATTTCCATGGACGAGAGCCCCCTCGATGCTGTCTCAGCGTTGGACAATAGAGGCCGACCGGCGCGAGGACTTGTGCGGAATGGCTAATTGGGAGATCGGGCGATCGGCTGGGTTTCCGTGTCGGCCCACGGCCCGGATCGGCGATTGGCAAGCCGGAGCCAGCTAGCCATACTAAGCCTCGCCGCGCGTCGCCGCGGACCATTTTGCCCGGGGGCTCTCCTGCACATTCGACGCGCCAGGTGGTGGTGGTTTCTCGGCGTCCCG
>CAIMEE010000602.1 GCA_903839865.1 Enhydrobacter aerosaccus | reverse complement strand
GGACATTCTGATCGTGCCGCCGGATTCGCCGTTCAAAACGGTCAAGGAATTAATTGATTTTGCCAAAGCCAATCCGCGCCAGTTGACGTATGGCACGCTCGGCACGTCGTCGAGCGGCAACATGGCGGTCGCGGTATTTGCCGAAATGAACGGCCGTCTTGAGATGCGCCAGGTGCCCTATTCGCAGACCTCGCAATTGACCACCGATGTCATGTCCGGCCGCGTCGATGTGTTTTTCCCGCCGACGGGCGCGCATGTCGGGAATGTTGTTTCGGGCCGCGTTCGTGCGCTCGGCGTCTCGGGTTCCAAGCGCGCCGAGCAGTTG
Source organism: Enhydrobacter aerosaccus (assembly GCA_903839865.1). Taxonomy (GTDB): domain Bacteria; phylum Pseudomonadota; class Alphaproteobacteria; order Reyranellales; family Reyranellaceae; genus Reyranella; species Reyranella aerosaccus_A. Next base: position 1,464 of record CAIMEE010000602.1, on the reverse strand, counting down.
CCGGACATTCCGACGTTTAAGGAGTCTGGCGTCACCTATCCCGACGCGACAAGCTGGTACGGGCTATTTGCTCCCAAGGGCACGCCGCGGGACATCGTTGCCAAGATCAATCGCGACCTCGCTCACATCCTCGCTCTCCCCGAAGTCAGGGAATTGCAAAGCAAACTTGGCTTCGTGACTATCGGCGGCTCGCCGGAAAAGTTAGGGGAGTACTTCAAGAGCGAAATCACGAAGTGGGGCGAGATCGCCAGGGACCCGTTATTCATCGGCAAATAGCCGCCGAGATTATTTCAGAAAGACACATCATGGCGCAGAAGCTATTGCCGGCAACTCTCGTCGGCTCCTATCCCCAGCCCGACTGGTTGATTGATCGCACCGTACTGAGCAAGCAGACCCCGCCGCGCACGCGCGCGGACGAGTTGTGGCGTGTCGAACCGCAGTGGTTGGAACAGGCACAGGACGACGCGACACTGGTAGCGATCCGCGATCAGGAGCGCGCCGGAATCGATATTGTAACCGACGGTGAAATCCGCCGTGTCAGCTATTCCAATCGCTTTGCGACGGCATTGGAGGGTATCGATCTTGACAACCCGGGCGTTACAAGAAGCCGGGGTGGCGTATCGATCAACGTGCCGCGTGTGGTCGGCAAGATTCGACGCAAGCATGCGGTTGAAACGCGGGACGTCAAATTTTTGCGGGCCAGTACTGATCGTTCGATCAAGATCACCGTTCCCGGCCCCTTCACGATGTCTCAGCAGGTGCAGGACGACTACTACAAGGACGGCGAGGCCCTGGCGCTCGATTATGCCGATGCCGTCAACGCCGAGATCAAAGACCTGTTCGCCGCCGGCGCCGACGTGGTGCAGATTGACGAGCCTTACATGCAGGCGCGCCCCGATCAGGCCCGGCAATATGGGCTCAAGGCTCTCAACCGTGCACTCGATGGCGCGAAGGGAACGACGGCGGTCCACATCTGTTTTGGCTATGCTCTGACGATCAAGCAGAAGGCGCCACTCTACGACTATCTTGCCGAACTGGAAGGCTCGGTGGCCGACCAGATTTCCGTCGAGACGGCGCAATCGAAGCTGGATTGCTCCCAGCTTCGGGCCCTGAGCAAAACGATCATCCTGGGCGTCATTGATCTGTCGGACAGTTCGGTAGAGTTGCCCGAAACAGTGGCCGCGCGAATCCGTCGTGCGTTGCCGTATGTTCCGGCCGAACGCATCGTCGTTGCACCCGACTGCGGCATGAAATATCTGCCGCGTGAAACGGCTTACGGCAAGCTACGAGCGATGGTAGAAGGTGCGGCGATCGTGCGGCGCGAGTTGACCGGCCAATAGACGCTTACGGCAGCGTTTCGCCGGCCTCGGCCAGCGTTTGGCGTCAGTCCTTCTTCTTCAGCACGAAGCTGATGGCCGACATCGTCAGCAGGATCACGCAGATCGCGATCAGCGCCAGCGAGAG
>CAIMEE010000601.1 GCA_903839865.1 Enhydrobacter aerosaccus | reverse complement strand
TCCATGGTGGCACGAATCTGGTTGAGCAACTTCAGTCTGTTTGTGCGTAAATCTGGCTTATCCGTGACGTTCACGGTGACTTTGTCGAAAAAAGCGTCGAGCGGTCCGCGCAGACCCGCGAAGGCATTCATCGCGCCCGCGAAATCCTCGCGCGCCAGCGCCGGCTTCACCGCCTGCTCGGCCGCCGCGAGTGCCCTAGCAACAGCCTTCTCCTCGGCTTGTTCCAGCAGGGCGGCATCGGGAGCGGCGGCGATTTTCGCACCGAGAGCCTTGTCCTTCTTCTCCTCGGCGCGAACGATATTTGCAGCGCGGCCATAGGCAGTGAGCAGGTTCTTGCCCGCTTCGCTGGCCAGGAAGGTCTGCACCGCCTCGACCTTCGCGAGCAGGCGCACCAGATCGTCCTCGCTGCCTGCTGCCAGGACGGCATCGACCACATCGTGGCGCACGCCCTTCTCGCGCATCTGCACCTTCAGGCGCTCGGCGAAGAAGGCGAGCAGGTCGTCTTCTTTGAAGAAGGTCTTGAGCGGCAGGCGGAGATTGTTCTCGACGATGATGCGGATGACGCCTAGCGCCGCGCGACGCAGAGCAAATGGATCGCGCGACCCGGTCGGCTTCTCGCCGATCGACCAGAAGGAGATCAGCGCCTCGAGCTTGTCGGCCAGCGCCACGGCGATCGACACTGGCGCGCTGGGGCAGCGGTCGTTCGGGCCGGCCGGCGCATAGTGATCGCCGATCGCATCGGCCACCGCCGCCGGCAGCTTTTCGTTGAGTGCGTAGTAACGGCCCATGATGCCCTGCACCTCTGGGAACTCCCCCACGACGCCGGACACGAGGTCGGCCTTGCAGAGGCGCGCGGCCTGCTGGACCTGCGCGGCGTCGGCGCCCGGCACCAGCTTCGCGATCTCGCCCGCGAGCTTGGCAATGCGGTCGACCCGCTCGGCCTGCGTGCCGAGCTTGGCGTGGAAGACGATGCTCTTCAGTGCCGGCAGCCGGCTCTCGAGCGTCTGCTTGAGATCCTGATCGTAGAAGAACTTGGCGTCGCTGAGGCGCGGCCGCAGCACGCGCTCGTTGCCGTCGACGATCACCGCACCGCCATCGCGCGCGACGTTGTTGGCGACGACGACGAACTTGTTGGCGAGTGTGCCGTCCTTCTTCGTCGTCACGAAATAGCGCAGGTGCGTCTTGATCGTGACGATCAGCACTTCGGCCGGCAGGTCCATGTATTGCGCATCGATCGTGCCCATCAGCGGCACCGGCCATTCGACCAGGCCCGCGACCTCGTCCATCAGCCCGTCGTCCTTCCTGAGGACGACGCCGGCGTCGGCGCAGAGCTTCTCGGCACGCTCGGCGATGATCTTCTTGCGCTCGGCGGCATCGAGGATGACATGGGCCGCGCGCAGCTTCGCCTCGTAGTCGGCAAAGCCCGTGACCGTGATCGCGCCGCTGCTCAGGAAGCGATGGCCCCGCGTCGTGTCGCCGAACCCGATCGGCGCCATGCGGCCGCCCGGTGAGACTTCACCGCCGAGCACCTTGCCGTCGAACAGCGCCACGATGCCCTGCAGCGGACGTACCCATTGCATGGTCCCGCTGCCCCACTTCATCGACTTGGGCCACGGCAGCGCCTTCATCGCGGCATCGACGATGCCGGGCAGCGCCTCGGCAGTCGGGCCGCCTTTTTTGTTGATCACGGCGAACCAGAACTCGCCCTTGCCGGTATCGCGCTTCTCGGCCTGGTCGAGCGAGTCGAGGCCGGCGCCCTTCAGGAAGCCCAGTACCGCCTGTTCGGGCGCGCCGACCCGCGGTCCGCGCCGTTCTTCGCTCACGTCAGCACGCGCCGCCGGCAGGCCGTCGACCACGAGCGCGATCCGGCGCGGCGTCACAAAGGCCTTTGCATCCGTGTAGGCGAGTCCGGCCGCCTTGAGGCCGTCGCACACCAGCCGCTTGAAGTCCTCGCTCGCGCGCGCCTGCATGCGTGCGGGAATTTCCTCGCTCAGCAACTCGAGAAGCAACTCGGCCATCTAGGCTGCTTTCGCCACTTGTGTCGCCAGCCAGGCTTCGCAGCAGGCCTTGGCGAGCGTGCGCACGCGCAGGATATAGCTCTGCCGTTCGGTGACGCTGATCACGCCGCGCGCATCGAGCAGGTTGAAGGCGTGGCTGGCCTTGATGCACTGCTCGTAGGCCGGCAGCGGCAGCTTCTTCTCGATCATACGGCCCGATTCTTTTTCGGCGTCGGCGAAATGCCGGAACAGCATCTCGGTATCGGCATGCTCGAAATTGTAGGCCGACTGCTCCTGCTCGTTCTGCAGGAACACGTCGCCATAGGTCAGTGGCACGTTCGATGTCGGCGAGTTGTACGGCAGATCGTACACCGTCTTCTTGTCGAACAGGTACATCGCCAGCCGCTCGAGCCCGTAGGTGATCTCGCCCGCCACCAGTTCGACCTCGATGCCGCCCACCTGCTGAAAATAGGTGAACTGCGACACTTCCATGCCGTCGCACCAGACTTCCCAGCCCAGGCCCCAGGCGCCGAGCGTCGGGCTCTCCCAGTCGTCCTCGACGAAACGGATGTCGTGCAGCGAGGAGTCGATGCCGATCGCGGCCAACGACCCCAAGTACAGCTCCTGGAAGTCGGCCGGCGACGGCTTCATGATCACCTGGAACTGGTAGTAGTGCTGCATCCGGTTCGGGTTCTCGCCGTAGCGCCCGTCCTTCGGGCGGCGCGAGGGCTGCACATAGGCTGCGTTCCAGGGCTTCGGGCCCAGCGCGCGCAAGGTCGTGGCGGTATGGAACGTGCCCGCGCCCATTTCCATGTCGTAGGGCTGCAGGATGAGGCAGCCTTGGCGGGCCCAATAGTCCTGCAGGGTCAGGATCAGTTCCTGAAAACACTGCGGCTTGGCGGGAGTGGACACCGGAATCCCTTGTCTTTCCTACACTTAGGCCGGTTTGTGCGGCGCGGCAAAATAGGAGCCACCCCACCCCCGGTCAAGCCGCTGGCGGCCTATGATTGGGGGCAGTCCGGGCGCCCGCATTTGGCCGCACCGACCGCGACATAAGCCCCACAGACCGGGCACGGATGTGCATCCTCGACGACCCTCGGCTGGGCCGGCGTCTCGCGCGGAGCCTGGTGGGGAGCCTGGGGCGGCGGCGCCGGCTGCTTCGGGGTCGCGGGTGGGCGATTGCCGCCAAGGAAATCGAACCACCGGTTGGCGGTCTTCCAAATCCCCCACGCCACGAACGCGAAGATCGCGATGTTGAGCAAATATTTCATCTCGCGCGTTTTGCGGCGCGCGCAAGGGGCGGTCAACAGGCTATATGTCGAAACCATGAATGGAGAGGTAAGCCCGCCGCTCGACCTGTTTGTCGTGGGCGGCGGCATCAATGGGGCGGGAATCGCCTGCGACGCGGCCGGGCGGACCCTGAAGGTCGGACTCTGCGAAATGAACGATTTCGCCAGCGCCACCTCGTCCAAGGCGACCAAGCTGATCCATGGCGGCCTGCGCTACCTCGAACATTACGAGTTCCGGCTGGTGCGCGAAGCGCTGATGGAACGCGAGGTGCTGCTGGCCAAGGCGCCGCACATCACCTGGCCGTTGCGCTTCGTGCTGCCGCATGAGCCGCATCTCAGGCCCCGCTGGATGCTGCGGCTCGGGCTCTTCCTCTATGACCATCTCGACTGGCACATGACCCTGCCCAAGTCGCAGTCGGTCGATCTGCCCGACTCGAAGTACGGCCGCGGCCTCAAGAAGTCCTTCAAGAAGGGCTTCGTCTATTCCGACGGCTGGGTCGACGACGCGCGCATGGTGATCTCGAATCTCAAGTCGGCGCGCGACATGGGGGCCGAGATCTACGCCCGCCATCGCTGCGTGTCGGCGCGGCGCACCGCCGACGGCAAGCTCTGGGAGATCAAGCTCGAAGGTCCGGGCGGCGTGAAGAAGTCCATCACCGCGCGCGGCCTCGTGAACGCAGCCGGCCCGTGGGTGAAGCATTTCCTCGATGAGGAAACGCATGTGAAAACGCCCAAGACCGTGCGGCTGATCAAGGGCAGCCACATCATCGTGCCCAAGCTGCACGACGGCGACCACGCCTTCATCCTGCAGCACGCAGACGGCCGCATCGCCTTCGTGATCCCGTACGAGCGCGAGTTCTCGCTGATCGGCACGACCGACATCCCCGTAGAGTCGAGCGAGAACCCGCAGTGCACGCCGGAGGAGACCGCCTACCTGTGCGAGCTGGTCAGCCACTACATGGACAAGCCGGTGAAGCCGGCCGACGTCGTGTGGACTTACTCGGGCGTGCGTCCGCTGTTCGACGACGGCGATGACGATCCCTCGGCCGTGACGCGCGACTATCATCTCGAAGTCGATGCGCCGAATGGAGCAGCGCCGATACTCTCGGTGTTCGGCGGCAAGATCACGACCTACCGCAAGCTCGCCGAGCACGCGCTGGAGGACCTGCGCAAGTTCTACCCGCGCATGGGCGGGCCGTGGACCGCGCACAAGCCCGTCGCCGACGGCGAGTTCGCCGACGCCCCCTCCTTCGAGATCGCATTCGATCGCTTCGTGAAAGGTGCACAGGAGGCGAAATCCGGCCTGCCGCCGGACCTCATCTGGGTCCTCGCCCGCCGCCACGGCACTGCGCTGGACGAGATGCTGGAACACGTAAAGACGCCCGCCGATCTCGGACGTCACTTCGGCGGCCATCTCTACGAAGTCGAGGCGCGCTACCTGATGCGCGAGGAGTGGGCGGTCGAGGCCGACGACATCCTGTGGCGGCGCAGCAAGGAAGGCCTGCACATGACGGCCGACCAGCGTGCCGCTTTTGCAGACTGGCTAAGCTTACAAATACCTAACAAATAATCGGCCGATCCCGGGCACGTTTGGGAAATCGGCTCCGTATTGATGGGCAGGGACAATTAATTCCTACCCCTCAGGAGCCATTCAAAATGTCGACCCGTATCAAGATCCTGGCTGTCTCGACCGCCATCGCGGCCGTCGGCGGCCTTGCCTGGATGACCTCGGCTGTTGCCTTCGATGGTGGGTTCACGGGCTCGCCCCAGGTCGCCCAGGCAGCCCCGCCGGCTGCCATGCCCCCGGCAGCCGGCGGCGGCGCCACCTCCGAGGCGAACCGCCCGCCACGTCCTGCCTTCAATCCGCGCAACATGTGCCTCGAGCGCACGGCGCATAAGGCCGGCATGCGCGCCTATCTGAAGACCCGCCTCGACCTCAAGCCCGAGCAGACCAGCGCCTGGAACGCCTACGAGAAGGCGGCGGACGATGTCGCCGCGAAAGACAAGGCGCGCTGCGCGAGCCTGCCCACCGAGATGAAGGACCGTCCGAAGTTCGCCGACCGCATGAACATGCGCGAGACGATGATGAAGTCGCGCTACGAGTCGTTCGAAGCCGTGAAGCCGTCGCTGATGGCGCTCTACGCCGCTCTCACGCCGGAGCAGCAGGAGGTTTTCGACCGTGCGCCGATGATGGGTCCTGGGATGGGCCCCGGGATGGGCCATGGCCGCAGCGGTTCCCGTCACTGGCACGGCCGCGGCTAAGCGCCAAGGACTAGAGTCGATATCACCGGCGGCCGGGTTTCCTGGCCGCCGGTTTCTCTTTAGCGGTGACTAGGGACTGAAGTGCCCAATCACCAGTCGCTCGACCGCATCATCTTCATCAGATCGTCGGCCATAGTCAGGGCGGTGAGGACGCCGGTCTTGGGATTGTCCGGCATCGCCAGTCCGACCCGCTCGAGCTTGAGCGTGCCCGAATCACTCACGATCTCGAGGCGGCTGGCATTGGTTCCTGGCGCCAGGGTCGGATCGGCGACCAGCTCGATGTCGGTATGGTCGAGGCCCGCGCCGCACAGCGCCACGGTGACCGCGAGGTTGGCGTTCTTCGGATAGAGGCGGCCGGCGTCGGCAGGCGTGCCCTTGAAGATCACGGTTGGCACCTTGATCGACGGCAGGTCGAAATCGGTCTCGGCCGGGGTGCCGGTCCAGGCATGCGGCGGCTTGATCGAGGTGTATTTCACCTTCTCGAGCTTGCCCAGGCGCATCGCCAGCAGCCCATCGAGGCCCGCGATCGCGCCCGACGGCAGGCGCAGCCGCGCGCCGCTCTTGGCCGCCGCGGCGCAGTGCTTCTTCCACAGCTTCGGATCGCCGTAGGCGCCGGTGGCGATCACCATGAAGTCGATGCCCTTCTTCAGGATCGTCTCGCCCCAGTCGCGTACCGCCTGCTGGCTCGCCGCCTCGACCACGACGTCGGGCTTGAGCTTCAGCAGCTCCTTCAGGCTCTCGACCACCGCGACCTTGCGGCCGACGGCTTTCTGGGTCGCCTTGCCGCGGCCCTCGCGCACCAATACGCCCACGATGTCGATGGGCGGCTTCTTGTCCTTGAACACGTCGAACAGCATCTGGCCGATCGCGCCGTAGCCGATCAGTGCGATTTTCAGCCGCTTCTTCTTCGCCATCTTCAGCCCCCGAACCTCGAAAAACGGCCGGACTATAGCGGCTGGCGGCGGCCCTTGCGACCGCCGGGAGCCGCCGCTATAAACCCGCCTCCCAACGGGCCGGAGTCCGTACACCTGACGGAGCGTAGCTCAGCCTGGTAGAGCACTAGCTTCGGGAGCTAGGGGCCGGAGGTTCGAATCCTCTCGCTCCGACCAATGGGAACAGGACTAAAACGGCGCACCGCGAGGTGCGCCGTTCCTTTGTAAGCAAGTCCCGTAAGCAAGTTTG
>CAIMEE010000600.1 GCA_903839865.1 Enhydrobacter aerosaccus | reverse complement strand
TCGGCGAGCAGGTAATAGTGGAAGTGCACGGCGATTTCACGCCGCTCCGGGCCGGGGCGCACGATACGCAGCAGGACCTCCTCGGCCTCGACTTTGACCTCGAACGAGGATTCTCGCCCAAAAGCGCCCATGTAGGTCTTATCGGGAAAGTCGACCGAGACTTCTGCCTTGTCAGAGATGGATTTCATGATAGTTGCCCTCGATGACCGGCCCAGGCGCCGATAGGCCAGTATGAGGGTGGCCGGCGACAATCAATTGATCCGGATCAAGCGGGCTGGCCGCGCCGCCTTGCCGCCATTCTCATGGCCAACGAGGTGATCGCGTAGTCCCGCCAGGGGCCGCGGAGGGTCAGTCGTGTCGGTCTGAAGGTGCTTCGACTACTTCCCGTCTACCCCGAGCAACGGGCATCGCCGGGGCCCGGCACGAGGTCCGAAACGGGTCCAAAGGCGACATCTGGATGGGCCTAATCGAGTATTCCGTTCGCTGTCGTCGGTAATTTCCTCGATGTAGACGGCATTACTGGCAGGGTAGACGAGAGCGAACTCTACGGGGCCGCATTCGCGGTGCCTGGCGTTTTTGATCCAGATCAAGATTTCGGACTTGGAACCCGTGTACTTTTTCCTGAATGAGTTCCTCCGATACAACGGCCGCCCTAGAGGTCGACGCCGGGACCGAGACATCAACCCGCCCCACGCCCTATCAGATTATCGGCGGCGAAATAATGGTCCGCCGCATTGCCAACCGCTTCTACGATATAATGGACAGCGTTCCCGAAGCCGCCGGTATTCGCGCTTTGCACGGCCGCGACCTCACCGCCGTGCGCGAACGCCTCTTCGAGTTCCTAAGCGGTTGGCTCGGTGGACCGCCGCTCTACTTCCAGCGACCGGACCACAAATGCATCATGTCCGCGCATCGGCCTTACGCCATCGGCACCGCCGAGCGCGATGCTTGGATGATGTGCATGCGGCGGGCTCTGGAAGACACCGGCCAGCCGGCCGAGTACCGCGCAGTCCTTGAGGAGGCATTTCAGCGCATGGCTGAGGCGTTCCGCAATCGCTGAACCATACGCCCGTCACGCGCCCCGCCAGATTTAGCCGCACTAGAATACAATCGGGTTACTCTCCTTGCCGCGCCAACGATATGCTTTCTATCGATGTCCGCTTTGCATCTAGGAGTGGACATGGTTGCGCGCCCGAATATCGTTCGCTGAGGGCCACGAGCGGACACGGCGATACGTCAGGAGAATCCTTGCCGACCTCAGGTACGCCCTACTGCGATTGGCATGAGGAGAGTGCCGACATTGAAGCCGCAAAGCATCGGAAGACGGACTGTACTCGCAACGACTGGCAGCCTGGTGGTTGCGCCCACAATCGTTCGCGCGCAGGGCCAGAACAGTTGCGTTGCGCTCGTCATCGGCAATTCGAGGTACAAGCGGGAAGCGACGCTGCCTAACGTCAAGCGCGACGCGCCCGGGGCGGGATCGGTCGAAGGCGGCGTTCGGCATTGACTTGATTCGACGCCGATAATCAAATGGAGGCATGGGTGGAACGAGCCCAGGTGCCTCAATCCACCGCATGGCGGCGAGAGCTCGGAGCTGGTCGGCGTTTGACCTGCGCCAGACGCCAAAACGGGCGATCCGTTTCCGGACCGCCCGCTCAGCCATCTTCCATTTCGTACGGAAGATCAGGTCTTGTCGCTAGGTGCGCGGCGGCACGGCAACCTTATTGTCCTGCAGGGCCTTCACCAGCGTCGGAATCCCGCGGGCCGGTTCGTTGTCGCAGAACGACATCGCCTGCGGCACGCCGGCGTCGTCGGTGCCCGAGTTCGGGCGAGCCCGCCGATACGTGCTGGACAACAGCTTGCAGTAGTCGCCGTCGCTCATCGTGGCAGCCACCGCAACGGTGACGCCGATTTCGACGCGGCGGTTCTGCTGGTCGGCCACCTGGTCGCCCGTCGGGACCTTGAGATCCGTCTCACCGCGGGCGGCAGTCGTGATCGCCGATGCCGGCACTCCCGCCTTGACCAGGCCATCCTTGACGGCGACCGCGCGCTTCATCGAAAGCTGCATGTTGAAGTCGGGCGCACCGACCGTGTCAGTGTAGCCGGTCACGCCGACGCGGGCACCGTTCGACTTCGCAGCGGCGGCGGCCTGCTGGACCGTGCTCGCCGCTTCGGTCGACAGGGTCGACGCGCCCATGGCGAAGGTGACGGTGTAAGTCGACGACTTCATCGCCGGCGCCGGCGGCGGCGCAGCAGCTTGCGGCGCCGGCTCATCGCATGCGCCCAGCAATAGAGAAACACCAACGATAGCAACCATAGATCTCAGCATCATTATCAACCCCCTTCGCAAACCAATTTGCGCCACTTTTGCTAGACCAATTCCATAAAGGGTTGAAGCGATATTTTTAGTACACTTCAAATAGTAGCCCGACTGCATTTCGCCAGATGGACATCCTTGAACTACCCTTGCTCTCGGATGCGGGGGGAAGAAATATGCAACCTGTAGGAAGACTCTTTGCTGCCGGTACCGTTGCTGGTGTTGTTGCACTCAGCGGATTGCCAGCCTGGGCAGACTTAACTTTCGCTCAATGCCATGCTGGAGGGAGAAGAGCTTGAGTGTCGCCAGCGAGAATGTCGATCGCGAGCGAAAGTCGAGTGATCCCGTGATCCTGCATCTGTCCGGTGCCCGGTTGGCAGGTTCTGCAGCGCCGGGCAAGGCAGGCCGGCTCGGATGGACCGACATTTCCCAGACGAACCCTTGGAATCGCACGGTCCCGAAATCGCCAACGGTGCCTTCGTTTCGACAGAAAAAAATTGCTAGAGTTCGCACAGCCTGTCGAGGCGCTGTGTCCACATCGCAGTAGCCGTCGAGGAATTGTTGCGGTCTTCCTACTGAGGGAATGTCCATGCTGAAAAGATTTTCTGCAGCCACACTGGCCACCCTGTTTCTTGTCGGACCGGCGCTCGCCGAGCCGGCTATTTACACTTGGACGGGATATGGCGAGAACGTCCCCGGAAGCGGCAAGTGCCCAACCTACAAGATGACCATCGACGTTACGGTTGTCGGCACGGATGTGCAGGGCCACTTCCTGCAGGAAGGCCGCACGGACCGGACCTTCAAGGCGACATTGGGCGCCGACATGAAGTTCAAGACGACGGCCGTCGTCGGCGGCGGCAACAAGATGGACGTCGTCGGTTCCCTCAAGGAGGGTGCCTCGACGATCATGCTCGACGGCTACTGCCTCTTCGAAGGCAAACTCACGAAGAAGTAGTCGGCCCAATCGTAGTGGCCGCTCGGCCGGTGGGACCAGCGCGTCGGTTCTACTGGCCGATCCAGAACGTATCGGGCTGATAGAGCCCTATGTATCCGCCCGGATCCCAGGCGTGGTACCCTTCCTTCGGTACGTTGTGGACTTTCGGCCCAACGACGACGGGTTGGCGAATCCCGTTAACCGTGCCGATCGAGAACACCTCGTCGGCGTTGGCGGCGAGGATTTCACCCCACGCCTTGCGGCGCACCGAGGCATCGGTCGAAGTCTCCCACTCCTGCAGGTAGTCCATCATCTTGCAGGCCGACGGCATGTCGCATGTCTCGCCCTGCTTGCCTTTGGATTCCACATACATGCCCCAGCGGGACCACTGCAGGCCGCCCTGCATGGTCGGCACGAACTCCCTGGGG
>CAIMEE010000599.1 GCA_903839865.1 Enhydrobacter aerosaccus | reverse complement strand
TTTTTGAAGAGAACGGCCTTGCCCTCCATCACGGGCTTGCTCGCGAGCGCGCCGATGTCGCCCAGGCCCAGCACGGCAGTGCCGTTGGAGATGACGGCCACGAGGTTGCCGCGGATCGTGTAGTCGTAGGCGGTCGAGGGATCCTTCTCGATTTCGAGGCAGGGGGCCGCGACGCCGGGCGAATAGGCGAGCGCCAGGTCGCGCTGGGTGACCAGCGGCTTGGACGCGATGATCTCGATCTTTCCGGGCCGGCCGGTGCGATGCATGATCAGCGAATCGCCGTCGAGATCGCCCATTTCGTTGCTGACTGCGGCTTCCGAGCTTTTGCTCGCCATTGCGTTTACTCCCGTTTGACCGGGCATATTGGCGGCAATCTCGCGCCGGTACTAGCGGGCCATGCCGCGCTGCACCAAAGCTATTCTTCCGGCGGTGGCGGTAAATTCAACATGTTGTTGAAACGGTTGCGCGCGGCATCGTCGTCGAGCTTCGGGCCGCTCTGCAGAGTGTTGGCCGCCTTCGGTTCGGCGAGATGGGCGAGCGCCGGCACCAGCACGACCAGCAGCAGCACGACGAGCTGCGCCCCTATATAAGGAGCGAGCGCGCGGGCCAGCGGACCGATCGCCGTCTTCTGCTTCATCTGGCTGCGCGCCATCATCACGGCATAGCCGCTGGGCGGTACCAGGAAACTTGCCTGCAGCGCGAGCAAAGCCAGTACCGAGATCCAGACCGCGTCGGGCGCGCGCGTCAGGATCGACGGCATCACGATTGGCACGATCACGAACACGATCTCGAGCGCGTCGAGCACGAAGGCGCACAAGGCGAACACCACCAGCACGGTGATCGCCGCCCCCGTGGCGCCGCCCGGCACCAGCTTCACCCAGGCGTCGAGCAGACGGTCGGTGCCGAAGGCGCGGAACAACAGGGTGAACGTCGTCGCCGCCACGAACAGCGCGAACAGCGCGCCGCTCACCGCCATCGTGTCGCGCAGCACATGCCCGAACACGCCGCCCTTCAGTCCGCCGGTCGCCAGGCCGAACAGCAACAGCGCCGTGCCGCCCATGGCGGCCGCTTCGACGGCATAGAAATACCCGGCGGCCACACCGGCCAGCAGGCCGATCACGAACACCGCGGAGACGATGGCCGTCGCCCACTCCATGGCGCTGGGCTTCTCCGCTGCGCCGCGCGCCGCTCGCGTCTTGCGGCCCAGCCACCAGGCGACAACGAGGCTCAACAGCAGGAACAGGCCCGCCGGCGCCAGCGCGCCACGGAAGACGTCCTGCGTGTTGACGATGCGCACCATCTCCTTGGTGACGTTGGTCGCCTCGGTGTGGGCGCGCATCATCGCGTCGCCCAGCAGGATCAGCACCAGCGACGGCGGGATCACGACGCCCAGCGTCGAGGCCACACACACCAGGGCGGTGCTCTCCGCCGCCGGCACGCCGCGCGCCTCGAGCTTGGGGGCGACGCTGCGCGACAGCATGGCGACCGACGCGCCGACCGAGCCGTTCATCGGCGCGAGCAGCGCGCCCAGTCCCAGGGTCGCGACCGAGGGCGTGCCGCCCAGCGCGACGCCGCAGCGGAACAGCCGGTCCGCAAGCGGCAGGCGATTGAGCAGCGCGCCCATGAAGACATAAAGAGGCAGCGCCTGCAGCAGATCGGTTTCGAGCAGGCCGATGATGCGGCTGGGCAGCGCCGTCAGCAGCCCGTAGTCGAGGGCGCCGGTGAGCAGGCCGACCGCCGCGAACAGCGCCGACACGCCCATCAGCACCGCATAGGCCGGCAGCCCCGAGCCCAGCAGCACGACGGCTACGGCCAGCAGCATCCAGAGGCCGGCGCTCTCCATCACGTTGGTTTCCCCTGGGGCTTCCGCAGCACGTCGATCGTCGCCTGCACCAGCGCCAGCACCGCCAGCAGCAGCGCCGCGACCTTGATCAGGAAGTACCCGGGGTTCAGCGTCTCGGAGAATTTCTCCAGCATCAGCGCCGAACGCCACGCCGTGGGCCCGATCGTCCAGATCATGAAGCAGGCCCACGGCGCCACGCAGGCGAAGCCGCCCCAGCGGCCGATGGTGGCGCGCACCGCCGGCGCATAGCCGTGCGCGATGGCGTCGACCGCGAGATGGGCGCGCTCGCGCGTCGCGAACGTCATGGCGAGGCTGACATACAGCGCGAAGATCCACTGGCCCGCATCGTTGGCCTCGCGCGAGCCCGCCTGCACGAAGTCGCGCAGCGGCCATTGCAGGAACAGGATCAGCGCGACCGGCAGCACGAGCCAGCGCCCGGCCTCGACGGTCTGGCCTACCACGCGATCGACGCTCTCGAGCCAACTCATGCCGATCCTCCCGAGGGCAGACGTGCCGGCCGGGCCGCCAAGGCGGCG
>CAIMEE010000598.1 GCA_903839865.1 Enhydrobacter aerosaccus | reverse complement strand
TGCCGACGCGATCGTGGCGGCGATCACGGCCGCGACGATCGCGGTCTTGTGGCGCCAGGGCGCCATCGCGGCGGCAACGTCTGTCTTGGCGACGACCTGCCAGGGGACGCCGGTCACGTGGGCGGAGGCGGAATAGACCGGCGTGCCGCGGTAGTCTGTGCCCTCGCGCGCGCCGTCTCCGCGGCGCAGCGCCTGCACGCCGGGAAGATCGTCTCGGTTAAGGGGGAGCCGGAACGACAGTGGCGCGGGCGTCCGGCCAAGGAGTGCCGGTTCGGTCAACAGGAGGAGACTGTCGCCGTCGCGACGCACGATCACTACCTCCGAGCCGGGGCTGTCGGTCGGCCAGACGACGATTTCCTTGAAAAGGGCGCGCCCGGGATCGGCGGTCAGCACCAGTACCGCAAGGACCGTTGCCTTGCCGTCGTTCGACACGAGGGGAAGGACGAAATCCATCGCAAGCGCCGCGGAAGAGCCGTCGCGCAGGTGAACGTCGACCGTCGTGAGGCGCCGGTTGCCATCAGGCATCGCCGCCAGATAGGCGGCGCGCCGCGCAACCGCATCGGTCGCGGCGCCCGCCTCGACCAGCGGCGCGCCGTCGCGCGAAAACAGCGCAATGCCGATGCGATCGGGATTTCCGGCCAGGCTCTCGCCGAAAACGACTCCGGCGATCTGCCGCGCTTCCCGATCGTCTGCCAGTCGGTCGAGCGGCAGCGAGCGCAGAGCCTGCGCAAGGGCCTGGGTGTCCAGCGAGCGGTCGAGCAGCCATTTGTCGACCTGCTGTGCCTTCAGCCGGGCGATGCTCTGGTCCTGGGACAGACGTTCGGTGCGGAAGGTGACGCGCAAGTCATCGACGAACAGGAAGCCGACGACGGCGAGCGCTGCTGCGAAGAGCATGAGCACGAAGGTGAGCAGGCGACCGCGTTGGCGCAGCGTGACGTCGAAGTTGGACACCGCGGAAGGCTGGAGCGATGGCGTCCCGAGAAACCAAAGGCCGAACGCGATGAAGGAGAGCGCCAGCACATGGGTGACCAACATCCATGGTGACAGCATGAAGCGAATGTAAGGCTCGAGGCCGGTGATGCTGCTCGACGCATCGGCCGAGATGAACCAGGCCGCGACAACGCCCAGGCTGATGAACACGAAGCAGGAAGCGAGGAACAGCTCGCGCGTATGGATCAGGTGGCGCAATCTTCTGGACGGGCGCAGCGGCGGCATTCGGCCGGACCTCACAGGGTATGGGCACTCTGTACGTCTATTTACGAACGACTTCTTCTACTTTCAGTTGACTACCGTACGCGATGGAATGATTACTTCAATCCGCAATCTGTCGATTGGAGAGCTCGATGTCGAACTATTCCAGATCGATCGCACGAAACTTGGTGCGCGCCGTCGGTCTGTTGCTCGCGAGCACGTTCTGCACGGCACATGCAGAGACCATTACGATTGAATCGTCTCCGCGTGCATTGCCCAGTGATCAGCAAGGTATGGCAGCATCGCTGACCCATATTCGGCTATCTGGCGGCCGGACACGATTTTCTGCCTCAACTTCTCTTGCAGGACAACACCTACACGCCGGTCATGTTCGTTCTCATTTTCGGCGTATGGGCGCTCAACCTGATTGCCTTGCTGGCGCTCTGGCTGCGCCGGCCGCGCGCCGCGCTCGATCTATGGATGATGGTCGTGATGGTCGCATGGACGTGCGATGTCGGGCTGAGCGCTGCCCTCAACGCCAAGCGCTTCGATCTCGGCTTCTACGCTGGTCGCGCTTTTGGGCTGATGGCCGCAAGCTTCGTGCTGATCATGCTGCTGCTCGAGACGCGCGCGCTGTATGTGCGGCTGGCGCGGGACCTCTCTAACGCCCGCGACGCCGCCGAGGATCGCGCCGCTGCCGCTCACCGCATGTCGCTTGAAACTGCCGAGACGCTGCGCGCCGTGATCGACAGCTCCAGGCAGGCCGTCGTTGCGCTTTCGCCCAAAGGCGTGGTCGTCCTGTGGAACAAGGCCGCCGAACGAATGTTCGGCTACTCGTCGGACGAGATTTTGGGCAAACCGTATCCGCTGGTCCCTACAGGAGCGGAGAGCGAGCATAAGGCAATATTCGAACGAGTAGCGGCTGGGGAGGCACTCCGCGATCTCGCTTTACGCCGCCTACACAAGGATGGCAGCGAACGCGACATTCACGGTTCGGCCGCGCCGTTCTACGACGAGCCGGGCAAACTGCGTGGAATTGCCTTCGCGTTGGAAGACGTCACGCAAAGGCTCGCCACAGAACAAATGCTTCGCCAGGCCCAGAAGATGGAGGCGGTCGGGCAGCTGACGGGCGGCGTGGCCCACGACTTCAACAATATT
>CAIMEE010000597.1 GCA_903839865.1 Enhydrobacter aerosaccus | reverse complement strand
TTGATCGGCCCGCGCACCTTGAAGTACTTGCCCTCGTGGTGGATCGGATGGACCTTCTTGCCGTCCGCGAACATCGGGATCCTGGGGTCAAGCACCATCGCGTCCTCGTCCCACGCCTCCCACAGGCGCGTAACGACATCGGCGAACTCGTCGGCCACGTCATAGCGCTCGTCGTGCGGGACCTGCTTGTCGCGGCCGTAGTTCTGCGCGCCGCCGTCGTTGCTGCCCGTCACGCAGTTCCAGCCGATGCGGCCCTCGGTGACATGGTCGAGCGAATTGGTGAGCCGCGCGAGAAGATACGGCGGATATTCGGTGACGGAGAGCGTCGGCACGAGCCCGAGATGCGTCGTGGCCTGAGCCAGCCACGGCACGAGCACGGCGGGGTCGAGCTTGGGCGTGCTGGCGCCGTACTTCAGGTAGGTGTCGTGGCTGCCCTGGTAGGTATAGGGCAGGTTCGAGCTGTCCTCGATGATCATGTAGTCCATGCACGCCCGCTCCATCCCCTTCGCCAGGTCGATGAAGATGTCGGGCATCATCCAGCGCTTCAGGTCCGACGCGCTGCCGGACCAGATCGAACGCCAGCTTTTGGGGCCGTAACCCTGGGAGAGGAACCAGGCGAGATGGAACGGCCGCGCGGCCATGAATCAGGCGGCCGCGTTCTTCGCCAGGTTCGCCACGAACTCGGCCTGGCTGATCGCGAGATCGGGGCGATAGCCGCGGTCCTTGTAGAACTTCTCGTAGATCTTGAACTCCTCGAGGATGCGCCGCAGTTCGGTGACCGCGTCGTCGTGCAGGTCGACGCGCGCATCGATCTCGAAGTGATCGGGTTCGGCGGCGACGAAGATCGCGGCCGAGCGCTCGGTGAGATGACCGTCGGTGCCGACCTGGCCGCCGGCATCGCGCCCACCTTCGAGCGCGGCCAGCAGCCGGAACTCGAGCTCCGCCTTCGGATTCTTGAGATAGCCCGCGACGATGCCGTCGAGCACCTGCTTGCCGGCCAGCACGTTGCCGAAGGCCACGAAGCCATCGCCCTCGTGATGGCCCGCCCACGGGCGGCAGCCCGGGCCGGTGTGCGCGCAGGTCTTGCCGTCGCGGTCGATGATCGCGATCTGGCGCCAGTCGTGGTCGGGATCGTCGGCCTTCAACGCGGCCATCACGCCCGCGGGCGCCATGCCCTTCTGCAGCAGCTCGAGCGCGATCAGGTCGTTGTCGCGCTTCACGTACGCCTGCGTCTTGCAGATGCCGGCGCCGAAGCGGATGCCCTCGCAGCGGCCGCCGGCCGCGATCGAGAAGGTGGTGATGCCGAGGCCGAGACGGCCGGTGTTGGGGCAGCGCGCGATGATCGAGAAGGTCATGGGTTACTCCGCTGCTCTCATCGAGGCGATGAATGCCTCCTGTCCCATCGCGCTGCGCGGATTGCGCCCACGGTCGGCGTAGTAGCCCTCGTACTTCTTGTAGACGCCCCAGACGCGGCGCAGCTCGTCGACCGCCTTGTCGTGCAGGTCGACGCGCAGGTCGATGTCGGGATGGATCAGGGTCGAGGAGACCTGCAGTGCCGCCGAGCGTTCGGTCCGGTGGGCCGTGGCATTGCCCTGCCCGCCCGCGTCGCGTCCGTACTCGAGCGCCATCAGCAGGCGATGTTCGAGGTCCGCATCGGGCTCGGCGAGGAAGCCCTTGGCTATCGCCTCGGCGACATGCGGGCCGCGCAGGCCATTGCCGGTCGAGATGTAGTTCGGGCCGGTCACCTCGCCCGCCCAGCCGCGCACGTTGGCGCCGGTGTAGGCCGCCACCGCGCCGGTGCGGTCGATCACGCCGATCTGGCGATAGGCGTGATAGGCGTCGTTGGCCTTCAGCTGATCGAGCACCGCCTTGGCCCCGAAGCCTTGCGACAGCAGGCGAAGCGCGATCGCATTGTTGTTCTCGTTGGCGTTGGCCTGGGTGACCGTGACGCCGGTGTTCGACTTCGTCGAATGGGCATAGCGGCCGACGGTGATCGAGAAGGTGGCGATGCCGATGCCGACGCGCCCCGTCTTCGCGCAGCGTCCGAGGATGGTGTAGGTCATGCGGTCACCTTTGCGCGTTTGGCATCGAGTTGCTTCACGAAGACATCCTGCGGGATCGCCTTCGAAGGGTCAGTGTCTCTGCCCCGATAAAATTCCTCGTAGAGCTTGAACTCTTCCAGCACGCGCCGCAGTTCCTCGACCGCAGTCTCGTGCACGTCGACGCGGACGTCGACATCGGGATAGTCGCGACGGTCGACGACCTTGATCGCGGCCGAGCGCTCGGTGCGATGGGCATCGGCCGGTCCCTGCCCGCCGGCATCGCGGCCGCCTTCGATGGCGCGCATCAGCCGGTACTCGAGCGCATCGCCGGGCTTCTCCAGGAAGCCCGCGATCATGCCGTCGAGCACCTGCGACCCCAGCAGGCCGTTGCCGAAGGCCACGCAGTCAGTCGCCTCCTTGTGCCCCGCCCAACCGCGGCAGCCGGGACCGGTGTGCGCGGCGACCTTGCCGTCGCGGTCCATGATCGCGACCTGGCGAAAGCCGTGCTCGCTGTCGTTGCCGGCGAAGATCTCCATCACGCGCGACGGCAGATAGCCCTGCGCCAGCAGCTTGATGCCCAGCGGATCGTTGGTGCGGTTGGGGAACGCCTGCGTCTTGCAGACGCCGACATTGGCCGCGACGCCTTCGCAGCGGCCGCCGACGCCCAGGGAAAAAGTCGCGATGCCGAGGCCGAGACGGCCCGTACGCGTGCAGCGTCCGATCAGGGAGTAAGTCATTGCGCGGCCTCCTGCTTCTTGAGCGTCTGGGCGAAGGCGTATTGCGGCATCGCGTCCTTGGGGTTCTTCGCGCGCTCCTTGTAGTAGCCGCGATAGAGCTCGTACTCCTCGAAGGCGCGGCGCAATTCCGCGACCGCGGTGTCGTGCAGGTCGACCCTGAGGTCGATCTCGGCATGATCGTAGTCGCCATAGACCATCACCGCGGCCGAGCGTTCGGCGAGATGGCCGTCGTTGCCCACTTGCCCGCCGGCATCGCGTCCGGCTTCGATCGCGGCCAGCAGCCGACGCTCGAACGACAGCTTGGCGGCACCTTCATAGGCCTTGGCCATGGCGTCGATCACGGGCTTGCCCGCGAGCACGTTGCCCATCGCGACGTAACCATTGCCGGTGACGTGGCCGGCCCAGCCGCGATTCTTCGGACCGCTGTAGGCCGCGAGCCGGCCCAGGCGATCGATCACGGCGATCTGGCGGAACTCGTGATTGGGATCGTTGGCCTGCAGCTCGGCCAGCACATGTTCGGGCGTGTAGCCCTGCTCGAGCAGCCTGAGTGCCAGCGGATTGTTGCTCTGGTTCACGAAGGCCTGGGTCATGGTCGCGCCGACATTGCCGCGCAAGCCGTTGCAGTAGAGACCGACGGTGATCGAGTAGGTTGCGATGCCGATGCCGACCTGTCCCGTCTTCGGACAGCGGGCGAGAAGTGTGAAGGTCATGAGCGCCTGTCTCCCGGGAGTCTCTGGGCGGATGCTTTCTCCGCGCCACGCATGGAACGTGCCACAGCCTCGCGCTTCAACGGCGCGACCGCAAGTTCGTGAAGGCCCTCGAACTCACCTTGCAGAAAACGGAGGAACTCCTCCGCCGCGAGCGGCAGCTGCCGCGCCGAGTGCGTGATCGCATCGATGGTGGCGTTGTTCACGAGACGGTCGCGGATCGGCACAGCGACCAGCTCGCCCGAGCGCAGGCTGTCCCACGCCGAGAGGCGCGAGAGGAAGGTAATGCCGTGATTTACCTTCACGAAAGCCACGCGCAGCTGGATCGCATTGGTCTCCAGCGTCGGCGATATATGGATGCCCGCGGCCTTGCAGGCGACGTCGATCAGGATGCGGCTGCCGGTATGCTTCATCGGAGATGCGATCGGGTACGCCGCGCAATCGGCCAGCGAGACGCGCGGCCGCCCTGCGAGCGGATGACGCGCCGACATCATCGCCACCAGGGGCTCGCGCATCTTGAACACCGTCTCCAGTTCGGCTTCGGCGGGCGGATAGAAGGCGAGGCCGATGTCGGTGCGGCCTTCGCGCACGGCCGCGACCACCTGATCGGAGCCGTCGATCGTGATCTCGAACTGGATACCGGGATAACGTGCGCAGAAGCGGTTCACGGCGCGCGGCAAGAGGTGCGGCACCAGCGATTCGATCGAGCGGATGCTGACGATACCGCGGCGCAGGCCCTTCAGCGCATCGATTTCCGAGCGCACGCGCTCGACCTGGCGCAGGTTGGTCTGGGCGTGACGCAGGAAGATCTCGCCCGCGGACGTGAGTTTCACGCCGCGCGCGTGGCGCTGGAACAGCGGAACGCCGAACTCCTCCTCGAGTTTCTGGATCTGACGGCTGAGCGCGGACTGGGCAATGTGCAGCTCCTCCGCCGCCTCGCGGATCGATCCGTGCCTTGCAATCGCTGAGAAATAACGGAGCGGCTGATTGATCATTTCGTGGCCTTTCGCTGCCCCGAGACTGATGCCGAACGGGCATCGCATCAACGCTGAAATTGTACTTGTCGGATCACCCGGCGAAGCGCCCAATTCGCGTTCTGGCAGCTCTTTGCGTTCAAGTAGGGGGACATCGTCATGCTCGACATGGTGGGCGAAGCCGTCGACCGGCTGATCACGATCGAAGCCAAGAACCACGGCATGCCGCACGGCATCCTGCTGCCCATGTATCTCGCGGCACGCAAGGCCGCGGGCGACAAGCCCGTCACGATGACAGCCGCCAAGGGATTGCAGAAGGCGCTCGGCAAGGGCGACGTGGTCTTCATCATGACCGGCGCGGGCTACGAGCCCACCATGCCCAAGGGCGAGAGCGACGGCCCGCCGGGCGCGGCCTCGCTCGCGCGCATCCTCTATCGCGGCCTGTGGTGCGTTCCGGTGTTCGTCAACGAGACGTGTCACGCCGATCCGATCATCGCCTCCAGCGAAGCCGCCGGCCTGATGGTGAAGCCGTTCGAGCAGGCGCGCGACCGTCACCTGGGTGCGGCCATCGAGAACGCGCCGGAGGACCAGTCGAAGATCAAGGCGTGGATCCAGGAGATCTACGCCAAGTACAAGCCGAAGGCCGTGGTCGCCGCCGAGCGTCTCGGCGCGGGCAAGAACGGCCTCGTGCACACGGCGACCGCGCTGCCGCTCACCGGACCGAAATCGAAGTTCCAGGGCTGCATCGACATCGGCGGCGTCATGACCGAGGCCAACAAGCGCGGCATCTTCACCGTGGGCATCGGCGATCACGGCAACGAGCTGGGCTTCGGCACGATCTGGAGCACGGTCGCGAAGGTCATGCCGAAGGGCAAGGATATGGCCACCGTGGTGAAGTCCGACGTCGTGATCCCGGCGATGATGTCGAACTGGGGCTGCTACGGCATCGAGGCGTGCCTGGCCTATCTCCTGAAGAAGCCGCAGCTCATCCACTCGCCCGAGATGGAAAAGCGCATCGTGCAGGCCTGCCTCGACGCCGGCGGCCTCGAGGCGATGTACTGCACCACCGAATTCCTGGTCGACGGGCTCGACGGCGAGACGTCGATGGCCTGCATGCAGTTCCTGTCCAACATCGTGCGCAAGAATCTCGAGCCGCCCGACGCGGGGCTCACGCACTAGACACCAGAGAAACCCGGCCCCAATCCCGCGGGCGTCGCGCGTATCCTGCGACGGCGGGCTCCACAAAGCCCGCGCCGGGTGCCTTATCCAAGGAGGAAACAAGACATGGCTATCGATGAGATCGTCGGCGATTCGATCGACCGCGCCATCAACATCGAGATGCGCTTTCGCGCCGGCCTGCCGCGCGGCGTCACCTACCCGCTCTACGAGGCCGCGCGCAAGAAGCAGAAGCGGCCGCTCACCTGGCTCGCGGCCAAGCTGCTGAAGGAGCGGATCAAGCCCGGCCAGAACGTGTTCGTGGTCACCGGTGCGGGCACGCCGCCGGGCCTTCCCGCCGGCGAGACCGACGGGCCGCCGGGGGCGGCCGCGATCGCGCGCGCCATCGAATTCGGCCTGGGCGGCAAGCCGATCCTGATCAGCGAAGAGCGCAACATGCCCGCGGTGATCAAGTCGACCGAAGCGGCGGGCCTCGCCGTCTACGACGAGGCGCTTTTCAAGCAGCGCCGCTCCTGCGCCATGGCGATCAACTTCCCGCTGGGCGACGCCGCCGGCAAGAAGGCGGCCGCCGCCCTGATCAAGAAATACAAGCCCGCGGCGATGGTGTTCGTCGAGAAGGTTGGCCCGAACACCAAGGGCATCTACCACTCGATCATGGGCACGCCCCGCACACCGGACAAGATCGCCAGCGCCTACCACCTGGCGGAGCAGGCCAAGACCGCGGGCATCCTCACCATCGGCATCGGCGACGGCGGCAACGAGATCGGCTGCGGCGTCATCAAGGAAGCGGTGGCGGAGATCCAGCCTTTCGGCAAGGATTGCGGCTGTCCCTGTCATGGCGGGGTTGGCACGGTTACTGAATGTGATGTGCTGGTCTTTGCCGCCGTGTCGAACTGGGGTGCCTACGGCATCGCGGCGGCACTGGCGGGCCACTTGGGGGACCGCGAAGTGCTGCACGACGAGGCGACGGAGCTCCGGATCGTGCAGGCGAGTGTCGCCGGCGGAGCGATGGACGGGGCCTATTCCCGCCTCATCCCCTACGTCGACGGCACGTCGGACAAGATGCAGGCCGCGTTGATCACGATGCTTCATCAGATCATCGAGAACGGGCTGAAGGAATACGACAGAGGTTTCTAGCTGGGCTTTGAAATTCGGGAGGCTGCGATGAGCAAGAACGGCAAGGGCATTACGCGTCGTGGCTTCGGTGCCGGCGCGCTCGGAACGGGCCTCGTGCTAGGCGCACCCGCGATCGCGCAGGGCAGGAAGGACCTTCGGGTCGGCACCTGGGGCGGCGAATTCGGCAACCTCAGCCCGGTGATCCGCTCGGACATCCAGGGCAGCCTGGTCATGTACAACGTGTTCGACGGGCTGGTGAACATCAACTTCAAAGACCGTTCGATCATCCCCAACATGGCGCTCGAGTGGACGCAGCCCGATCCGCTGACCTGGCGCATCAAGATCCGCGAAGGCGTGAAGTGGCAGAAGGGCTTCGGCGAGTTCACCGCCGAGGACGTGGCCTACACCTTCAACTTCCACATGTCGTCGAAGAGCTTCCAGATGGGAACAGCGCTGTTCCCGATCGAGAGCGTGAAGACCGACGGCAAGTACGTGGTCGAGATGAAGACCAAGCAGCCGTTCGGCGCCTTCCCCGGCGTCACCATGGGCTACGGCGGCACGATCATCTCGGAGAAGGCGCACAAGGAGATGGGCAACGACGCCTACAGCGCCACGCCGGTCGGCAACGGCCCGTTCCAGATCGAGAGCAAAAAGGGCACCGAGGTCGTGCTCGTCAAGCATCCCGACTACTGGCGACCGGGCTTTCCCAAGCTCGACCGCGTCGTCTATCGCGCCATTCCCGACTCGACCACCCGCCTGCAGGCGCTGCAGAAGGGCGAGCTCGACTTCGTGACCCATCCCGATCCCAAGGACATGAAGGCGCTGCGCAAGGACGGAAAGTTCACCATCAAGTCGACGCCGGGCTGGGAGTGGGACTACCAGCAGTTCAACCTCAAGGCCAAGCCGGACGCGGCCTACCAGAACAAGCTGGTGCGCCAGGCGATCTCCTACGCCATCGACCGCGAGGCGATCGTGAACGAGATCTACTACGGCGAGGCGATCGCGACCGACAACCAGATCCCGGCCGGCTACATGGGCCATCGCCAGCCGCTCTTGAAGTACCCCAAGAACGGCGACCTGAAGAAGGCCAAGGAGCTGATGGCGCAGGCCGGCGTCAAGGGCTACGAGGTCGAAGTCATCACCTCCGACAAGGACTGGCTGCGCAAGGAGCTCGAGCTGGTGGCCGCGATGGTCAGCCAGATCGGCATCACGTACAAGATCAAGAACATGGACATGGGCGGCTTCAACAGCCTGTGGCTCAACCAGAAATTCGACCAGCATCTCGAGGACATCACCCTGGTCGCGCCCGATCCCGACGCCACCTCGTGGTGGTTCCTGCACAGCAAGGGCAATGCCTCGGGCTACAGCGTGCCGTCGATGGACGCGATGCTGGACGGCGCGCGCAGCGAGCTCGATGCCGCCAAGCGCGAGGCCATGTACCACAAGATCGTCGACACGACGCTCGAGGAATGCCCAATCATCTATCACTGCAACACGAACAACATCCAGATTTACAACAACAAGATCGTGGGCTTCGAGCCGGCGCCGCAGGAGTACACCGAGAAACTCGACACGGTTTCGTGGTCCTGACGCAGTTCAAAGGATAGTCTCGGGCGATGTGGTCCTATCTCGGACGTCGCCTGATCCAGGTGCCGCTGGTCCTCCTCGTCGTGTCGCTGATGACCTTCTCCATCACGCGCGCGACGCCGGGCGATCCGGTGACGATCATGCTCGGCATGCAGACCTCGCCCGCCGCGGCGGCGGCGATGCGCGCCGAGTTCAACCTCGACCGCTCGCTGCCCGAGCAGTACGGCCTGTGGATCGCCAAGGTCGTGACCGGCGACCTCGGCCGCTCGATGCGGCTCAACGACAAGGTAACGACGCTGATCGCCGAGCGCCTGCCGATCAGCCTGCAGCTGGCCTGTGCCGGCATGCTGTTCGCGCTCCTGGTCTCGATCCCCTTGGGCGTATTCGCGGCGCTGCGGCGCAATACCTGGATCGACTATCTCTGTACCGGCTACACCGTGATGGGCTTTGCCGTGCCGAACTTCGGCCTGGCGCTGATCCTGATCTACGTCTTCTCGATCAAGCTCGACTGGCTGCCGATCACAGGCATCGGCTCGTCCGAGGCCGAGCAAGGCGGGCTATGGAAGCACTATAGCCCCTTCATCATTCCCGCCATCGCGCTGGGCGCCCTGCAGACCGCGATGCTGACCCGCCTCCTGCGCTCCAGCATGATCGACGTGCTGTCGCAGGACTACATGCGCACCGCGCGCGCCAAGGGCCTGCTGCCGGCCAACATCGTGATCGTGCACGCGCTCAAGAACGCGATGATCCCCTTCGTCACCATGGCCGCGGTGCAGTTCGGCTACATGATCGGCGTGCAGGTGACGATCGAGTACATCTTCGCCGTGCCCGGCATGGGCTCGGCGGTGCTGAACGCCGTGGTCAACCGCGACTTCCCGGTGATCCAGGGCTTCACGCTAGTAATCGCTGTCTTCTTCCTGCTGATGAACATCCTCGCGGACATGATGTACGCGCTGCTCGATCCGCGCATCCGGTACTGACGATGGCGGCAACGCGCACCCTTCCCCTGCAGTTTCGCGGCGCGCTGGCGCTGGCCGTGCAGCAGTTCCCGCGCAACCGCGCCGCCACCATCGGCCTGGTGATCCTGCTCGCGATCTGCCTCACGGCCGCCTTCGCACCCTGGGTCGCGCCCTACGATCCCATCCAGATCAAGCTCTCGATGAAGCTGAAGCCGCCGTCGTTCGAGCATCTGATGGGCACCGATCATTTCGGCCGCGACGTCTTCTCGCGCATGCTCTGGGGCGGCCGCACCTCGCTCTCGGTCGGCCTCCTGGTCGTTGGATTTGCCTTCACCCTGGGCGTGCCGCTCGGTCTCGCGTCGGGCTACTTCGGCGGCAAGGTTGACAATGCGCTGATGCGGCTGGTCGATGCCTTCCTCACCTTTCCGCCGCTCCTGCTGGCGGTAGCGCTGGTCGGCCTGCTGGGCCCCGACATCAAGAACGTGATGCTGGCGCTCGGCCTCGTGCAGGCGCCGATCCTGGCGCGCATGGTGCGCGGCAGCACGCTGGCCGTGCGCGAGGAGGTCTATGTGACGGCCGCGCGGGCGCTGGGCGCCAGTCCGCTCCGCATCGTGCTCTCGCACCTGTTGCGCAACATGGTCTCGCCGATCGTGGTCCAGCTCACCGTCGTGTTCGCGGCCGCCGTCGTGTCGGAAGCCTCGCTCAGCTTCCTGGGCTTCGGCACCCAGCCGCCCGAGCCCAGCTGGGGCCGCGACATGAGCGAGGCGCGGCGCTTCCTGGGCGACGCGCCGTGGATGTTCCTGGCGCCGACCTCGATCATCGCGGTCTGCGTGCTGTCGATCAATTTCATGGGCGACGGCCTCCGCGACGCGCTCGACCCGCGCGCCTGGCGCACGCGGCGTAGCGTAAGCACTGGCGCCGACGCATGACCCTGCTGCACGTCCGCAACCTCCACACCCGCTTCGCCACCGATCGCGGCGACGTGCGCGCCGTGAACGGCGTGTCGTTCGATCTCGAAGAGGGTGAGATCCTGGGGCTGGTGGGCGAAAGCGGCAGCGGCAAGAGCGTGACGGCGCTGTCGATCATGCGCCTGGTGCCCGAGCCGCCCGGCCACATCACCGCCGACAGCCTGGCCTTCGACGGCCGCGAGCTGTTGGGGCTCAGTGAAGCCCAGATGCGCGAGGAACGCGGCTCGAGCATGGCGATGATCTTCCAGGACCCGATGCGCTCGCTCAACCCCGTGCTCACCATCGGCCGGCAGGTCACCGAAGTGCTGCGCCGCCACCAGAATCTCGACGGCGCGAAAGCCAAACACCGCGCGATCGAGTTGCTGGAAATGGTCGGCATTCCCTCGGCGGAAAAGCGGCTCGCCGCCTATCCGCACCAGTTCTCCGGCGGCATGCGCCAGCGCGTGATGATCGCCATCGCGCTCTCCTGCAATCCGCGCCTGCTGATCGCCGACGAGGCCACGACCGCGCTCGACGTCACCATCCAGGCGCAGATCGTCGACCTGGTGAAGCGGCTCACGCGCGAGCGCGGCACCTCGGTGATCTGGATCAGCCACGATCTCGGCGTCGTCGCGGGCCTCTGCGACAAGGTGAACGTCATGTACGCGGGCAACGTGGTCGAGTCCGGCCCGATCCGCGAACTCTTCCACCGTCCGAGCCATGGCTACACGCTCGGCCTCATGGGCTCGACGCCCCGCGTCGACGGCAGCGGCGCGCGCCGCCTGACGCCGATCGAAGGCATGCCGCCCAGCCTGATCGAGCCGATCACGCTGTGCCCGTTCCTGCCGCGGTGCCGCGTCTCCGTTCCCGCCTGCCAGACGGTGCCGCCCGAGCGCCGCGACTTCGGCGCCGGCCACTGGGCGCGCTGCCTCGCGGACCTCGTCCCCGGATCGCGACCATGAGCACGCTGCTCGAAGTCGAAGACCTCGACGTCCACTTCGGCCGGGTGGATGCGCCCGGCACGGTGAAGGCGGTCGACGGCGTCTCGTTCAAGGTCGAGAAAGGCCGCACGCTGGGACTCGTGGGCGAGTCGGGCTGCGGCAAGTCGACGACCGGCTATGCCATCCTGCAGCTCGTGCGCGCGACCGCGGGCCGCGTGCTGTTCGACGGCACCGATCTCTGCCAGGTCAACAAGCGCGACCTGCGCCGGATGCGGCGCAAGCTGCAGATCATCTTCCAGGACGCGCACGCCTCGCTCAATCCGCGCATGCCGATCGGTGACCTGGTAGGCGAGGCGCTCGACATCCATGGCCTCGCCCGCGGCGGCGCGCGCCCCGGCCGCATCCGCGAGCTGCTCGACATGGTGGGCCTCTCGGGCTCCCTCTTCGAACGCTACCCGCACGAGCTGAGCGGCGGCCAGGCGCAACGCGTCGCGATCTGCCGTGCGTTGGCCGTCGAGCCCGAGCTGATCATCTGCGACGAGCCGGTCTCGGCACTCGACGTCTCGATCCAGGCGCAGATCGTGAACCTGCTGCAGGATCTGCAGGAGCGGCTGGGCCTCACCTACATCTTCATCAGCCACGATCTATCGGTCGTGCGCCACATCAGCGACCAGGTGGCCGTGATGTATCTCGGCAAGATCGTCGAGATGGCGGGCAAGCAAGAGATCTACACAGCGCCCGCGCACCCCTACACCAGGTCTCTGATGTCGGCGGTGCCCGTGCCCGACCCCGACGTCGAGACGCAGCGCCAGCGCATCATCCTGAAAGGTGACCTGCCCAACCCGGCCAACCCGCCGTCGGGCTGCCGCTTCCGCACGCGCTGCCCGATCGCCATCGACGACTGCGCCAAGATCGATCCGCCGCAATATCCGCTCGGCCCTGCGCACTGGGCCAAATGCATTCGCCTGCAGGAAAGCTGACCATGGAAATCGCCGCCGACAATATCGACAAGCTCATCAACATCGAGATGCGCCGCACCGGCATGCCGCGCGGCAAGAAGTGGGTGCTGTGGGAAGTGGCCCGAGAGATCTCGCCCGAGCCGCTGGTGCTGGCGGCGGCGCGCCTGCTCGACCGCGCGCCCTGCAGCATCGCCATCGTCACCGGCGCGGCGGTGCCCAACCACATGCCGGTCGGCGAGAACGACGGGCCGTTCGGTTCGGTGGTGCTGGCGGCGGCCCTGACGAGGATCGGCCATACGGTCACGATCTACACCGATCCCGACGCCTTGCCGCCGATCGCGATGCTGGCCAAGCGCGCCGGCCTCGACATCGAGGTACTGCCGCTCGGGCTCGGCGACACCGCGCAGCAGGTGAAGATCGCGGAGAAGCACGACCTGTTCGTGGCGATCGAGCGGCTGGGCGGCAACCGCAACGGCTTCATCTATGGCGTCACCGGCGTCAGCCGCTCGCCGCACCGCGCCAACGTTGACACGATCTTCACGACCGCCACCAAGCTCGGCAAACCCACGCTCGCGATCGGCGATGGCGGCAACGAGATCGGCTTCGGCAAGGTCCATGCGGAACTGGAAAAGCGCCTGCCCGAACATACGATGGCCGCCAAGACGCCCTGCGGCGGCGGCGTCTTCTCGGTCGTGCCGACCGACGTGCTGGCCGTCGGCACCAGCTCCAACATCGGCGCCTACGGGGTCGTGGCGGGCCTTGCCCTGCTGAAAAAGGATGCGAGCCTCTGCCACACGCCCGAGGAGGAAGTGGCGCTGCACCATGTCGGCGTCGGCCTGGGGCTGGTCGACGGCGGCGGTGGCGGCCTGATCCCCGCCTGCGACGGTATTCCCGCCGATGCCAATGCCGCCCTGGTGCGCCTGATGCAGAACATCGTCGAGCAGACGCTGGCACCGCCCCGCGTCAGGACGTTCTGATCGTCAACCCGTGGGCCGAAGGGCCCGCGGCTCCTGCCATTTCGCCATGTCGTTCCTGTCCTTGAGCGTTCCGGTCCCGTCGACGATGGGCCGGATGCGCTCGCGGAACGCATAGAACACCCGCGCGGCCTCTTCCGCGTGCGCGCTGGCCTTGTCGGTCGCCCCGTGCTTGCCCGCCTCGTGGTTCGCCAGTCTCAGCTCCCGCATGCGGGACTGGAGTTCGTTCACCAATCGCTCACATTCAGTCATCGACGATCTCCTTGTTGGCCCAGGAGATGGTGCTCGTGTGGCGCCAACCTGCCCACGCGGGCCGAGGCGGCCGCAAAGCAAGCCATCCGAAAGGGAAGTATTCCGGGCCCTGAGTACCACGCCCCGAGGCGTCGCGATCCCGCCGAATGCGCCTGCAAGATGCACGCGCGGTGCGCGTTCCTTCCTACGAGGCGCGCGCCGTGCGTCGCGGCAGCGTCAGAACTCGAGCAGGTTATCGCGCAGATGGGTGTGCGCGTAGGCCTTGCGGGTCAGGCCGCGGCGCTGCAGCTCCGGCACCAGACCGTCGCAGATCTCCATGATGGAGCGGCGCTCGATCGGGGTATCGGAGATCAGGAAGCCGTCGCCGCCCACTTCCTGCATGACGTCCTGCATCACGCCGGCCACGTGATCGGGCGTGCCGGTGTAGTCGAGGCTGCCCTTGCTGGCGTAGGTGCGCACGATCTCGCGCAGCGGCTTGCCCAGCCACCGGGCGAGCGAGGACTGGTGACCGTTGGTCGTGAGCGTCATCGGCAACGGCTCGTCCATGTCGAACTTGGAGAAATCGATGCCGGTCAGGCGCGACATGCCCGAGAGCTGCATCTCGACGTGCTTCAGCGAGTCTTCCTGCTGCAGCCGCCGCCGCTCCCTTGCCGCCTCCATCGTCGTGTCGACGATCGGCGAGCACAGGAACAGGAGCTTGATGTCGTCCGGATTGCGGCCGATGGCGGCGGCGTTGCGGCGCACCTCCTGGCGATACTCCTTCATCTTCTGAACGTTGCTGCCTTCGGTGATGATGGTGTCGGCCCACTTCGACGCGAACTTCTTGCCCGCCGCGGAGCCGCCTGCCTGCACGATCGGCACCCGTCCCTGCGGCGAGCGCGGCGCGTTGATCGGCCCGCGCACCTTGAAGTACTTGCCCTCGTGGTGGATCGGCCGGACCTTCTTGCCGTCGGCGAACATGGGAATATTGGAATCGAGCACCATTGCGTCCGCGTCCCACGCCTCCCAAAGGCGCGTCACCACATCGGCGAATTCATCGGCGACCTCGTAGCGCTCGTCATGCGGCCGGTGCTTGTCATGGCCGTAGTTCTGCGCCGTGCCGTCGTTCGAGCCGGTGACGCAGTTCCAGCCGACGCGGCCCTCGGTGACGTGGTCGAGCGAATTGATGAGGCGCGCCAGCAGGTAGGGTGGATATTCCGACACGGAGAGCGTCGGCACGATCCCGAGATGCTTTGTGGCTTGCGCCAGGTACGGCACGAGGACCGGCGGGTCGAGCTTGGGCGTGCCCTGGGCGTACTGCAAATAGGTGTCGTGGTTGCCCTTGTAGGTATAGGGCACGTTCGAGGAGTCCTCGATGATCATGTAGTCGAAGCAGCCTCGCTCCATCCCCTTGGCGAGGTCGATGAAGATGTCGGGCATCATCCAGCGCTGGACGTCGGAGGCACTGCCCGCCCACATCGAGCGCCAGTTCTTGGAAGCGAAACTCTGGCCGAGGAACCAGGCGAGATGGAAAGGACGGTTGTTCATGACCGGCATCTTGCAAAACGCCTGCCAGTCACGCCAGCACTACGGTGCAGAACAGCCCTGTTCCGCAGCGATGGCAGCTATCTCACTTCGCCTTGTCGATTGTCTCGAGCAGGAGCGCGAGCGACGGGCGGTTCTTGAAGCTCTCCTCGAACAGCTTGGCCTTGATCGTGCCGTCGCGGCCGACGATGAAGATCACCGGCTTCGGCACGCCATGGGCCTTGTTGCCCACGGGATAGGCCGGATCGCGCAGACCGTAGCGATCGATCACCTCCGACTTCGGGTCCGACAACAGCGTGAACGAGAGGCCGCGCTTCCCGGTGAATCCCTGCAGCACATCCGTCGGATCGTACGACAACGCAGCCAGTTTGTAGCCGCGCTTCTCGATCTCCTTGACGCCTCCATTCAGCTCCACGAGCTGAGCCTGACAAAATGGGCACCAGGCGGCGGAGCGGAAGAAGAGGAACACCATGCCCTTCTCGCCCATCATCGACGCCATGGTGCGCGGCATGCCGGTCTGGTCGGGCGGCGTGCCGATATCGAGCATCTTCGTGCCCGCGGCGGGCCCCCGATCGTCGGCCGCGTGCGCAGCGCCAAGGCCCGTCAGGACGGCCAGCATCACGATCGCGATCGTCCTGGTCATGGATCTTTCCTCAGCCCGTTGTAGGTCTCCCGTACCGCCACGATGGCATGGTCGGCACAGCCGTTCTCCCGCTCGACGTTGGACGCCTGGTACTCGGCCGACGCCATCATCTCGATGAAGGCCGCGCGCGAGGGGTAACGCACGAGGGCAATATAATCCCAGCGGTGCGCCTCGGGCACGCCCAGCGCCACGGCCTGCGCCTCGCCCGCCCAGAAGATGGTGCCGCCCACCTTCTTGATGAGCTTGATGGTGAGCGCGCTGTAGCGCAGGTAGGCGTCCCAGCCGCTGCCGTTCCCGTCGAGCGAACGCTCCCGGAAGCGCATCAGGTTCAGCATCGCGACAGGCCCGTCGTCGGGCAGCGCCTTCAGCAGGTCGATGTTGAGATACTCGACGGCCATTCAGCAGCCCAACGCGTCGGCGAGCTGGGCGAAGCCGTCGACCACGAGATCGAGGCCCGGATCGGGCGTCGGGTCCGGCGGCCCGGCCGTGCCCCACTCGTCGGGGCGGCGCACAAACGCGGTGCGATAGCCCACCTTCTGCGCCGCCAGAAGGTCGAAGTTGTGGCAGGCGACCATCAGGATCTCGTCGGGCCGGTAGCCCAGCCACTTCGCGCAGGTCGTGTAGGCCTCGGGGTTGGTCTTGTAGCTGCCGATCATCTCGCACGACACGACGGCGTCCCAGGCGAAGCCGTTGCGCCGCGACACGTCGACGATCAGTTCCGTCGACAGGATCGTGAACGACGCCACGACATGCCGCGCGCGCAGGCGACCCAGCGCCGGCACGAAGTCGGGCCAGGCGTCGAGCGCATGCCAGGCGCGCTGGATGCCGACGCGGTCCTCCTCGGTAAAGGACGACCAGCCGTGCTCCGCCGCCAGCTCGTCGAGCACGCGGCGATGGACGCCGTCGATGTTGAAGGCCGGATTGACCTGTTTGGTCATGCCCCGCAGCGCGCGGCGGCGGTAGTCGTTGGTCACCGCTGCCCAGTCGGCGCTGATGCCGCGCCGCGCGCCGGTGGCCGCAAGCGCCGCCGAGATCCCGCGATTCCAGTCGAGGATCGTGCCGCCAGTATCGAAAGTGAGTGCCTTCAGGGTCCTGAGATCGGTCATGGCCGAGTGAAGCATGCTTCTGGAGCGGTCGCTACAGAATAGTCGGAACTTCGGCGTCGGCGCTGCGACCTTCTCTTTCTTCGTCACGCGACCAACGCGTCTACTTTCGATCACGAACTGAAGCAGTGGCCTGCCGGCGTCATGTCCGATCTATTCCCAACAGCAGACGTGGCGATGCGTCGGTCAAACCATTGCGCTGTTGGGATGAGCCTTAATAGAATCGGGGCCAGGGGGGATAAGCAATGAGGCAGCCAAGTATCGGACGACGGAGTGCACTCGTGGGGGCTGGCAGCCTGCTCGCTACGCCCGCCATTGTCCGCGCGCAGGGACAGAACGGCGTCGCGCTGGTCATTGGCAACTCGAAATATGCCTGGGAAGCGCAGTTGCCAAACGTCCGTCGGGACGCACCGGACGTCGCGAAGCACTTCCAGGCACTCGGGCTGAAGACCGAACTGGTCGTGGACGCGGGTCGCGATGCCATGAACCGCGCCATTGCAAATTTCGGGGCGGCGGCAAATGGCTCGAATTTCGCGGCATTCTATTATGCCGGCCACGGCGCGCTCTGGGGCAAGGACATGTTTCTTGTCCCGATCGACGCCGATCTCAGCACTCCGAGCACTGTCCAGACGCTCGTCAATTCCCTCGATGTCGGCAAGGCCAACAAGGGAGCCGCCAACCGCCTTACCGTGTTCGACAATTGTCGCAACAATCCGGCGGACGGCTGGCGTCAGGTGGACGCCGAGCAGAGATCGCTGGCCGTCTACGGTTCGGATGGGCAGCTTCGCGGCGGTGCTTGGGCGCCCAACCCCAACACGCTGGTGCTGTTTTCGACCGCTCCGGGCCATATTGCCCTTGACGGACCGGCCGGACAGAACAGTCCCTTTGCTGCGGCATTCCTGCGCCAATTCAACGATGCTTCGGTCGATCTTCAGTCGTTGTCGTCGAGGCTGCGGCGCGACCTGCTCATCACGACCCGGGGGCGGCAGGTCCTGTTCGACCGGAACAGCTTTACCGCTCCTTTTTCGATCAGTGGGAGCCCCAGACCGGGGTCGGCGGCGGTTGGAGGGGACGGCTGGGGTGCCGATCCGTCGAGGATCATCGAGCTCACCAAGGCATATGCCTATGCTCGGGAGAACGGCTTGCCGTTGCCGTCGGGATTGATCGCTCACCGCCTGCCGGGTGGCGGGCGCGACGGCCAAAAGGTCGGATCCTTCCAGTTTGTCCGTCACACCCCGATAGGCGGAGAACCGGCACTACTCGTCGTCATCTCGGCCGAGGAACAGCAAACTGCCGAGGTCGTCATGACGGCAAGGGGCGTCTTCAACGAAAAAACCCAGAAGATGGAAGGCGGCAGCATCTGGCGATATATCACGGCGCGCATCGCGGGCGACAGGCTGGAGTTCACGCCGCGCGGCAATTCCGAGCGCTACATGTTCGATTGGCGCGATGCCAATTCAGGCAGCTTCAGCGTGCTGAGCGACCAAGCCCGGACGGCGGGGCCCAGCATAAGGTTCGTCCGGCTGGACGGATGACGGTCGGTCTTGGGGTGTTGTGCGCAATTGCGCTATGTCTGCTTCGGGTCGAGGCTGTGTGAGAACGCGGCGTTAGCGGTGCAGGGGCTGGTTTCTATATCGGCGTGATGGATCGCAGGACCGTTCAGGCCCGGATCGCCTGCATCAGCGGCTGGATGCC
>CAIMEE010000596.1 GCA_903839865.1 Enhydrobacter aerosaccus | reverse complement strand
GCCAGCAAGAAAGAACGCAACGAGAGGGTCGCTGCGCTGTTCGATCGCGTGGGCCTCAGGCCCGCGCAGATGGCCAACTTCCCGCACCAGTTCTCGGGCGGCCAGCGCCAGCGCATCTGTATCGCGCGCGCGCTGGCCCTCGGGCCCAAGCTGATCGTGGGCGACGAGCCGGTGTCGGCGCTGGACGTGTCGATCCAGGCGCAGGTGATCAACCTGCTGCAGGACCTGCAGCGCGAGCGCAAGCTCAGCTCCCTCTTCATCAGCCACAATCTCGCGGTGGTCGAGCACATCAGCCACCGCATCGCCGTGATGTATCTCGGCCGCATCGTCGAATACGCCACCACCAAGCAGATCTTCACCAACGGCCAGCATCCCTATACCGAGGCGCTGCTCTCGGCCGTGCCGGTGCCGGACCCCGCGATCAAGCGCAAGAAGATCGTGCTGCAGGGCGACGTGCCGAGCCCGGTGAATCCGCCGTCCGGCTGCCATTTTCACACCCGCTGCCCCTATGCCGTGGCCCGCTGCAAGGTCGAGACGCCTTTGCTGCGCGAAATTGCGCCGGGGCATCACGTTTCCTGCCATCTGAGGTAGACTGCCCTCCAAACGGAGGAAGCAGATGGCTGACTGGGATTACATCATCGTGGGCGCGGGCTCGGCGGGTTGCGTGCTGGCGAACCGGCTAAGCGAGGATGCGAACGTGAAGGTCCTGCTGCTCGAAGCGGGCCCGCCCGACAAGTCGATGTGGATCGACATCCCCGCCGGCTTCACCAAGCTTCTGAACCACGACAAGTTCAACTGGAACTTCGAAATGGAGGCCGAGGACGGCATGGCCGGCCGGCGTATCCCGTGCCCGCGCGGCAAGACGATGGGCGGCTCGTCGTCGATCAACGGCATGCTCTACGTGCGCGGACAGCCGCTCGACTACGACACCTGGGGCCAGCTCGGCAATCGCGGCTGGTCGTACGAGCAGATCCTGCCGTACTTCAAGAAGTCCGAGCATTTCGAGGGCGACGGGGACGACAGCCGCGGCAAAGGCGGACCGCTCAATGTCGCGCACATGACCGAGCACCATGCCCTCTGCGACGCCTTCATCGATGCCGCCCAGGCAACCGGCTACCCGAAGAACAAGGACTACAACAACGGCGACCAGGAAGGCTTCGGCTACTTCCAGGTGACGATGAAGAACGGCAAGCGCTGGTCGGCGGCGCGCGCCTTCATCGACGGCGCCCGCAACCGGCCCAACCTCAAGATCGAAACCGATGCGCTGGTGTCGAACCTGATCCTCGAGGGCAAGCGCTGTGTCGGCGTGGCCTACAGCGTGCACGGCCAGAAGCGCGACGCGCGCTGCGGCCGCGAGGTCATCGTGTCGTGCGGTTCGGTGCAGTCGCCGGGCGTGCTGGAGCATTCCGGCATCGGCCAGCCCGAGCTGCTGCGCCGCTATGGCATCGAGGTGAAGCACGAGCTGAAGGGCGTCGGCGAGAACTACGGCGATCACTTCGCGCCGCGCATGAACTGGCGCTGCAAGCCCGGCGTCGGCACGCTGAACCAGGCCACGCGCGGCCTCAATCTCGTGAAGGAAGTCGTGAAATACTACGCCACCGGCAAGGGCGCGCTCAGCCTGACCGCGGGCGTCGTTTACGGCTTCGTGCGCACGCGGCCCGGCCTCGAGACGCCCGACATGCAGTTCCACATGGCACATGCCAGCTACGACTCGGCGCAGAAGCGCCTTCTCGAGAAGGACCCCGGCATGACCGTCGTGATCGGCCAGTGCCGGCCCGACTCGCGCGGCTCGATCCACATCAAGTCGGCGACGCCGGGTGCGGAGCCCGCCATTCGTCCGAACTTCCTGTCGGCCCAGACCGACCGCGACGCCACGGTCGCGGGCATGCAGATCGCGCGCAAGATCGTGCAGAACCCGAAGATCGCGCAGTACATCGCCTACGAGAACAACCCGGGCGACAAGGTGCAGAGCTACGACGAGTGGCTCGACTTCGCGCGCCGTACCGGCCAGACGACCTACCACGTCATCGGCACCTGCAAGATGGGCAGCGATCCGATGGCGGTGGTCGACGATCGTCTGCGCGTGCACGGCATCGCCGGCCTGCGCGTGATCGACGCCTCGGTGATGCCGACGGTCCCCTCGGGCAACACCAACGCCCCCACCATCATGGTGGCCGAGAAGGGCGCCGACATGATCAAGCAGGATGCCCGGGCCGGAGTGAAACTAGCCGCTTGAGGCACCGTCTCTTGGCGTAAGGAAATTGCGCTATTCCTTCTTGCGGACCAAACCGCTGCAACGCACAATAAATGCTGCATTGCAAAAACGGAGGGTTTGCAGCGATGGCGAGTCTCAGTACGGCGGCCCTGTCCAACTGGCAGGCGGCGGGGTTCAAGTGGCCCGGTCTCCTGCATCCCAATGGCGACCGGCTCCGCCTCAACCGGCAGGATGTCGTGGCCATCGACCGCTGCCACGACGCGACATACGAGGCGATTTTCCGTCCGCAGGCGCTCTACAACGTCGCGACCAAGGGATTGCACGCCAATGACGGCGCCTTCCTGTTCCAGGAAGTCGCGACGAACCTTCCGATCTATCGGCCCGACACCGGCCCAACAGACTTTCACCTGCATCTGCCGCCGGGCGGTTTCCAGCTCGTCGTGGTGACGTCGGGAGTCTTCACCTTCGATTATGACGGCCGCGTCTACCACGTCGGCCCGGGCACGGTGATGTTGCAGAGCGCGATCGTTCATCGCCAGCTCTTCTACACATGGTCGGGGCTGCTGACGGAAGCGAACCTGAAGACGCCGCAGACCGCGGTGCCGGATCCGATATCGATGGGTTACTCGGGCAAGTTCCTCGAGGCCTTCATCACCGAGCCGGCAGCCTTTCCAAATCCGACGATCGTGCCATCGGATCGCATCGTCGAGGCCGAGACGCCGCGGGTGGCCTGGAGTCATCCCTTGCACGACCGGCCGGCCGATGCCGGCTTCTGGTGCCAGGACCCGCTGGCGCTGGAGGCCGCCTATCGGCCACTGCCGGGCGACAAGGTGAAGTCGAGCATGCCCATTTACGTGCGCGACCTCGGGATCGAGGTGCCGAGCGGTCATCTCGTGACCGGCCACATCATCGCGACCGATCCGCGGGGTCAGTCTCTCCTGCCCAAGAGACCGTCGGCGCTGGCGGGCGTGTCGACCCTCACCAGGGGGGAAAACGTCGTACATCGAGTCATTCGCGGGACGGCCGAATTCAAGGACGGCTCGGGCAAAGTCCTGGAACTCGGTGCGGGCGACACGATCACCGCGGGCAAGGGCGCGGCCACCCTGGTCGGGATGGCCGAGAACACGCAGATCCTGCGCCTGGGGCTCCTGGACGGAATCGAAAACCTGCGCAAATGGACGCCGACGCAGCGCGCCGAGATCGACGGTCTCGCGGGACAGATCATCACGCGGCAGGATCTTCGTCCGCAGCGCGCCGAAGGCCTGCCGGTCGGATACCTGTACGAATAGACGGCTGGAGGATCAGCCGCCGAGCAGCGACGCGGCGGCCTTCAGTTCCTTGCGCTCGACCTTCTTCACGATCTCGGTGAGCTTGGTGTGCGTCGGCGCCGGAACGCCGATGTAATTGCCGCGGTCGGCGATGTAGCCGTTCATGAATTCGATCTCGGTGCGGCGGCCCTTGCGGATGTCCTGGGCCATCGACGGGCGCTGGATGTCGGCGCGCGGGTTGGGGTTGGTGTTGGAACCCGGCCGCAGGATCGTCTCGATCTCGTCGAGCGCCGCCTTGTCGCCTTCGCTGGCCTTCGCAAGCGTCTCGGGCTCCATCTTGCCGATCTTCTCGATGTGGTAGCCCAGCGCCTGGCCGACGCGCACGGCCTCGCCGCCCAGCTTGATCGAGAAGCGGCGGACGGCGTCGTTGCGGTCGCAATCGAAGCCCGTCATACCGGTCGCGGCGGAGACGCCGTTCTTCATGCCGTTCTGGCAGAGCTTGGACCAGCGCTCGCCCCAGAGGTTGGTCGTGGTCTTGGCCGAATCGATGCGGCCGACCATGTCGCGCAGTTCCTCGACGCGCTTGGTGATGCGGCCATGGACCTCGCCGACGCGGAACACCGTGTGCTTGTCGCCGCCCTTGGCGACAGTGCGGCGGATGGTGGCGGGCTCGTACATGTCGACCGAGATCAGCGAGGCCACCATGCCCACGGTCTTGCCCCAGCCGACCACGCCCGCGATGCGCTCTTCGTTCAGGCAGTTCTGCAGCGAGACGACGTAGCCGTCCGGCGCCAGGTACTGCTTGATGAGCTGCGTCGCCCACTCGGTGTCGTACGACTTCATCGACACGAAGGCGATGTCGATCGGCTTCTGGCGGCTGAGCGCCTCCATCTCGGTGAGATGCATGGTCTTGGCGTTCTTGACCGTAATCTTCTCTTCCGGCGTCACGCCGTCGAGCATCAGGCCCTTGCTGCGGATGGTCTCGATGTTCTCCGGCCAGAAATCGATCAGGGTGACGTCCTCGCCGGTGTGCGCCAGCCAGCCGCCGACATATCCGCCGAGCGCGCCGACGCCGACGACTGCAATTCGCTTACCCATGGTCGTTACTCCCCCTGATCGGATTAAGGCGCGACGCGTTCATCCTTCTGCGCGCGCTCGATGTAGCGGTCGGCATCCTCCTGCAGGAGGAACCGGTCCTTCTTCAGCTGTTCGACGGTGTCGCGCACTTTCGCGACATAGCCGGCGCGGTTGCCGTAGCGCGCGGCGATCTTCTCGGGCGGGAAGGCGAAGTAACTACCGTCGCGATCCGCCAGCTCGCCCCTGGGATACGGCGGCTTGTATTCGTTCCAGCCGGTGTAGGCCGCGAGCGGCACGGCGATGTCGGGAAGGCGAATGCCCGCCACTTCGTTGCCGTCGGCGTCGACCTTGCTCACCAGGGTGCGATAGGCGCCGGCCCCTGACGGTGGCTTGACCAGGTTGGTCACCTTGACCACCGCCGCGCCCGGTATCGCCGGGAAGCCTGTCTTGTCGGGCTCGACCAAGGTGCCGTCCTTCAGGGTCGGCAGGCGGTTTAGCGGCGGCGCGATGCCTTTCACGACCCAATCGTCGAGCGCCACGAGAAGGGCGCGGACGGCAGGCATGGGATTGTGCGGGTTGCGCGGATTGACGTTGGGGCCGGCATCCGTCGTGGCGCCGGCGCGACCGCCATGCTGCGTACCCGCGATCATGTAGGCGCGGCTGTTCTGCGGCAACTCGACGTCCGTGCGGCCGAGCGGATCGGTCGTGAGCAGGGATGCACCCTTCTGCCAGTATTCGGTCGAGGTGTTGGTCTCGATCAGCTTGGGGTCGCAACCGTCGCCCCGGAACACCGAGCCCTTCTGCTTGGTGAACGGATCTTCCAGCGTGGCGGTGCTGAACGGGAACCAGGCTTCGGGCGCGGTGTGATCCTCGTGCTGCGTGCTGGTGCGCGCCGGCTGGGAGAACGGCACGTTGAAGAAGAGACGGCCCACGCCCGCGATGTGGCTGTAGATGCCGTCGAAGACCTTGCCGCCCTGCTCGTCGCGATTGAAGCCCTCGGAGATATGGTGGCGCAGATAGCGCCCGGCCTGGCTGAAGCCGATGGCCAGTGCATGCGTGATCGGTCCGCCCGTCGCCGCACGGCCCGCCGGCGCGTTCCGCAGGAAGCTCACGAAGTCGCGGGTCGCGGCGAACCCCAGCCCCTGCACCTTGGGCTTGGTGCCCTGGTAGGTAAACTCGTAGAGGAAGCCGGGCTTCGGCTTTCCGTCGGCAAGCTTGATCGACTTGGCATCGATCGCCGTCCAGGCGATTTCCTGCGGCGCGTCGGTCTGGCGCTCGCGGATCGTGAGCTTGGCACCTTCCTGCGTCGCCATCTCGTAGGAAAGCTTGAAGGCTTCGAGCGCGCCGCCGCGCGTGCCGGAGACGAACTCGTCCCGCACGGTCTGCACGATCGGCTGGCCATTGTCGGTCGCGACGGGCGCGGTGAGGCCGAGGCCCATGTTGGCGCGCGGTGCGTCGGGATCCCAACCGGACCACACGATCGTCCAGCCCTGGCGCAGCGGAAAGCCGTTGCCTACGTCGGCCGCCGTTTTGGGGGCGTTCATGCCCTGCGGGCCGTCGCAAAGGTTGCCGATCAGCATCTTGCGGCCGCGGTTGTTGACCTCGTAGAGGATGCGGCCGTTGCCCTTGGCCGGATCCTTTGGCCGCAGGATGAAGAAGTCGGTCGCGTACTCGACCTTGCCGTCGGCGTTGAGCGGCGCCTTGTCGATCAGGGCGATGCCCTGGTTCTGGGGCGCCTTGGGATCGACCTCGCCCTTGGCGACTCCGATCACGCGCTCATAGGCACCGGCCGCGCCGAACGGCGCGCCGTCCGCCAGAGGCTCGACGGCCTTGATCTCGATCGAGGTGATCACGGGCTACTTCTTGGCGGCTTCGGCGCGCTTGTCGGCCGGGGTCTCGCTCGGGTCGAAGTTGAGTTCCACGCCCACGCCATCGGGATCGTAGAGGAAGATCTGTGTGCCGCCGGTGCGCGGCAACACCTGCTCGCGATACTTCACGGCCTTGGTCTCGAGGCGCTTGCGCACGCCCGGCAGGTCGCTCGCGGAAAAGGCGATGTGGTCGAAGCGGCCGGTGTTGTCGAACTTCTTCTCCGTGCCGCGCACCACGATGCCCTCGCGCGGCTTGCGTTCGCCCAGCAGGTGCACGGTCGGCACGCCGCCGGAATAGAGCCAGTAGCCGGGGAAGCCGAGCGGCGGACGGTCGCCGTTCTCGAGGCCCAGAACGTCGCAATAGAATTCCTTGGTGGCTTCGAGGTTGGACGGCTCGATCGTGTAGTGCTGCAGAATGCCGAGCGGCATGATGGATACTCCTAGACGAAGGTGAGGTCTGCTTCGGCGCCCAGCATGAAGGCGCCGACGGTTTCGAAATGGCTGAGCCGTCCCTGCAACTGCTGCGTGACGGTGTGGATGTCGCGGAAGCGCCGCTCCAGCGGCTGGTTCTCGAAGATCGCGGTGGCGCCGGCGGCATTGTAGACGGTGTCGACCGCTTCGCGCGCCTTGTGGATTGCGTTTGTTGCCGCGCCGCGAATGACGATGCGCTGCTCGACGGAGATGGTCTTGCCGGCCTGCAGGTCCTTCCAGATCGCGGCCATCGACTGCAGCAGGTAGGCCCGCGCGGCGCGCACGTTGATCACGGCCTGGGCGATGTTGGACTGCACGACGGCGTTGTCGCGCAGGGGATACTTCGCCCCGCGCGGCACCTTGTTGCGCGCCATGTCGATGAAATCGTCGAGCGCCGCCTTGGCGATGCCGCAGGCCACGCCCGAGAAGCCCACCTGGTAGCAGGTGCCAGCACCCATGCGGTAGAGCGGGCCGCTTTCGCGGCATTCCTTGTCGAAATCGCGCGTGATCGAATGATCGGCCTTCACGAAGAAATCGTTCAGCGCGAACTGGTCGCTGGCGGTCGCGCGCAGCCCGACCGTGTGCCAGATGTCGGTCCATTCGACGTCGGTCGAGCGGACCAGCATGGTGCGCTCGAGCTGCTTGCCGTTGTCGCCAAGTCTGGGCGAGCCGTCGGCCCTGTAGATCGGGCAGTGCGCGCCCAGCCACGTCGCGTGCCGTCCGCCGGAAGCGAAGGCCCAGACGCCGGTGACCTTGTAGCCGCCCTCGCATTCGACTGCCTTGACCTTGGGACCAGGTCCCCAGGCCAGCACGGCGCGCGGATCGTTGCCGAAGATCTCCTGGGCGACCGGCAGATCGAGATAGGCTGCCGACATGGAGCAGCCGCCGGCCTGGCTGAGGCACCAGGCGGTCGAGGCGTCGCCGCTCGAGATCGTCTCGATCACGTGGAAGAACGTGATGGGATCGGTCTCGATCCCGCCCGTTGTCCTGGGCATGAGGAGGCGGAACATCTTCGCCTCGTGGAGCTTGTCGAGCAGCGCCGGTGCAAGGCGGCGCCGCTCCTCGGTTTCGTCGGCCGCCGCGGCGACCATGGGACGAAGCGCCTGGGCACGCGAGATCACGCTCGGGTCACCGGCAAGATCGGCGGTAGACGGGATCGACGTGTCCAAGGCGTATTCTCCAGGTTCGAGGTTAGTCCGCGGCGCCGGCGGCCAATTCGCGGTCGATCTGTTCGAGCGACTTGCCCTTGGTTTCCAGCCCGAAGAAATAATAGACCGCCCCGGCCATCAGGAACCAGCAGCCGAGATAGAGAAAAGCCGTTGGCATCTGCGGTAGCGGAACGTCGGGTTTCACATAGTTGCTGGAGCCCACGATCAGGGCGAG
The DNA here is from genome assembly GCA_903839865.1 of Enhydrobacter aerosaccus. Classification (GTDB taxonomy): domain Bacteria; phylum Pseudomonadota; class Alphaproteobacteria; order Reyranellales; family Reyranellaceae; genus Reyranella; species Reyranella aerosaccus_A. The sequence continues at coordinate 82,878 of CAIMEE010000596.1, read as the reverse complement.
GCCGACCGGACCGATGATCTTGCCGATGCCGCCGAAGCCATAGGCCGAGCCCATCCCCGACGTTTTGAGGTGCGAGGGCCAGATTTCGGCAGCGTAGGGTCCGACGATGGCGAAACCGCCGTCGGCGAAGAAGTAGGTGATCGCCAGCAGGATCCAGAACGCCGAGACGCCCATCCACATCACGTCGTAATTTTGGCCCGCGACGATCGTCAGCACACCGGCGCCCAGTCCCAGCAGCCCGCCCGCGTTTCGCCGTCCGATCCGCTCCGAGAACCAGGAGAAGGAGAGGCGGCCAATGAATCCGCTCACCGTGCAGAGGATCATCATCTTCGCGGCCTCCTGCGGGGTGACCTTGAGCAGCAGCACGAACAGGGTGGGCGCCCACAGGGTGAGGCCATAGACGCCGGTCTGTGCGCCGGCATTGCCGAGCCACGAGACCAGCAGGCTGCGCGGATACTTGAACAGGTCAGCCCACCCGCCTTGTGCCGTCGCTGGTACGGGACCCGGCATCGGGAGCGACTTGGGATCGACCTCGAGCGCCCAAGCAAGCGCGCTGCGGGCTTCCTCGCCGCGGCCCTGGCGGGCGAGCCACCGGGGCGACTCCGGCACCCAGATGCGGACCAGCAGCACCAGTAGCGCCGGCAGCACGCCGATCGCGAACAGCAGGCGCCACTGGTCGGCGGGGATGAAGGCTGCGAGCACCGCGCCGAGGCCGGTGCCGAGTGGGATCACGCAGGTCACGAGCCCGCCGATGAAGCCGCGCTTGCTGGTCGGCATGAATTCCTGGACCAGCGGCAGGTCGACGCAATAGAGGCCGCCGACGCCGAAGCCCACGAAGAATCGCATGATCGTGAGGTAGATCCAGCCGTTGTCCGGCGTGAAGTAGAGCAGGCCGGTGGCGAACGAGAAGTTCAGCACCGTGCCGATGAAGACCTTGCGCCGACCGAACTTGTCGGCGAGCCAGCCCCAGATGTAGGCGCCGAGGATGGCACCAATGCCGGAGCTCATCAGCACCGTGGCGGACTGTCCGAAGTTGAGTTTCCACGGCCCGATCAGGAAGGGCAGCACGAAGGCAATCAGGAAGAAGTCGAAAAACTCCAGCGCATCGCCGATAATGGCGGCGGCGAGGATCTTTCGCTGGTTTCCGGTCAAGCGTGTTTGTCGATCGAGTAGCTCGAACATGGCGTTTCTCTCCCGCGGCGCCTGTTCTTTTATTCGTCGGGCGTCGCGCCTCCGCCTCGCCGATGCTAAGAACGCTACGCCTTCGCCGGGGCCCGCGGAAGAGTGGCCGGTTTGCCCCTCGAAATGCAGCTATAGTCGATCATTGGGGATTTCGCTTCATGAACTGGACCGACCGTCGTCAACGCTTTCGCGCTGTTCTCAATGGCAGCCGTTGTGTCCATCCGGGCTCGGTCTACGACGCGATCTCCGCGCGCATTGCCGAGGACATCGGCTTCGAGCTCGGCATGTTCGCGGGCTCCGTTGCTTCGATGGCCGTGCTGGGCGCGCCCGACCTGATCGTGCTTACGCTGAGCGAATTCGCGGACCAGGCCTATCGCATCAATCGTGCCGGCAACCTGCCGCTGATGGTCGATGCCGACCATGGCTACGGCAACGCCCTCTCGGTGAAGCGCACGGTCGAGGAACTCGAGACCGCGGGCATCGCCGGCATGAGCATCGAGGACACCGATCTGCCCAACCCGTTCGGTACGACCAAGCCGCGTCTTGTTTCGATCGCCGAAGGCGTCGGCAAGATGAAGGCGGCGCTCGCCGGACGCCAGGATCCGCTGCTGTCGATCGCCGGCCGCACCAGCGCCATCCAGATCACAGGCCTCGACGACGCCATCGCGCGTGGCAAGGCCTATGAGGCCGTGGGTGTCGACGCGCTGTTCTTCGTCGGCATCAAGACCCGCGCCGAACTCGACGCGATCTCGGCCGCGACCACGCTGCCGATCATCATGGGCGGCGTGTCGGGCGACCTCACCGACCTCGATTATCTTTCCGCCAGACGCGTGCGCATCGCGCTGCAGGGCCACCAGCCCTTCGCCGCCGCCGTGAAGGCGGTGCACGACACGTTGCAGGCGTTGCGCGATGGCGTGCAGCCCGGCAAGCTGAAGGGCGTGGCCGACGCCGAGATGATGAAGCGGGTGACCCGCGAAGCCGACTACACCAAAGCGACCAAGGAGTGGCTGGGCTGATGCTGCGCGCGGTCACCGCTGCCGCTGCTATTGTCTGCGCAACGCCGGCCGCGGCGCAGACCCTGGCGCCGATGCAGGCGCCGGGATTGCTGGGCATAGGCCCGCCGCCGGTATCGTCCAGTCCCGGCGATGCCTCGCGCGAAACCGAAGAGCAGATGAAGGCCAAAGGGCTGAAGGCCTGCAAGGTGGGAGACCGCGTGCTGGCCGAGTACGAGAACCGCTGGATCTCGGCGCAGGTGGTCGAGGTGTCGGAGGATCAAACGGTGGTCAGTCCGTGCCGGGTGCATTTCATCGGCCGGCCGCCCTCGGGCGATGTTTCGGTCCCGCCCTGGAGATTGCGGACAGAAGACGCACGGCCATGAGAGGAGCGATCGCTTTGGCTCTGGTCTTCTTGTGGGCCTTACCATCGCTCGCGCAGACGCAACATCCGCCCGTCCCCGGCAATCCCAAGGAAGCGTGGAAGGAAAAAGAAGATCCGCTGCGCGCGAAGGGCCTCACCGCCTGCAGCGTGGGCGATCGGGTCACGGCCTCGCATGAAGGCCAGTGGGTGCCCGCGGAAGTGATCGCCGTCGATGCGGGCACCGCCTATCCCTGCAAGGTCCGCATGGACGGCAAGCCCGAGGCTGCCGACCTGTCGTTTGCCGCCTGGATGCTGCGGCGGCCGGAAGGGGCTAAACCGTAGGGATCAGCGTCACGTCGACGCCGTAGGAGTGGCTCCCGCCGCCCAGGATCACGCCGCGCAGCGGGCTCACGTCGGAGAAGTCGCGGCCCCAGGCCACGGCGACATGATCCTCTTTCGCGATCAGGTCGTTGGTCGGGTCGAGATGGACCCAGCCCGCCTTGTCGCCGCACCACACCGCGACCCAGGCGTGGCTGGCGTCGCTGCCGCGCAGCGCCGCTTCTTCCTTGGAATGGACCGTGCGGATGTAACCCGAGACATAGCCGGCAGCGATCCCGTGCGCCCGGCAGGCCGCGATCATCACGTGGGCGAAGTCCTGGCAAACGCCTTCCTTGCCGCTGAACACATCGGCCAGCGGTGTCGAGATGTCGGTAGCGCCGGGATGGTATCCGAAGTCGGCCTTGATGCGCTTCATGAGGTCGGACGCCGCCGCGAGGATCGGCCGGTCCGGCGTGAATGACTTTGCGCCGTACTCGCGCAGCGCCGCATCGATCGGCACCAGCGGCGACTCGTAGACGAATTCGCTGGCCTCGATCGGTGTCGGGAAGCCGCCGCCGATCAATGCCGCCCGCACCTCTTCCCACGGCGGCGTGTCTTTCATTGGCGGCGGATCGGGAAAGCGCACATCGACCTCGGCGCGCACTTCGATGTCGAAGCGGGTGTGCGGCGTGTCGATGCGGTAGATGTCGATCAGGTTTCCGAAATGGTCGACATGCTGGACGGCCAGCGCGGGCTCCGGGCTGGTCGTGATGCCGATCGATGTCACGCTCTGGCCGGGGAATGCCCGGGCCCGCAGATGCGCGATGTGCTGTGCCGAGTCTACCGTCGAGGCGTAGCTGTACGAGGTGCGGTGCGAAAGCAGGTAATGCATCGCTAGCGCCCGTCCGTCATGGAGCCGCCACTCATCGAACCGACCGCCTGCGCAGCGGGCACGTGGCTGAAATAGGCGCGCGTGATCGCCTCCGACAGGTCTTCGATCTGCCGCTCGGTGTCCTCGGTGATCTCGCGCAGCATGGCGAGCGCCAGCCCTTCGTGACGCCACGCCTGCTCTTCGCCGCCGAACAATTGCACGACGCGGGCGAGGTCGCCGTGCAGGGATTCCAATGCATCAGGCACATAGGCCCCGCTCGCCTCGCCCAGCCGCTGCAGGTGGCTGTGGATCGCGTTGAGCTGGAAGGCGAGCGCGCGCGGATTGGAATCGTCCAGCATCACGAGATCGAGCACGGGCGCCGGCTGAAGCTGGCCGAGATAGCGCGTGCGATAGGTGATGGTGCTGTCGCAAAGCTCAAGTGCAATGCGCATCGCGGCGTCCCAGTCGATCGGCGACTGGTTGAAGGGGGCGAGCGCGGAGGTGAGCACGAACTGGCTGCGCTCGAGGCGGCGGCCGAGATCGAGGAAAAGCCAGCCGGTGCCGCGCGTCATGTTCTCCTGCGCCAGGCCCGAGAGCGTGGAGACGAAGCGCACGATGTCGTCGAGTGCGGCCAGCAGGGGATCGAGGTTGCCGCGCGCTTCCAGGAGCTTCTGGCGAACGTTCGTCAGCAGCGGACCGACGGCGGCGTTCATGTCCGACGAGAAGCGGTCGCGCAGCGTGCCGGTCAGGCGCTGGATCGAGTCGAGCATCTTGGGCAGGCCGCGGGTCTCCGATGCCACGGTCGCCAGCCCCTGCTGGAAGGCGGCGCTCTCGGGCATCGAGAGGGCCGCGGAGGGATCCATCAGGTTGGCGCGGTCGAGCAGCTTGCCGAGCAGGCGCACTTCGGCCAGGTCGCGCGCGCCCATCGCGCCCTGCGCCACGCGGGTCACGGTGGTACGCAGCAGGCGCGCGTCGTTGTCGAGGCGCTCGATATAGCGGCCGAGCCAGTACAGATTGTCGGCGGCACGGCTTTGCAGGTCGGCGCCGCCGCGGTCGACGGAAATCTGGTGGAAGCGCCGGCCGGCGGGAAGCTGCACGTCGGCGGCATCCTCGGTCAGCACCCAGACGTCTTTCAGCGTGCCGTTCAGGCGGCCGAGGCTCGCCAGCGCCGTGTCGCCCATCGGCTCCCGCGCGAGGCCGCCCGGCAGCACGCGATAGCTGTAGCCCTCGGAGATCACGAAGCAGCGCATCACCACGGCGGACGGCGCCAGGCCCTTGCCATCCCACTTGGGGCTGAGCGAGGGCACCACCGGATACTGCGCGACGTAATGCCCGGGCTGGCTGCGGAGTTTGTCCTCGAGCACCTTGCGGGCGGCGGGCTCGAGCATCCCCACGATAATCGGCTCACGGTCCTGTCCCAGGCAAGGCCGCACGATCATGCCGTCGAGATTGGCCATGACGAATGCGTATGCCGAGGGCTCGCCCAGCCACCACACGTCGAGCGAGGGAATCTCGAGCTTCTGGTTGAGCAGCTTCTGCGAGAGGCGTTCGAGGAACGGCATCATCGCCGGCGTCTCGACGACGCCCGAGCCCAGCGCGTTGGCGAGCGCAATGCGCGCAGTGCGCGTCGCCTCGACGAGCCCGGTGACACCGAGTGCCGAATCCGCGCGTAGCTCGAGCGGATCGGCGAAGGCCGAGTCGAGGCGGCGCAGCAGCACGTGCACGGGCCGCAGTCCGGTCAGCGTCTTGATCGAGACCTGGCCGTCGCGCGCCACGAGATCGCCGCCCTCGACCAGTGGCACGCCGAGACTGCGAGACAGATAGACATGCTCGAAGTAGGTCGACGAGAGCGAACCCGGAGTCAGTACCGCCATGGTGGGCCGCGTCACGTCGGCTGGCGCAAGTGCGCTCAGCGATTCGTTCCAGCGGTCGACGAAGGGCCGCAGGTGCCGCACGGGAATCGAGCGGAAGGCTTCGGGCAGGCTGCGCGCCAGAACGCGGCGCATCTCCAGCGCATAGCCGATACCCGACGGCACCTCGGTATGATCGGCCAGCACATACCAGCGGCCGTCGCCCTGGCGCACAAGGTCGACGGCGTATTGCGCGAGATGGCGTGCCGGCGCCGCGCCGTCGGTGACCCGGCAGGCGCGCTGGAAGTGCCGGTTGGCGTGAACCAGCATCGGCGGCACGAGCTTGTCCTTGAGCAGGGTCTGCGGCCCGTAGAGATCGGCCAGCATGCCGTCCAGCAGCGTCGCGCGCTGGATCAGCCCGCGCTCGATGGCTTCCCATTCGTTGGGCGCCACCACGAAGGGCAGCGGATCGAAGGTCCAGCCGGGGGTTCCGCGCTCGTCGAGCAGGTTGACCGTGGCACCCGATTCCTGGAGCTGCCGGCGCGCGCTTTCCACGCGCTCGGCCATGCCGCCGCCCTGCTCGCTGCTCGGCAGCGAACGGATGACGCTCAGGATGCCTTGCCAGTGGTAGCGGATCGACTTCTGGCCGGTGACCAGCTCGTCGTAGGCGCTGTCCGGCGAGGACTTCAGGCCGCGTAACGCTTCCATAACCCCTTAGACTCGCATGCGAATCGGGCGGGGTCTACCGGCGCAGGCAGACCCATTCCCCGGCCTAGGCCCGGCGCAGGTCGAGCGTCAGGGGATGTTCGGGGTTGTCGATCGTCCGCGGCGCCTCCATGGGGCCGGCGGTATGGCCGATCGGGAAGAAGCGCGCGCGGCGCCGGGCCTCGGCCTCGTTGGCGTTGACCGGCACCTTGTCGTAGTTGCGGCCGCCCGGATGGGACACATGATAGGTGCAGCCGCCGATCGCGCGACCGCTCCAGCCATCATGGATGTCGAACACGAGGGGGGCATGCACGCCGATCGTGGGATGCAGCGAATTCGGCGCCGCCCACGCGCGATAGCGCACCCCCGCCACATATTCGCCGGCGTTGCCCGTCGCGTGCAGAGGCAGGCGATAGCCGTTGCAGGCGATGCTGTGGCGCGCGTCGTTCAGGCCCGCGACCTTGACCTGCAGGCGCTCGACGGTGTTGTCGACGTAGCGCACCGTGCCGCCGCCGCCGGGCTCTTCGCCCAGCACGTGCCACGGCTCGAGTGCGTTGCGCAGTTCCATCTCGATGCCGCGCTGCGCCACTTCGCCCACCAGCGGGAAGCGGAACTCGAAGTGCGGCGCGAACCACTGCGGATCGAACGGGTAGCCCGCCGCGCCGAGATCGGCCAGCACGTCCTCGAAATCCTGCTGCACGAAGTGCGGCAGCATGAAGTCGTCGTGCAGGCGCGTGCCCCAGCGGCTCAGCTTCTTCTCGTAGGGCTTGTCCCAGAATGCCGAGATCAGGCCGCGCAACAACGCCTGCTGCGCCACGCTCATCTGCCAGTGCGGCGGCATCTCGAAGGCGCGCAGTTCGAGCAGGCCGCGCCGGCCGGCGGCCGCGTCGGGCGTGAACAATTTGTCGATGCAGAATTCGGTGCGGTGCGCGTTGCCGGTCGCATCCACCAGCAGGTTGCGGAAGATGCGGTCGACCAGCCACGGCGGCGTCTGCTTGCCGGGTTCGACCTGGCGGAAGGCGATCTCGAGCTCGTGCAGCGCGTCGTTGCGCGCCTCGTCAATGCGTGGATGCTGGCTGGTCGGACCGATGAACAGGCCCGAGAAGAGATACGACAGCGACGGATGATTGAGCCAGTAGCCGAGCAGGCTCTTCAGCAAGTCGGGCCGGCGCAAGAGCGGCGAGTCGGCCGCCGACGCTCCGCCCAGCACCATGTGGTTGCCGCCGCCGGTGCCGGTGTGGCGGCCGTCGATCATGAACTTCTGCGCGCCGAGCCGCGTCGTGCGCGCCTCGTCGTAGACGATGGCGGTCTTCTCGACGAGCTCCTGCCAGTTTCCCGACGGGTGGATGTTGACCTCGATCACGCCGGGGTCGGGCGTGACGCTGAAATTCTGCAGGCGCGCGTCGCCGCCCGGCGGGCCATAGCCCTCGATGAATACCGGCTGGCCGAGTTCCTCGGCGGTGTCCTCGATCGCGGTAACGAGGTCGAGATAGTCCTCGGTGCGCTCGGTCGGCGGCATGAAGACGTGCAGATGCCCGTCGCGCGCCTCGAAGGACATCGCCGTCCGCACGATCCCGGCGGCGGATGAACCCACGCCGGGCTTGGCCGCGAGATCCGCCGCCAGGACACGTTTCCAGGCCTCGCGCGTCGCCGCGTCGCCGTCGGCTTTGTCATTGCCATCGGCGGGCACGCCCGGCCGCTGCTGGCGCAGCAGCGGCGCGCGCCGGAACGAGTCGAGCGGCGGAAGCGCCGGATGCAGCACCATGGGATCGGGCTCGGCGATGACGTCGGTGTCGGCGGGCAGTGCCCACGGCAGCGAGTCGAGCGGCAGGCGGTAGCCCAGCGCCGAATCGCCCGGGATGAGGTAGCACTTCTCCGAGCGCAGGAACCAAAGCCCGCTGCGCCATCTGCTGCGGCCGTTGTGCACGCGCGCGATCGGCAACACCGTGCCGGCCGGCGTCTCGAGGCCCTTCTCGAAGATCTTCGAGATGCGGGCGCGTTCCATCGCGTCCCTCGCCTTGTTGGCGTCGACCTCGACATTGCTCGGCAGCCGCCGCTCCCGCCACAGATAATACCAGGTGTCCTCGAAGGCCTCGAAGAGATAGCCGGGATCGAGCTGCAGGCGTTCGGCGAGCGCCGCGGCGAAGCGATTGGCCGTCTCGGCGGTGGCGCCGCTGGGCTTGGACTCGAGGGCCACGAGCGCTGGGTCGCGCCAGATCTTCTCGCCGTCCTTGCGCCAGTGGCAGCTGAGTGCCCAGCGCGGCAGTTGCTCCCCGGGGTACCACTTGCCCTGGCCGAAGTGCAGCAGCGGGCCCTTGGCGAAGCGGTCGGCGAGCTTGCGGAAGAGGACGCCCGCGAGGCGTCGCTTCTCCGGGCCGAGCGCCAGCGTATTCCATTCGGCGCCATCCATGTCGTCGATCGACACGAAGGTCGGTTCGCCGCCCATGGTGAGGCGCAGGTCGTTCTTCCGGATGTCGCGCTCGATCTTCTGGCCGGTGCACAGCAGCTTCTTCCACTGCTCGTCGGTGTAGGGCCGGGTGGTGCGCGGCGTCTCGCGCACGCGGCTCACCGACATTTCGTGCTCGAACTCGACTTCGCTCTTCTCGACCGCGCCCTCGATCGGCGCGGCGCTCGACGGCTCGGGTGTGCAGGCCAGCGGAATATGGCCTTCGCCCGCGAGGAGGCCGGAGGTCGGATCGAGTCCGATCCAGCCGGCGCCCGGCAGATAGACTTCACACCACGCATGGAGGTCGGTGAAGTCGCCGGTCGGCCCCTCGGGGCCTTCGAGCGGTTTCTCGTCGGGCTTGAGCTGGATCAGGTAGCCGGAGGCAAAGCGCGCGGCGAATCCGAGGTGGCGCAGGATCGCGACGAGCAGCCAGCCGGTGTCGCGGCAAGATCCCTTGGCGCTCTCGAGCGTGTTCTCGAAGGTCTGGATGCCCGGCTCCAGGCGGACGATGTAGCCGATCTCCTGCTGCAGGCGTGCGTTGAGGCCGACCAGGAAATCGATGGTGCGCACCTTCGTCTTGCGATCAACTTTCGCCAGCCATGCCTGCAGCAACGGCCCCGGCGCCTCGACCTTGCGGAAGGGCGCGATCTCCTCGGTGAGCGAGGCGTCGTAGGCAAAGGGGTAGGTTTCGGCCTCGGGCTCCAGGAAGAAATCGAACGGGTTGGTGACGGCCATGTCGGCCACGAGATCGATCGTGACCTCGAACTTCTTCGTCTTCTCGGGGATCACCAGCCGGGCGAGATAGTTTCCCTGCGGATCCTGCTGCCAGTTGATGAAGTGTTCCTTGGGCTCGACCGTCAGCGAATAGGACAGGATCGGCGTACGGCTGTGTGGCGCCGGGCGCAGGCGCACGATCTGCGGACCCAGGGCGACAAACCGGTCGTAGGTGTAGGTCGTCCGATGATGAAGGGCGACGTGTATGCTCATCTTGGTCTGCTCACGTCCGGCAGTGTGTTTCGCTCCACAATACACTTAGCAAGTGACATGCCAGCGTCAAACGTCTTGAGTCGGTCCCATGGGCGGTAAATGAGCGATCTTTTTGACCTCACGGGCAAGGTGGCGCTGGTCACCGGCGGCAGCCGCGGGCTGGGGTATCAGATGGTAAAGGCTTTTGCGGCCCACGGCGCCGACGTCTTTATCACCAGCCGAAAGCATGAGGCGTGCGAGAAGGTCGCGGCCGAGGTGAGGGCGATGGGCCGGCAGGCCGCGGTCCATGCGTGCAACGTCGGTAACTGGCCGGAGCTCGACGGGCTGGTGGAGGCTGCCTACGCGGCCTTCGGCAAGGTCGACATCCTGGTCAACAATGCAGGCTCATCACCGCTCGCACCGTCGTCGCTCGACACGCCGGAGAGCCTGTTCGACCGCATCGTGTCGTTGAACTTCAAGGGGCCGTTCCGCCTGATGTCGCTGGTCGGCAGCCGCATGGCGGCAGGCGACGGCGGGTCGATCATCAACATCTCCAGTGCGGGTGCGCTCAGGCCCCGGCCGCAGATCGCGCCCTATGCCGGCGCCAAGGCCGCGCTCAACGCCGTCACCGAGGCCTTCGCCTTCGAGTACGGGCCCAAGGTGCGGGTGAACACGATTTCGCCCGGCCGCTTCCTGACCGACGTCAGCAAGGCGTGGCCGGAGGAGCACAAGAAGAATGCGACGGCGGCGCTGCAGCGCAGCGGCCGGCCGGAAGAGATCGTCACCGCCGCGCTTTACCTGGCGTCGAGCCAATCGAGTTTCACCACGGGCTCCATCGTCCGTGTCGATGGAGGAATCAGCTGATGAAAATAAAAGCCGGAGTCCTGACGGTGTGCGGCGCGCCGCGGCCGTTCGCCAAATCCAAGCCGATCCACGTCGTCGAGGTCGATCTCGATCCGCCGGGCGAAGGCGAGGTGCTGGTGAAAGTGGGCGGCGGCGGGCTCTGCCACTCCGACCTGTCGTTGATCAACGGCGACCGGCCGCGGCCCGTGCCGATCGTGCTCGGCCACGAGGGCGCGGGCGAGATCGTCGAGCTGGGTGCGGGCGTTCATGACGTGAAGAAGGGCGATCACGTCTGCTTCACCTTCAACGTGAGCTGCGGCCGCTGCCGGCGCTGCCTCGAGGGACGGCCCTACATCTGCGAGCGCTCGATCACGCCGCGGGCGGCCGGACAGCTGCTGTCGGGCCATCATCGCCTGCATCTCGACGGCAAGCCGGTGAACCATCATTCCGGCGTGTCGTGCTACGCGGAATATGCCGTTGTCGATCGCGGTTCGATCGTCGTGATCGACAAGAGCCTGCCGCTCGACGTCGCCGCCCTGTTCGGCTGCGCGGTCGTGACGGGCGTGGGTGCGGTCGTGAACACCGCGCAGATCCAGCCCGGCAGCACGGTTGCCATCGTCGGTCTGGGCGGCGTCGGCCTCTCGGGCCTGCTGGGTGCGGTGCTGGCGGGCGCGAGCCGCATCGTCGCCATCGATCTCAGCGACGACAAGCTCGGTCTCGCGCGCCAGCTCGGCGCCACCGACACGGTGAACGCCAAGGATGCCGATCATATCAAGCAGGTGCGGGACCTCACCAACGGCGGTGTCGACTATGCCTTCGACCTCGCGGGCACCATCAAGGCGATGGAGACGGCCTATCTCGTCACGCGCTGGGGCGGCACGACCGTGACCGCCGGCCTCTCGCCGATCGCCGCGGATTTCTCCTTCAAGCAGAGCCAGCTCGTTAGCGAGGAGAAGACGATCAAGGGCTCGTACATGGGAAGCTGCGTGCCGGTACGCGACATCCCGCGCTTCATCGCGCTCTACCAGCAGGGCAAGCTGCCGGTCGACCGCATGGTGAGCAAGCGCATCGGCTTCGACGAGCTGAACGAAGGCTTCGACCGGCTGCAGGACGTGGCCACGGTGCGCCAGATCCTGGTGCCGCACGGATGATCGCGAACTTCATTCTTGCCACGTTCATGGTGGGGCTGACGGTCACGATTCATTTCATCGGGCTGCTGGGGTTGATCTGGCTGCTCCGCCGCAGCGGCCACCGGTTTCGTGCCCACGAGAAGTGGACGGGCCAGGGCGCGGCGATCCTGTTCGTGGTGCTCGGGCTGGTCGCGATCCACACGGTCGAGATCTGGTCCTACGCCTTCGCCTACCTGACCATCGGGGCGCTGTCCGATTTCGAATCGGCGCTCTATTTCTCGACGACCAGCTTCACGACGATAGGCTATGGCGACGTCGTGCTCGACCACCGTTGGCGCCTGTTCGGCGCCATCGAGGGGGCCAACGGCCTGCTGCTGTTCGGCTGGTCGACGGCCTTCCTGTTCGCGATCACCGGCCGGATGCGGACGCTCGAACACGACTGGCTGGAGCCGAAGTCGTAGTCGTAGTCCTATTGAGGCAGCAGAGCGAAGGAATCGAGGAAGCGGGCGATCGCGGGGCTGTTCTCCTGGCCGCGGGGCGCGAAGCAGTAGACCGAGTAGAGCCAGTCGCCGCGAGTCACGTCCAGCGCCACGATCATCAGCGGCTGGGGACCATGCCAGTCGACGACGGTACGCTGCGCCGGGTGGCCGTCGAAGCTGAACCGCCGCAAGGACTGCGCGTTGCCGACTGCCGTGCGGCCGAACTGCGTCGTATCGAGCACCTTCTGGGGTTCACGTGAGGCCGTGCCGGCGGGATAGGCCGTGTAGGTGATGTGGAACGTCACGCCGTCGCCGGTCTTGAGCTTGGCGGTGACGGTGGCCGACATGCCGTAGCGCGTGCCGGCGGCGTTGCTGCCGCTGATCGTGGGTGTACCGGGGAAATCGACGCGAAAGCCCGTCACGCCGCCGGGCTGGAAGGTCACCCACTGCTGGGAGGCCGCCGGCGATGCCCCTGAAAACGCGAGAAGGCCGAGAAGTGCCGCGCGGCGCGAGGCCAATCAGCGAATCTCGAAGCCGAGCTTGGCCAGCGCTGCGCGCATGCGTTCGCGGCCCTGCATCGACTTCAGGGGCCCGAGGCGGTTGAGGACACGCTGTGTCCAGGTGCCGGCCTGCAGCTCGTGACGCGCCGAGAATCGCATCATCTCCTCGTCGTGCGCCAGTCGCTCGGCATGGGCCGCCGAGTTGTCGTACTTTTCATGGTGCAGGATCGCGGCCTGCGACAGGCGCGGCTTCACCTCGCCGACGGACTTCTCGGCCGCATAGCCGACGCAGAGGCCGAACACGACAAAGGATTGCTTCGGCAGATTGAACAGCTCGGCGACGCGCACCGGGTCGTTGCGCATGGCGCCGATATAGACTGTGCTGAGGCCGAGCGATTCGGCGGCGACCACGGCATTCTGCGCCGCCAGCGCCACGTCGATGCAGGCGACCATGAAGGTCTCAAGCCACGGCATGGTGTGGAACTCGACCTGCTCGGCGGCCGAAATCGTGACGTGCCGGTTCATGTCCGCGATCCAGCACAGATAAAGCGGACACTGCTCGATATGTTTCTGACCGCCCGCGATCTCGGCCAGCACCTTCTTCTTGGCAGGGTCGGTCGTGGCGATCACCGACGTCCACTGCATGTTGGAACTGGTTGCGGCCGACTGGGCCGCGGCGATCATGGTCTCGAGCGCGCCGGCCGGCACCGGGTCGGGCTTGTAGCCGCGCACCGAGCGGTGGTCGAGCATCGTGGCGATGACCTCGTTCCACGGTCCGGAGGCAGGCATGCCTGCCGCGCCGTAGCGGCGCTGCAGGGCTTCCTTCTGGGCATCAAGAGCCGGCGCGAGCGAGTCCATGGAGAGAGCCTTCCGGTTTGCGGCGGGTGATCGCGGTCACCAGCGCCAGGAGAATAAAGAGGGTGACGACAGCATAGATCATCTGCGGCTGGCCATGATCCATCATCCAGCCATAGGCCAGTGGCGCCACCATGCCGCCGAGATTGAGTCCCGTCGTGACGAAGCCGAACACCTTGCCGAATGAGCCCGGCGGCGTGACCGCGCGCACCATCATGTCGCGCGACGGCTGGATCATGCCGTTCAGCACGCCGCCCACCGACATCACCAGGATCAGGGCATAACCGGGCAAGGCGACCCAGCCCATCAGGATCGTCATCACGGCGGTGCAGGCAAAGCCGATCGCGGCTACGCGGCCGTGGTGCTCGGTGCGATCGGCGATGACGCCGCCCAGCAGCACGCCCGCCGCGCTCATCAGCAGGAAGCCCGAGAGCGCGATGTTGGAGATCGCCGCCGGCGTGCCGAACATCACCTGCTGCGACACCACCGAGTAGGTCTGGATGCCGCCGTTGGCCATGCCGAGGCAGAGGAAGAAGAACAGGTTGCGCAGGATGGGCGCGCTCAGCAGCAGGTCCCAGCCGACCTTGCCGTCCTTCGTCTCCGCGTTTTTTGCGGCGGGCACCGGCCGGCGCGGTGCCTTGGGCAGGATGTGGCCCGCGGCCATCAGCGTGACGGCTGCGCAAAGCGCCAGCAGCGAGGCGGCGAGGTAGGCGCCGTGCCAGCCCCACAGCGCGGTGCAGGTGATCATGAACGCGGGCGCCGCGCCGAAGCCTGCGTATCCCGAGAAATTGTGGATCGAGAAAGCCTTGCCGATGCGCTTGCCGTCGACGCTCGACAGGATCGAATAGTCGGCCGGATGATAGACGGTGTTGGCGACGCCCAGCAGCGCGTAAGCTGCGATGAAGGTCCAATAGCCCGGCAGCAGCGCCACCATGGCCGTCGCCGTCGTTGCGACGAGAAGTCCGCCGGTGAGCATGATACGCGGTCCGATGCGGTCGACCAGGAAGCCGGCCGGCGTCTGCAGCAGCGCCGAGACGATGTTGTAGCCGGTGAGTGCCAGCGCGATCTCGGTGTAGCCAACGCCAAACGAGTCCTTCACCAGCACGAAGACCGGCGGCAGCAGCAGGGCATGCAGGTGGCTCACGAAATGCGCCATGGTGATCAGGCTGATCACCTTGGCGTCGCGCACGACGCCTGCTCTGGCGTCGATATTGGCACCGGTGTCGGCCGGTAGGCTCATCGGATCACTCGTCGACGACATTGACGTTCAAGGTCCCGATTCCGGAGATCTCCACCTCGAGCTTGTCGCCGCCCTTCATCCAGAGCGGCGGCTTGCGGCCGAGGCCGACGCCATCGGGCGTGCCGGTGGCGATGACGTCGCCAGGCTCGAGCCAGGTGACGGTCGAAAGATACTCGATGAGGGTGGCGACGTCGAAGATCATGTGATCGGTCGTGTCGCGCTGCACAATATTGCCGTTCAGTCGCGTCGTGAGTTCGAGCCGCTGCGGATCGGTCACCACGTCGGCCGTGACCATCCAGGGCCCCAGAGGACCGGTCGCGGGGAAGTTCTTGCCGGCGGTGACGGAGTGCTTCTGGAAATCGCGCACGCTCGCATCGATGAAACAGGTGTAGCCCGCGATCACCGAGAGCGCGCGACCGCGCGGAACATGGCGACACCGCTCGCCGATAATGACCGCCAATTCTCCCTCGTAGTCGAAGGCGATCGAGGCCTTGGGCCGCACGATGTTTCCGCCCGCCGGCACCAGCGTGTTGTGCAGGCGTGAGAAGACGCTGGGCGCCGGGGGAAGGTCGCGGCCGACCTCCGCCGCGTGGCTCGCATAGTTGACGCCGATGCAGAGGATCTTTTCCGGATCAGGAATCACCGGCAGCAACTCGACATCGCCGAACTGGAGATCCGCGGTCGCGCCCTTGGCCAACGCCGCGAGCTCGGGCAGCGCCTTCGCGGCCAACACTTCGCGCAGGCCGTTCCAGCGGCCCTGTGTGCGGGCCGACAGATCGACGATGCCGCTCTCGACGAGTGCGCCGAATTTCGACGCGCCCGCATGGCGAAAACTGAGCAACCGCATGGGACGGACCCTAGGTCTATCCGATCAGCTTTGCGAGCCCTTTGCTGAGGCCGATGCTGTCGACCGGCGCGGGCTGGGTGCCCATGCGCACGAGCTTCTGGCCCGCGAGCGCCTCGGCCATGGAAATGGCGCAGGCAACCCCATCGAGAAGAGGGACATCGACCTGCGACTTGAGCTTTGCCGCGAGGCCCGCGAGGCCCGCGCCGCCCAGGATCACGACATCGGCCCCGTCCGCCGCACAGGCATTGCAGCCCTTCGCGAGCAGTGCCATCGCAGCTTTCGGATTGCGCGCGATGTCGGCACCGGTCGGCGCGACGGTGCGCACCGACGCGAGCCGTGACGCGAGCCCGTGGCTCGCCACGAATTCCTCCAGCATCGGCTTCCAGCGCTCGCCGCCGGTCACGATAGAGAATTTCTTGCCCATGGCGCAGGCCTGCAGGATCGAGGCGTCGGCCATGCCGACCACCGGGACGTCGCTCACTTCCTTCAGGGCCGCGAGTCCGGGATCGCCGAAGCAGGCGAGCACGACGGCATCCTTACGCCCCTTGTCGTTGGCGAGCGCGTCGACGGCGGCGTGGCCCGCGATGGCGTAGCCGATGCGCGAGGCGACGTAGCGCGGACCGAAGGCGCCGGTGACGGCGCGCAGCTTGGTGCCCTTTGCGGCGAAGGTCGTCGCGTGCTTCAGCACCAGGTCGGTGATCGACTGCGTGGTGTTGGGATTGATCAGCAGGAGTTCGGTCATGACTGCATGATCTCCTTGAGGCGCGCGACGGGATGGTTCTCGCCGATCGAGAGCGCACAGATGCGCGAGACGTGGCTGATCGGCAAACCGCTCTCCCGGGCCCAGGCATTGAGTTGCGCCTGTGCCGCGCGCAGGTCCTTCTTCGAGGTGCCGGTGCCGATCTCCACGCCGCTGTCGCGCAGGCAGGTCAGCACGTCGCCCTGCAGCACGAAGGCGTCCCAGCCGAGAAAGCGCAGGAAATACTGGCCGCTGAACCCGCCCAGCCGCGAGCCGCGCTTCGCGAGAAACTCCATCAGGCCGACCTGATCGTCGGCGGGCCAACGGCTGAGGAACTTGCCGAAGCTGCCGTGCTCGTGAGCGACCTCGGTCACGAACTTCGCGTTGTCGCGCACCGCCTTGATCTTGCCGGCGTGGCGCACGATGCGCTTGTCGCTGGCCAGCTTCTCCCAGAATTCGGCCGGCTGGAACAGAAGCCGCTTGGGATTGAAGCCCAGGAAGGCTTCCTCGAAGCCCGGCCACTTCTTGTCGATCACGCTCCACACGAAGCCCGCCGAGAAGATGCGCGCGGCGATGTCCGACAGGATGCGGTCGTCGGGAAGCTTCGCGATCGCCTTGTTGTTGGGCTTCCGTGGCAGGAGCGACGTCAGCACCTTGGCGCCGCCCTTCCGCTTTTCGGCGCGTGCCCGAATCGATTTGAACGAGACCCTTGCCATTTACTCGAGCCAGCCGTCGAAGAAGTCGAACACGTTCGCCTTGAAGAGGCCGTGCGCGATCATCGAGAAGTGGTCGCAGCCTGGCAGCGTCACGGCCTTGGCGCCCGCGATGGCTTGCGCCAGCCCCTGCGGCGGTCCCGCGAGCTGGTCGCGTTGACCCGCGATCACCAGGGTCGGCCGCCGGATCGCGAACAGCGCATCGCGCGTGATCTCGAGCCGCTGGCCGCGCGAGCAGGCGGCCAGCGCCAGCCGGTCTTCCTTCTGCTCGTCGGCGAAGTGGCGGAAGCTCTTCAGCATCGGATCGGTAATTTCGTCCGGGGAGGCCGCTTCCATCGCCGTGGCCATCGCATCGGGCTCGCGGCCCGGCTCGAAGATATTGCCGCCGACACCGGCGACCACGAGATGGTCGATGCGGCCGCCGTCGTTCATGGCAGCGGTCAGCGCGATGTGCGCGCCCATCGAGAAGCCCAGAAGGTGTGCGCGCTCGATCCCGGCATGATCCATCAGGGTGAAGACGTCCTGGGCCATCTTCGCGCGATCGTATTGCGCTGCATCATGCGGCTTGGCGCTCTCGCCGTGGCCGCGACAGTCGAGCGCCAGGCCGCGCAGGCCCTTGCCCGCGATCGCGTCGTACCAGCCCATGCGCTTCCAGTTCTCGTATTTGTTCGACGAGAAGCCGTGCACCAGCACGATCGCCTTGCGCGCGTCGGCCGGACCGAATTCATCATAGGAAAGGTTCAGGCCGTCGGATGTGAACTGGGGCATGTCGCATGCTAGAAGAGCCCGCAAAGGGAGGAAAAGCAATGGCGCCCAAAATCGGGAAGACGGTGGGCGAGTCCCTGCCGTATTGGCCGGACGTGCCCAAGCGTCCCAAAGGCGCCCCGAACATCCTCGTGATCCTGTTCGACGACGTCGGATTCTCCGACCTCGGCTGCTACGGCTCGCCCATCTCGACGCCCACGATGGATGCCATCGCCCGGCGCGGCCTGCGCTATACGGCCTTCCACACGACCGCCATGTGCTCGACCACGCGTGCGGCGCTGCTGACCGGACGCAACCATCATTCGGTGGGCGTCGGCTGCCTCGCCAATTTCGATTCGGGCTACCCCGGCTACCGCGGCAAGATCGCGAAGGAAGCGGGCACCATCGCCGAGATGCTGCGCCCGCACGGCTATCGCAATTACATGCTGGGCAAGTGGCACGTGACGCCGCTCACCGAGTCGGGCGCCACCGGCCCGTTCGACGGCTGGCCGCTCGGCCGCGGCTTCGACCGCTACTACGGCTTCATGGATGCCGAGACCGATCAGTACGCGCCGGAACTGGTGCGTGACAACACGCCGGTCGAAGCGCCCGGCACCTTCGCGACGGGCTATCACCTGACCGCCGACCTGATCGACCAGTCGATCCGCTATCTCGCCGACCATGTGGGCGACCGGCCCGAGATTCCCTGGCTCACCTGGGTGGCGCTGGGCGCCTGCCACGCGCCGCACCAGGCGCCGTTCGACCTGATTCGCAAATACGACGCGCTGTTCGCCGAAGGCTGGGATGTCGAGCGCGATCGCCGTCTCGCGCGCCAGAAGGAACTTGGCATCGTGCCCCAGGATACGCGCATGCCGCCGCGTAACGACGCGGTGAAGCCGTGGGCCGAGCTGCCCGACGGCGAGAAGAAGCTCTACACGCGCCTGCAGGCGGCCTATGCCGCGATGCTCGATCACGCCGACCAGCACATCGCGCGACTGGTGAAGTTCCTCGAGGAGTCGGGCCAGCTCGACGACACGATGATCGTGCTGATGTCCGACAACGGCGCCAGCCAGGAGGGTGGTCCCTTCGGCATGGTCAACGCCATGGGGCCCTACAATCTGCGTCGCGAGCCGATCGAGGAGAAGATCGCGCGCATCGACGACATCGGCGGACCCGACACGCACTCGAACTTTCCACTCGGCTGGGCGATGGCATCGAACACGCCGCTGCGCCGCTACAAGCAGAACACCCATGGCGGCGGCATCCGCGATCCGCTGGTGATCTCCTGGCCCAAGGGTCTTTCCGCGCGCGGCGAGCTGCGCCACCAGTTCTGTCACGCCAGCGATCTCGTGCCGACCCTGCTCGACGTGGTCGGCGTCAAGCCGCCGGCCGCCGTCAACGGCGTCGCGCAGATGCCGCTCGAAGGCACGAGTTTCGCCGCCAGTCTCAAGGACGCCAAGGTGCCATCGAAGGCGGCGCCGCAGTATTTCGAGATGTTCGGCCATCGCGGCCTGGTTAAGGACGGCTGGAAGGCCGTGGCGTTCCATCCGCTGGGCTCCGAATTCGAAAAGGACAAGTGGGAGCTCTTCCATCTCGACCGCGATTTCAGCGAGACCGACGATCTCGCCGACAAGGAACCGGCCAAACTGAAGGCGCTGATCGATCTTTGGTGGAAGGAGGCCGAGGCGCACAACGTGCTGCCGCTCGACGACCGCTTCCAGGCGCGCTTCGCCGACAACGCCAAGCGCTTCCACGGGCCACGCAACAAATTCGTGTTCCATGCCGGCATGGGCCATGTGCCGACCGATGTCGCGCCCGACGTGAGAAGCCGCACCTACACGATCGAGGCCGATGTGCAGATCGCCGGGGCCACGACCGAGGGTGTGCTGATCGCGCATGGCGACATGACCTGCGGCTACTCGCTCTACATCAAGGACAACCGGCTCACCTACGACATGAACATCGGCGGCGTGCACCATATCGCGGTGTCGGATCGCGCGGTGCCGGCGGGCAATCGCCTGCTCGGCCTGCGCATGCGGCGCGAGAAAGGCCGCAACCTCGCCACCTTGCTGATCGACGGCCAGCCGGCGGGTGGCTTCGACGAGCAGGTGGGCTTCGTCAGCTTCATTTCCTGGTCGGGTCTCGACATCGGCCGCGACCGCTCGAGCCCGGTCTCGCACTACGAGGCGCCGTTCGCCTTCACCGGCAAGCTGCGCAAGGTGACGTTCGTCCTCGACGACGATCAGGCGCTCGACGCCAAGGCAGCCGCCGCGGCAACCCTCGCGCGCGAATGAGCGCGGTCGTGCAGCAGCCCGGGGTCGACAGCGGCTATGCGTGGCGGCTGGCCTTCCTGTCGATGTTCTGCATCGGCCTGGGTGGGGGTGCCACCTACCTGCCGGTCGTGGCGCTGAAGGAGATCGCGGCCGATTTCGGCGACCGCCGCGCGGTGCCGTCGATGGCCTACATGCTGGGCTTCTTCGCCATGGGCGCGGGCGGCGTCTTCATGGGCTGGCTGGCCGATCGCACCAGCCCGAGGGTACCGCTGATGATCGCAGGCGTGTCGATCCTCGCGGGCGGCTGGCTGACCGTGAGCGGCGGCGAGTGGGCGCTGTATGCGGGCTACGCGATCCCGCTCGGCTTTCTCGGCAATGCCGCCACCTTCACGCCGGCGATGAACAACGTGCAGGGCTGGTTCGACAAGCGCCGCAGCACGGCGGTGTCGATCATCTCCGTGGGACCAGCGGTGTCGGGCTTCGTGTGGCCGCAGATCTATCGGCAGCTGCTCCCCGAGGTCGGCTGGCGCCAATCGCTGGTGATCTATTCCGTCGTGGCGGGCGTGCTGCTTTTCCTCTGTGCCTTCTACGTGCGGCCCTCGCCGGTCGCGCGCAACAAGACCGCTCGCAAGGCGTCGGAGAATATCGCCGGCCTGCCGATGCCGTCGCCGCTGATCATGGCGCTCCTGGCAGCGGCAGCCTTCTGCTGCTGCGCGGCGATGGCTGTGCCGTTCGTGCACATGGTGGCCTTCTGCGGCGATCTCGGCCTCTCGCCGGCGCGCGGCTCGGAGGCGATCTCGCTGATCCTGCTCACCGCCGTCGCCGTGACCTTCGCCATGGGACGGTTGTCCGACTACATCGGTCCCATCAAGGTGAACCTGCTGTGTTCGGTGATCCAGGTCGGCTCGCTGACGGGCTATCTGTTCGTGAACGGCCTCACTGGCATCTACGCGCTCTCGCTGATCCACGGCATTCCCTACATCGCCATCGTGCAGGGATATGCGCTCAACCTGCGGGCGCTCTACGGTCCGGGCATCGCGGGCTGGCGGCTGGGCGTCGTGATGCTGTTCGCCATGGGCGGCATGGCCGTGGGTGGCTGGATGGGCGGCGCGATTTTCGATGCGACCCTCTCTTACCGCGCGGCATTCCAGGCGGCGCTGCTGCTGAACGTCCTCAATCTGATGCTGCTGGGCGTGCTCTATTTCGGCCAGAAGCGGCGGACGTCGCTGCGCGGCCTGGTGTAGGATCGGGGCATGAGCAAGAGCCACGATCATGACCATGGGCATGACCATGGACACGACCATGAGGGGCACGGCCACGAAGGGCAGAGCGCCCTGTCGGAAACGGCGCTGCGCGTAAGGGCGCTCGAGTCGCTGCTGGTCGAGAAGGGTCTGGTCGACCCGGCCGCCCTCGACGCGATCGTCGATGCCTATCAAAGCAAGATCGGCCCACGCAATGGTGCCCGGATCGTCGCGCGCGCCTGGTCCGATCCTGCCTACAAGGCGCAGCTGATGAAGGATGCCACCGCCGCCATTGCCGGGATGGGCTATTCCGGCGCGCAGGGCGAACACATGGTCGTGGTCGAGAACACGCCGTCGGTGCACAACCTCGTCGTCTGCACCTTGTGCTCCTGCTACCCGTGGCCGGTGCTGGGCCTGCCGCCGGTCTGGTACAAGTCGTCGGCCTATCGTTCGCGCGCGGTGATCGATCCGCGTGGCGTGCTGCGCGAGTTCGGGCTGGCGTTGCCCGACGAGGTGGCCGTGCGCGTGTGGGATTCGACCGCGGAGATCCGCTACCTCGTGCTGCCGGAACGCCCGGCGGGAACCGAAGGCATGACTGCCGAGGCGCTCGCCGATCTCGTGACGCGCGACTCGATGATCGGCACGGCCAAGGTGGCTCTTCCATGAACGGCGTCCATGACATGGGCGGCATGCACGGTTTCGGACCTGTCGTGCCTGAAGCGAACGAGCCGGTCTTCCATGCGCCGTGGGAGGCGCGGGTGCTGGCGCTTCGCCGGGCCGCCGGCGCCTGGCGGCGCTGGAACATCGACGCCGGCCGCCACAGCATCGAGACCTTGCCGCCAGCCGACTATCTGCGCCTCAGCTACTACGAGAAGTGGTTCGAGTCTGCGGTCAAGCTCCTGCTTGGCGCGGGTCTCGTCACGCCGCAGGAACTCGAGAGCGGCCGGCGCGATCCTGCGGTGCCGTTCGCGACGCCGCCGCTCACCGCCGACAAGGTGATGCCCGCGATCCTGGCGGGCAGCCCGACCGTGCGCGCCACGTCGGCCAAGCCGCGATTCACCGCGGGGCAGTCCGTCCGCGCACGCTGCATCAATCCAGCCGGTCACACCCGGTTGCCACGCTACGTGCGTGGCCGGCTGGGTACGATCGAGTGCGATCACGGCGCCCATGTCTTTCCCGACAGCAACGCGTGCTTCGAGGGTGAGAATCCGCAGTTCCTCTACACGGTGCGCTTCGCCGCGCGTGAGCTGTGGGGCGAGGCAGCCAATCCGGTGGATACGGTCCATCTCGACCTGTGGGAAGACTACCTCGAAGCCTGCTGAACGCGTTGCGGCTAGTCCGCCTTGATGCCCGAGGCCGCGACGACCTTGCTCCAGCGCGCATCCTCGCTCTTCAGGAAGGCGGCGAATTCGGCCGCGTTCATGGCGCGCGGGATGGTGCCGACGCTGCGCAATCTCTCCTGCATCGACGGCTCCTGGACCACTTTCATGATCGCATCGGAAAGCTGCTTCACCCGTGCGGTCGGGGTCTTGGCCGGCAACAGGATGCCGAGCCACGCCACCGCCTCGAGGCCGGGGAAGCCCTGCTCGGCGATCGTCGGCGTGTCCGGAAATGCCGGAAGGCGCTCCAGCGTGCCGGCCGCGATCAGGCGCAGACGGCCGGAATCGATGTGCGGCTTGGTTACTGTGACGGTATCGATTGCGACCTGCACGGTGCCGGCCACGAGATCGTTCATCGCGGGCGGACTGCCCTGATAGGGGACGTGCAGGATGCGCAGGCCGGCGCGCGACTTGAAATCCTCCATCACGACATGGCTCAACGTGCCGTTGCCGGCGGAGCAGTAGCTGAGCTTGTCGGGGTTGGCCTTGGCGTAGGCAATCAGGTCGGGCAGCGTCTTCACCGGCACTGAGGGATGTACCACCAGTGCCATCGGCAGGTCGCACACCCGCGCCACGGGCTCGAAGCTGGTGAGGCTGTTGTAGGCGACGTTCTTGTAGAGATGCGGGTTGATCGCGAGCGAAGCCAGCGGCGCCAGCACGAAGGTCGTTCCATCGGGCGCGGCATGCGCCATCTGGCCCAGGACGATGCTGCCTCCCTGACCGGGCTTGTTGTCGACGATCACGGTTTCGCCCAACTGGGACTTCAGCGCGTCCGCCAGCAGGCGCGCGACGATGTCGGTTGCCTGGCCTGGCGGAAAGCCGACCATGAGCTTGGACACCTTGTCGCCCTGGGCGAATGCAGGGGGCGCATGGGCGGGACGCATCGCCAGCGTGGCAAGCGACAGGGCTCCGAACGTCCGTCTCAGCATGGTGGCCTCCCTAGATGACCTTGCGTGCCTTCAGGCCGGCGATCTCCGCCGCCGTCAGCCCCAGGCCGCCATAGACTTCGTCGTTGTGTTCGCCCATCGCGGGACCCGCGCGGCGTACCGCGCCCGGCGTCTCGGAAAAGCGTGGCACGACGCCCTGCATGCGCACCGATCCCAGTTCGCCGTCGGGCACCGCCACGATCGCCTCGCGCGCCTTGAACTGCGGATCGTCGAAGACATCGGCGATGTCGTAGATCGGCGAGAAGCCCACTTCGTGTTTGGTCAGCGTCTCGCGCAACTGGGCGAGGGTGAGCTTGCCGATGGCCGCGCCCACGATCTCGTCGAG
This sequence comes from Enhydrobacter aerosaccus, assembly GCA_903839865.1. Lineage (GTDB taxonomy): Bacteria > Pseudomonadota > Alphaproteobacteria > Reyranellales > Reyranellaceae > Reyranella > Reyranella aerosaccus_A. The sequence continues at coordinate 58,929 of CAIMEE010000596.1, read as the reverse complement.
CGACAGGTAGTTCTTCACCCGCGCCGGATTGGTGGCGTAGCGCTCGTCTTCCAGAAGGTCGCGCCGATCGAGTGCGGTGCACAGGCGATCGAAGATGCTCTGCGTCGAGGCCGCGATCGATGCCCATTTGTCATCGGCGGTGCGATAGACATTGCCGGGCGCGGCATACTGGCTGCGGTTGCCCGAGCGCGTGCGCACGGCACCCAGCTGGTCGTATTCGATGGCGAGGAACTCAAGCGTGCGCAGCATCGCCTCGGTGGCGGAGCAGTCGATTTCCTGGCCGCGCCTGTCGGGATGCTGCGCGAGGTCGTGCAGCGCCGCCAGGATGCCGACTGCCCCGAACAGGCCCGCGACGGCGTCGGAGATGGGATAGCCGAGGTGGAGCGGCCGTCCGCCATCCTCGCCGCAGATCTGGGTGAAGCCGCTCATCGACTCGAAGATGCGCGCGAAACCCGGCCGGCCGGCATAGGGCCCGTCCTGGCCGAAGCCGGTGACCCTCAGGATCGTGAGGCTGGGGCGGATGCCCTGCAGCCAGGCCCGCGTGATGCCCCAGCCGTCGAGCGTGCCTGGCCGGAAATTCTCGACCAGCACGTCGGCATCGGCGATCAGCCTGGCGAAGAGATCGCGTCCCTCGGGCTTGCGCAGGTCGAGCGTGACGCCGCGCTTGTTGCGGTTGGTTACCTTCCACCACAGCGGCACGCCGTCCTTGTGCGGGGCGAGCGCGCGCAGGGAATCGCCGGCACCCGGCATCTCGACCTTGACGATCTCCGCGCCATAGTCGCCCAGCAGGCCCGCCGCGAACGGCCCCGCCACGACAGTGGAGATATCGACGATTTTCAATCCGCGAAGCGGGCCGCTGGCAGGAGCCGTCATTCTGGTGTTTCCTCCGGAGGACTATCCCATATGCAAAAGCTGCAAGTCCGGCAAAGGTGGTTTGCCGATTTCGGAAGGGTGCCATGAGCGAGCTTTGGAAGATGACGGCGGTCGAGGCGGTGGCCCGGCTGAAGAAGAAGGAAATCAGCCCGCTCGATCTCGTCGAGGCGTCGGCCAAACGCATGGCCGAGGTCGAGCCCGCGGTGAACGCGATGCCGACCCTTTGTCTCGATCGCGCCCGCGATCACGCCAAGCGCATTATGGCGGGAGGCGCCGCCTACGAAGCCTCCGGCGAAGCAGGCTGGCTGGGCGGCCTGCCGCTGTCGATCAAGGACCTCAACGACGTGGCAGGCGTGCGCACGACCTACGGCTCGCCGATCTTTGCCGACCACGTGCCCACCCGCTCGCATCCGCTGATCGAGCGCATCGAGCGCAAGGGCGGCATCGTGATGGGCAAGTCCAACACGCCGGAATTCGGTGCCGGCGGCAGCACCTTCAACGAAGTGTTCGGCCGCACGCGCAATCCCTGGAACACCTCGCTTACCTGCGGCGGCTCGACCGGCGGCGGTTCGGTCTCTGTGGCGACCGGCGAGGTCTGGCTGGCGCAGGGCACCGATCACGGTGGTTCGCTGCGTCGTCCGGGCACCTATTGCTCGACGGTCGGCATCCGCCCGTCGGCCGGCCGCGTGACGCGCGGCACGTCGAACAATCTCTACTCGCCGCAGTCGGTGCAGGGGCCGATGGCGCGCAACGTGCCCGACCTCGCACTCTTCCTCGACACGATGGCGGGCTTCTGCCCCGAGGACGCGATGACGTTCGATGCGCCCGCGGTGTCGTTCTCGGCCGCGGTGGCCAGGGCGGTTGCGCCCAAGCGCGTCGCGATCACCATGGATTTCGGCGGCAAGTTCGGGCTCGACCGCGAGATTCGCGAGATCTGCGAGAGAGCGGCGAAGCGCTTCACCGAGCTGGGCTGCATCGTCGAGGAAGCCTCGCCCGACTTCGGTCCGGTCGACGAGGTCTTCATGGCCTTCCGCGCCCAGCAGTTCGTGGTCGACCGCGAACTGCAGATCGAGCAGCACAAGGACAAGATCAAGCCCGACATCCTCTGGAACACCGAACTGGGCTTCAAGCAGACCACGCGCCAGCTCGCCTGGGCCGAGCGCGAGCGCGCGGCGCTGTATCGGCGCATGGCGGCGTTCTGGCAGAAGTACGACCTGCTGGTGACGCCCGGCGCGCCGACGGCGGCGTTCGACGTCATGCTGCGCGCGCCCGAGACCATCGCGGGCAAGAAGCTCGAGAACTATATGGCGGGCTCGACGCTCAACTCGGCGATCACCGTGACCGGAAGTCCCGCGATCGCCGTGCCCTGCGGCTTCGACTCCTTCGGCCGGCCGGTCGGCCTCCAGTTCGTCGGCAAGCCGCGTGGCGAGGCAGCTCTGCTGCAGGCGGCATCGCTGTACGAAAAGCTGGCCGGTCTGGACAAGCTCCTTCCCATCGACCCCAAGCCGGGAGCTGTGCCACCATTGGTGCAATGAAGATGACCTCATCCTGAGGGGGCGCGAAGCGCCGTCTCGAAGGATGGGCAACAAACAAGGTGCTCGTTCCCACCCTTCGAGACGCTCGCTGCGCTCGCTCCTCAGGGTGAGGTTCGAGCGGAGGAGGAAGCAATGAAGGCGTCGCTCTTTTACCTGCCGACGATCGCCAGCCGTGCCGAGATCGAGAAGGGCATGGCGGGCATGAACCCGCAGTTCTACCAGCGCATGCTGAAGGAGCTGACCGAGCAGATCAAACTGGGCGACGAGCTCGGCTACGATTCGGTGTCGTTCACCGAGCATCATTTCCACATCGAGGGCTTCGAGCTCTCGAACAATCCGGTGCTGCTCGATCTCTACTTCGCGATGCAGACCAAGCGCATCCGCGTGGGCCAGCTCGGCATCGTGCTGCCGGCGTCCAATCCGATCCGCGTGGCCGAAGACATCGCGATGCTCGATCACATGACCAACGGCCGCGCCAATGCGGGCTTTGCCCGCGGCTACCAGCGCCGCTGGGTCGACATCATGGCGCAGCAGACGCACGGCATCCACGGCGCGCTGCCGCACCAACACGACCAGATCGACGATGCCAATCGCCTCGCCTTCGAGGAGAACTTCCGCATCGTCAAGAAATGCTGGACGGAGGAGATGCTGACCTTCGACGGCAAGTTCTGGAAGGTGCCGGCGGGTCCCACGCCGTGGACGCTCGACACGACGGAGAAGTGGGGCAAGGGCGTCGAGGACGGCATCCTGAAATCGGTGGGCGTGGTGCCGAAGCCGCTGCAGAAGCCGCATCCGCCGCTGTTCCAGCCGTTCGCCAGCTCCGAGAGCACCGTGCGCTTCTGCGCGCAGGAGAACGTGACGCCGATCCTGCCGCCGATGCTGCCGGTGTTCGAGGAGAAGCTCTACAGCGTCTATGCCGAGGTCTCGGGCAAGAAGAAGGGCGAGGGCGTGGGCGTGCTGCGCGACGTTATCATCTGCGATACCGACGAGGAGGCGCGGGCGCTGTGGCAGGACTCCGGCCAGTTCTCCGGTCGCGCCTGGTTCGAGCCGTTCGGCTTCCGCAAGGGCGTGACCGATCCCAAGACCGGCAAGATGCTGACGCCGGAGGAGATCATCGCCATGGGCTACGCCTATGTCGGCACGGTCGACACCGTGCTGAAGGGCATGGAAGCTCAGCAGAAGCGCCAGCCGGTCGACTGGGTATTCGCCTACACCTACAACAGTCTCGTGCCGCACCCGAAGCTTATGAAGTCGATCGAGACCTTCTGGACGAAGGTAATGCCGCGCTTCCGGTAGGGTGTGACGTCACAAGTCCGTGCGTCATCAACCGAAGTTGGGCCTGGCAGTCCCACTTACTCGATCACCTCGTCGGCGCGGGCGATCAGCAATGGCGGAACCTCGATGCCGAGCGCTCTGGCGGTCCTGAGGTTGATGACAAACTCGAATTTGACCGACTGCACGATCGGCAGGTCAGCAGGCTTGGCGCCCTTGAGAAGCCGCGCGGTGTACTCACCCATCCAGCGATAGCCATCCGGCAGGCTGACCCCGTAGCTCATCAAGCCGCCTGCAACCGCGACCTCGCGGAATTGATAAATCGCCGGCAACCGGTTTTGTGCAGCGAACGCAACGAAACGGTCTCGCTTGGTGTCGAAGAAGGGATCGGCGCTCACCAGCAGCGCATCGATCCGTTCTTGCACGAGAGTCGCGAACGCTCCGTCCAATTCCTCCTGGTTCTTTGCATGCAGGATCCGAAGCTTCACGCCAAGCGTGTGGGCGCTTTCTTCAAGCTCACGCGCCTGGGCAGCGGCTTCCTGATAGCTCGGGTTGATTAGCGCCCCGATCACGGAGGCCTTGGGGGCGAGATCGTGCAGTATCCCCAGGCGCTTGGCTTCCGGCGCGGTGGTGAGCAGGCTGATCCCGGTGATATTGCCACCCGGACGGCCGAAGCTGGACGCCAGGCCGGCTTTGACTGGGTCGCCGCCGATCGCGAAAACAATGGGAATGGTGGAGGTCGCCGCCTTTGCCGCAACTGCCGCCGGCTCACCGCCCGCCGCCACCAGTACGTCGACCCGCCGGCTCACCAAGTCGGCCGCCAGTGCCGGCAAGCGCTCATACTTGCCCTCGGCCCACCGATATTCGATCGCCACGTTCTTGCCTTCGACATATCCGGCGGCATTCAAGGCTTTACGGAATGCATTGACCGAAACGGCCGAGTCGCCGGCCCCTCGACTGCTGAAGTACCCGATCACGGGCATCGCGGGCTGCTGCGCAAGGACCGCGAGCGGCCAGGGCACGGCTAAGCCAAGGAGATAGGAAACGAAGGCCCGCCGATGCATAGAGTCAAAATCCAATCCAGGCGAAGAGCCCAAACCGATGCTACCAGACTTCGAGCAAGCGCGGAGCCTCAAGAAATATCCGCTCCACGGCCTGGCACGCAGACGCCTCTCTCTCAGGGTGCGGGGATCCGGGAAGGAATCGCCTAAAGGCCTTATGCGATCGCCTCAAACGTTTCCTGCCCTGCCGGGAAAGCCCGGGAAACCCGGCGGCTGTCAGCGGCCGCCGCTGGCGCGCTTCTTCTCGTCCGATAGCACGCCCATCTTGCGCAGCACTTCATGCAGCGCCGGACGTTGCGCCTCGGGCAGCGGCAGGCGCGGCGCGCGCGGCGGGCCCATGGGCATGCCCATCATCTCGAAGGCGGCCTTGGTGCCTGAGACATAGCGCGGACCGCCGACCCACCATAAGAGCGGCGTCATCTTCATGTAGAGCGCCAGCGCCGCATCCATGTCGCGCTTGTCGGCCACGAGGTTGAACAGCTCGGCCGACCAGCGCGGGATCACGTTGGAGCAGACCGCGACCCAGCCCTCGGCGCCCAGCCAGAACGACTCGTAGCCGAGGACGCCCGCGAACACCGTCATCTTGTCGCCGGCCAGGCGGATGATGTCGCGCACGCGCGTGGGATCGAGCGTCGATTCCTTGACGTAGGAGCAGTTCGGGATCTGGGCGATGCGCGCGATCAGTTCGGGCAGCATGTCGACATTGGCGGTTGCGGGATTGTTGTAGACCATGACCGGGATCGAGATCGCGTCGGCGGCCTTCTTGTAGTGCGCATAGAGCTCGTCGTCGGTCGGCACGCTGTAGAAGGGCGGAATGATCATGACACCGTCGGCGCCCAGCGACTCCGCCTCGCGGCTCGAGCGCACGACCTCGTCGGTCCATTCCGCGCCCGTGCCGATCAGCACCGGCACCCGGCCGGCGGCCTGCCTGATCACGATCTCGGCGATCTGGCGGCGCTCGTCCGGCGTCACGCTCAGGAACTCGCCGGTGCTGCCGAGCGGAATCAGCCCGTGGATGCCTTCGTCGATCTGGAAGTCGACCAGCCGGCGCAGGGCCGCTTCGTCGACCTTCCTTCCGTCGGCGGTGAAAGGCGTGATCAGAACGGTGTAAGTTCCGCGAAACTTCTTCATGACGTACTCCTTGGAACCATTGTAGACCTTTTGGCATGCGGCTGAAGCACCCCAAAATGCGACCCGTGGAGGCAGTCCGGATCACGTTCGACGGGACGGCGATCGAGGCGCTGCCGGGCGAGACGGTGGCGGCGGCGCTGGCCGCGGCGGATGTCGTGGCCGTGCGCCAAATCCGCTCAGGCGCTCCCCGTGGGCCGTTTTGCGGCATGGGCGTGTGCTTCGACTGCCTGGTGACGGTGGACGGACGTCCCAACCAGCGCGCCTGCCTCACCAAGGTCGAGCCCGGCATGGATGTGCGCTCCGCGCCAGTTGCCAGCACCAAGTTGCCGCCGCCGGGGGCTGCCGAGGAAATCGAATGCGACGTCCTTGTCGTGGGCGCTGGCCCGGCGGGTCTGTCGGCGGCGCGCGCACTTGCCCTTGCCGGGGCCAAGGTCATCGTGGCTGACGAGCGGCTGCTGCCGGGCGGTCAATATTTCAAGCCGCTGGCGCCCTCGGTGGACGCCGATGCCGCCGCCCTCGATCGCCAGTTCCGCGACGGTGAGTCGCTGCGCCGCTCGGCGGCGGAGGCCGGCGTTCGCCTCATCGGCGAGACGACGGTGTGGGCCGCGTTCTCAGCCACCGAAGTCGCCGCCATCGTTGCCGGCCGCTCGACACTCTTTCGGCCCAAGCGTCTGGTGCTGGCGACCGGCGCTTACGAACAGCCGATGCCGGTGATCGGCTGGACCCTGCCGGGCGTGATGACCGTGGGCGGCCTTCAGACGCTGGCGCGTTCGTATCGCGTGGCGCCCGGTCAGCGCATCGTCATCGCAGGCAACGGCCCCCTGTGCCTGCAGACGGCGGCCGAGCTGATCGACGGGGGAGCCAATGTCGTGGCTGTTCTCGAGTCGGCGCCGCGGCCCGGTCTCTTCGATATCGCCCATCTCGCGCGTGCCGCATGGTCCGACCCGATCCTGACGGCGAAGGGCCTGGCGCTGACGCGGCGCCTGAGGGGCGTCCTGCATTGGCGCCGGCGGGTGACGCGCATTCTGGGCGAGGATCGGGTGCGGCGGGTGGAGGCGGGCGGTCTCGCGATCGACGCCGATATCGTGGCGTTGGGCTATGGCTTCGCCTCGTCGTCGGAACTGGCGCGCTCGCTGGGATGCAGCCATCGCTTCGTGGCGCGCGGCATGGGCTCGATGGAGACGGTGACCGACGCCGAGGGCCGGACCAGCATCGCCGAGGTGTTCGCGATCGGCGACGGTGCCCGCTTCGGCGGCGCGCACATGGCCCAGGCACAGGGTGTGCTGGCGGCCGGTGCGATCGCCCGCGACCTCGGCTTGCGGGCAGCCGACGTGCGTGCCGCGCAGCGCACGATCCGGCGCGCCGGCCGCTTTCAGGACGCACTTTGGCGTCTGTTCAAGGGCGCGCCGCTCGTGCCGCGCGGCATCGACAACGCCGCCATCGTCTGCCGCTGCGAGGAACTGAATGCCGGCGACCTGCGCGGCTACATTCGTGAGGGTCATGACACGCCGGCTGCGGTAAAGCGGGCGACACGCGCAGGCATGGGGCGCTGCCAGGGCCGCTATTGTGCGGCGATCATTGCCCGGCTCTGCCCCGGCGAGATCGACGAATTCGGCCTGTTCGCGCCCCGGCCGCCGGCGAAGCCAGTGCCGATTCATGCCCTCACGGTCGAGCGGCCGGAGTGGACGGGCCACACCGATTTCGTGCCGCCCAACATGGCACGTCCGCACGATGTCGAACCTCTGCCGGTCGCCGCCGTCGACACGGTGGTGATCGGCGGCGGCGTCGCAGGCTCCTGCGTCGCCTACTGGCTGGCGCGCGAGGGCATCGACACCATGGTCGTCGAGCGCGACGAGGTGAACCTGCAGGCGTCCGGCGCCAACGCCGGCAGCCTGCATGTGCAGTTGCTGGCCTTCGACTTCACCGGTAGCGCGCCCGTCGGACCGAACCGCGCGGCGGACACGCTGCCGCTCGGGCCGGCCTCGATCACGCTATGGCAGGAGATCCAGCGCGACACTGGCCAGGACCTCGAGATCAAGATTACCGGCGGCCTGATGCTGGCCGAGACCGCGCGCGACGTCGAAATCCTGAAGGGCAAGATCGCGCTCGAGAAGAGTCGCGGCATCGAAGCCGAGATGATCGGCGCCAACGAATTGCGCCAACTAGAACCCGGAATCGGCGACGTTGCCATTGCCGCCGAATGGTGCCCGGGCGAGGGCAAGATCAATCCGCTCAAGGGCACCTACGCCGTCGTGGCCAAGGCGCAGGAAATGGGCGCGCGCTTCCGGCGCGGCAGCAACGTCCAGGCGATCGAGCGCGACGGCACCGGCTACCGCGTCAAGACGAGTCGCGGCGAGATCCTGTGCAAGCGGATCGTCAACGCCTCGGGCCCGTGGGCCGCGGAGACGGCGAAGCTAGTGGGTATCAACATCCCGGTGCGCGCGGCCCCCTTGCAGATGATCGTCACCGAGCCGACCGCGCCCACGCTCACGCGGCTGGTGGCCTATACCGGCCGCCATCTCACCCTGAAGCAGATGACGTCGGGCGCCTTCATGATCGGCGGTGGCTGGACGGCCGGCCTCGACGAGAAGCAGAAGCTCTCGCGGGCCTTGCGCTCGAGTGTCGAGGGCAATCTCTGGATCGCCGCGCGCGCGGTGCCGGCACTCGCGGATCTGCATGCCATCCGCATCTGGGCCGGCATGAACGTAAACATCGACCGTGCGCCGATCCTGGGCGAAGTGCCGGGCCTCCCGGGCTTCTACAACTGCGTCAGTTCCAACGGCTATACTTTGGCGCCGGTCCTGTCGCGGCTCACGGCGGAAATGATCACCGGCCGCCAGACCAGCCTGCCGGTGGCCCCGTATTTGCTCAGTCGCTTCGGGTGATGGAAACCTCGAACAAATCTGCGCGCGACCTCTTTCGCGAAGTGCAGGCCAATCCGAACCGGAGGCGCTTCGGCTTCGGCCGCAAGCCCGCGCTGGTGAACGTCGATCTCCAGAACGCCTATACGCGGCCGTCGGAGTTCGTGACGGCCTACGAGACCGATCCCCGCCAGATCGAATACGTGAATGCGCTTGCCCGCCTGTTCCGCGCGCACGGCTGCCCGGTGATCTGGACGCACGTGGCCTATCTCGAGTCAGGCGAGGATTGCGGCATCTGGGGCACGCGAACGGACACGCCCGATTCATTGCAGAACGTAAAGGTCGGCTCGCGCCGTGCCGAGTTCGACGACCGCTGCGAGATCGATCGCTCGCGCGACATCGTGATCAACAAACGCATGGCCTCGGCCTTCTTCGAGACCAACCTCGGCTCGCTGTTTACCTTCCATCGCATAGATACGGTCGTCGTGACCGGCGGTTCGACCTCGGGCTGCGTGCGCGCCACCGTCGTGGATAGCCTCTCGCGCAGCTTCCGCACGATCGTTCCCGAGGAGTGCGTCTCGGACAAGCACGAGAGCCCGCACTTCGCCAACCTTTACGACATGAGCCTGAAGTACGCCGACGTTCTTCCGGTGGCCGAGGTGCTGGCGTACATGGAGCAGTACAAGCCCGCCAATTAATTGAAAATCGATGGATCAATGAGCGGCTTGCCGCGCGGGCGCGCCGGCTCGGGACGGTCGCACTTCTGGAAGACGCCGCGGCCGGCCGAACCGCTCATCCTGCCCTGATCCATCACGACCTGACCACGCGAGAGCGTCATCACCGGATAGCCCGTGAGCTCGCGGCCCTCGTACGGGGTGTAGTCGCAATTGTGGTGGAGGATCGAGTTGGTGAGGGACACCTTCTTCTTCGGATCCCACAGCACGATGTCGGCATCCGAGCCGACGGCGATCGTGCCCTTGCGCGGATGCAGGCCGTAGATCTTGGCGGCGTTGGTCGAGGCCAGCGCCACGAACTGCTGCAGGGTGATGCGGCCCTTGTTCACGCCCTCCGAGAAAAGCAGCGGCAGGCGTGTCTCGACGCCGGGCACGCCGTTGGGGATCTTGCGGAAGCTCTTGTCGGCGCCGGGCAGCTTCTTGCCGCGCACGTCGTTGTACTTGAACGCTGCATGGTCCGATGACAGCACCTGGAACGTGTTGGCCGACAGGCCGGTCCAGATATGCTCCTGGTTGTCGGTGCCGCGCGGCGGCGGCGAGCAGACGCACTTGCTGCCTTCGTCGCCGGGCTTCTCGAAATCCTCTTCGCTCAGGAACAGGTACTGGGGACAGGTCTCGCCGTAGACCTTGAGGCCGCGCGCCTGGGCGCGCTGGATCTCGTGCATGGCTTCCTTGGCCGAGACGTGGACCAGCAGCATCGGCACGTCGAGCAGTTCGGCCAGCGAGATCGCGCGATGCGTGGCCTCACGCTCGACCACGAAGGGCCGCGACGTGGCGTGGAACTTGGCGGCCGTCATGCCCTTCCATTCGAGCCGCTCGGTGATCCATTCGATGCAGTCGGAGTTCTCGGCATGGATCATCAGCATGGCCTGCTCGCGGCGTGCGGCGGCCAGCGCGTCAAGCATCTGCCGGTCGCTGAGCTTCACGTCGTCGTAGGTCATGTAGATCTTGTAGGACGTGTAGCCATCGGCCACGAGCGCGGGGAAATCCTGACCCATGGTCTTCTCGGCGGGATCGGACAGGATCACGTGGAAGGCGTAGTCGATCAGCGACTTGTCGTTGGCGCGCGCGTGATACTTGTTCACGGCATCGCGCAGCGACTGGCCCTTGCTCTGGTAGGCGAAGGGAATGATGGTCGTCGTGCCGCCCGCCGCGGCGGCGCGGCTGCCGCTCTCGAAATCGTCGCAGAAGACCGAGCCGTCGGCCGTGTCTTGGTCGAAATGGACATGGGCATCGATGCCGCCCGGCACGGCGATCAAATCCGTCGCATCGATCTCGCGCTGACCTTTGTCGAGCCGTTCACCCAGCGCGATTACCCGGCCGCCGGAAATACCGATGTCGCCCTTCACAACGTCGGACGCCGTGGCGATGGTGGTGTTGCGGATCACGAGTTCGTAGTCGGCCATTTTTCCTCTCCGGTGCGACGGTTTGGTGCAAGTCCCATGCCGCATAACCCGCCTAGACCGCCAACGCGGGCCGGTCCACACTTGTCTCGAGGCATAGGGGACCGAAATGAATAAGTGGATCGTACCGTTCGCCGCATTGCTGGCGCTGACGGGCGCGGCGACGTTGAGCGAGGCGCAGACCGCGATCAAGCCGGCGGTCATCTACAGCACCGGCGGCAAGTTCGACAAATCCTTCAACGAAGGTGTCAGCACCGGCGTTGAGAAATTCAAGAAGGAGACCTCGAGCGCCGTTGCGGAGTTTGAGCCGGCCAACGAGACGCAGTTCGAGCAGGCCCAGCGGCGTTTTGCCCAACGTGGCCAGGATCCGATCATCGCCGTCGGCTTCTCGCAGGCCGTGGCGCTCACCAAGGTCGCCAAGGAATTCCCCAACCTGCACTTCACCATCATCGACTCGATCGTCGACTTGCCCAACGTCCAGTCGATCGTCTTCAAGGAGCAGGAAGGGTCGTTCCTGGTCGGCATGCTCGCGGCGATGGCGTCGCAGAGCGGCAAAGTCGGCTTCGTGGGTGGCATGGACATTCCGCTGGTGCGGCGCTTCCAGTGCGGCTTCGAGCAGGGCATCAAGTTCGCCAACCCGAAGGCCGAGCTGATCTCCAACATGACCGGTACGACTCCGGCGGCGTGGAACGATCCCGGCCGCGGTGCCGAGCTCGCCAAGGGCCAGTTCGATCGAGGCGTCGACGTGGTCTATGCGGCCGCCGGTTCTACGGGCATTGGCATCCTTCAGGCCGCGAAGGATCGCGGCAAGCTGGGCATCGGCGTCGATTCCAACCAGGATTATCTCCATCCCGGCACGATGCTGACCTCGATGCTGAAGCGGGTCGATCTCGCGACCTATCGCAGCTTCAAGGCGGCCGACGATGGGTCGTGGAAGGGCGGCACTCAGGTGCTGGGCCTCAAGGAGGGCGGCGTCGACTGGGCGCTCGACGAATACAATGAGAAACTGATCACCGCCGACATGAAAGCCAGGGTCGAGGCTGCGAAAGTCGACATCATCGCGGGCAAGATCAACGTCCACGATTATATGAGCAACAATACGTGCAAGTACTGACGCCGGGCGCGGCGATCGAACTGAGGTCAATCGACAAGTCTTTCGGCAGCGTCCACGCCGTGCGCGGCGTGTCGATACGCATCGAGGCGGGCACGATCACCGGCATCGTGGGTGAAAACGGCGCCGGCAAGTCGACCTTGATGAGCATCCTCTACGGACTCTATCGCGCCGATGCAGGAGAGATCCTGGTCGGCGGCAAGGCCATGCAGATGGATAGTCCACGCGACGCCATCGCCCACGGCATCGGAATGGTGCATCAGCATTTCATGCTGATCGACAGCTTCACGGTGCTGGAGAACCTGGTACTGGGCGCCGAGGGCGGTGCACTGCTAGCGAATGGCCGGGCGGCGGCGCGCGCCGAGCTGGGAAGGCTCAGCCGCGAGTATGGGCTGACGATCGATCCCGACGCGCTGGTCGCGGATTTGTCGGTTGGCGAACAGCAAAGGGTCGAGATCCTGAAGGTGCTGTTTCGCGGCGCGAGCATCCTGATCCTCGACGAGCCAAGCGCCGTGCTGACGCCGCAGGAAACCGATCAGTTGTTCAGGATTCTCGTGACTCTGAAGGAGCGCGGTGTCGCCGTCGTGCTGATCACCCACAAATTGCGCGAGATCATGGCGGCGACGGACACCGTCTACGTCATGCGTCAGGGTGAGATCGTGGCTGGCCGCGCCACCTCCGACACCAATCCCGAGGAGCTGGCCGAGCTCATGGTCGGCCGCAAGGTGCTGATGCGTCTCGACAAGGGGCCGCCCGGCCACGGCGCTGTCGTGCTCCGCACCGAGCATCTGTCGCTGGTCGATGCGCGCGGCGTGCGCCTGCTCGACGACATCAGGATCGAGTTGCGCGCCGGCGAGATCGTCGGCATCGCCGGCGTCTCGGGCAATGGCCAGACCGAACTGCTGCAGGTTCTGGCCGGCATTCGCCCGCCGACAAGCGGCAGGCTCGAGATCTGTGGCCGTGCGGTCGACGTCGAACATCCGGTCGATCCTGCCGAGATGCGGGAGCTTGGCCTTGCGCACGTGCCGGAGGACCGGCTGCGCCAGGGCATGGTGGCAGACTTCCGCGCCAGCGAGACCTCGATCCTGGGCTATCACGAGGACGAGCCGTTTTCGAATTACTGGCTGATCGATCGTCCCGCCGTCGGCAAACACTGTACCGAGCTGATGCAGCGCTTCGACGTGCGCCCGCGCGCGCCCGACCTGCGCTCGGGCAGCTTCTCGGGCGGCAACCAGCAGAAGCTGGTGCTGGCGCGCGAGATGGACCAGGCGCCCAAGATACTGCTGGTCGGCCAGCCGACGCGGGGCGTCGATATCGGCGCGATCGAGTTCATCCACCGCGAGCTGGTGAAGAGCCGCGATGCCGGCTGTGCCGTTCTGGTGGTGTCGGTCGAGCTGGAAGAAATCCTGTCGGTCGCCGACCGCATCCTGGTGATGTTCGCCGGCCGGATCGTGGGCGAGGTCGACGCGGCGACGGCGAACGAACGGCAGCTCGGGATGATGATGGCCGGCGCCCAATCTGCGGTGGAAGGGGCTGCATGAGCGCGTCGCGCCGTTCGTTGCCGGCCCATGCCTTGCCGAAATGGGCCGACATCGTTCTGCTGCCGCTGGTCAACATCCTGCTGGCCTATATCGTGGTCGGTGTCATCGTTGCCATCATCGGCGTCAATCCGTTCCAGGCACTTGCCCTGCTGGTGACGGGTGCGGTTGGATCGTCCGATGCGATCGCCTACACGCTCTACTACGCGACCAACTTCATCTTCACGGGCCTGGCTGTCTCGGTCGCCTTCCATGCCGGCCTGTTCAACATCGGCGGCGAAGGCCAGGCCTACATTGGCGGTCTGGGTTGCGGCCTGGCGATTCTGGCGTTCGACCGATTCCTGCCGGCGTGGCTGCTGATTCCGGTGGCGATCATCGCCGCCGCACTGTTCGGCGCCGCCTGGGCCGCGGTCCCGGCATGGCTGCAGGCGTGGCACGGCAGCCACATCGTCATCACCACGATCATGTTCAACTTCGTGGCCTCGGCGCTGATGGTCTACCTGCTGGTCAACGTGCTGATCGCGCCCGGGTCGATGACGCCGCAGAGCCGCACCTTCGCGCCGGCCGCCGCCCTGCCGGTGCTGATGGGCTCGACGCTCAATCTCTCGATCGCGCTCGCACTTGCCTGCTGCGTCGGCGTCTGGGTGTTCCTGTGGCACACCTCGTGGGGCTATGCGCTGCGCACGATGGGCCACAATCCATCCGCTGCGATCTACGCCGGCATCAACCTGAAGCGCATGACAATGCTTGCCATGTGCCTCTCAGGTGCCTTGGCCGGGCTTGTTGCCGTCAACGAACTGCTGGGTGTGCAGCATCGTGTGCTGCTCGACTTCCAGGCGGGCTACGGCTTTGCGGGCATCGCCGTCGCGCTGATGGGGCGCAATCATCCGCTCGGTGTGGTGCTGGCGGCGCTGCTGTTCGGCGCGTTACAGCAGGGCGGCGCGGAGCTCGCGTTCGATCTTCCCGGGATCAACCGCGAGATGGTGGTGGTGATCCAGGGGCTGGTGATCCTGTTCTCGGGCGCACTGGAGCATCTGCCGCGGCCCTGGTTGCAGGCACTCCTGTCGCGGCGGGCGTGATGGACGAGGCCCTGTCGATCGTCTTCCTTATGTCGGCGGCGACCTTGCGCGTGGCGACGCCGCTCATTCTATGCGCCATGGGCGGCTTGTTCTCGGAGAAGAGCGGCATCATCGACGTCGGCCTCGAGGGCAAGATGTTGATGGCAGCCTTCTTCGCTGCCGCCACTGCGTCGGTGACAGGCTCGCCCTGGGCCGGTGTTGGCGCTGGCGTGATCGCGGCGGAAGTGCTGGCGCTGCTGCATGGCTTTGCCTGCATTACCCATCGCGGCAACCAGGTCGTGAGCGGCGTGGCACTCAACATCCTGGCGGCGGGCCTTACGGTCGTGCTGGGCAACGCGTGGTTCAAGCAGGGCGGTCTCACGCCGGCGCTCACGGCGAAAGAGCGCTTGATGCCGCTCGTCTTTCCGAACGCGGGCGACAGCATCCTCGTGTATGTCGCCCTGTTGTCGGTACCCATTACCTGGTGGCTGGTCGGGCGCACGCGCTTTGGCCTGCGCCTGCGTGCCGTGGGCGAGATGCCGCTCGCGGTCGATGCCGCGGGCATCTCGGTCGCAGGGCTGCGTTATCGGGCGGTGCTGCTGTGCGGGCTGTTCGCCGGACTCGCCGGGTCTTATATCGCGATCGCCCAGAATGCGGGCTTCACGCGTGACATGACGGCGGGGCAGGGCTTTATCGCGCTGGCCGCCCTGATCTTCGGCAAGTGGCGGCCGTTTTCGGCCTTCGGGGCCTGCCTGATGTTCGGGCTGCTCGATGCCGTCGCCATTCGCCTGCAAGGGCTCAAGGTGCCGGGGATCGGCGAAGTGCCGGTGCAATTGTTCCAGGCCTTGCCGTATCTTCTCACCATGTTCCTGCTGGCAGGCTTCATCGGCCGCGCGGTCGCCCCCAGGGCGATCGGCGTGCCCTACACGAAAGAGCATTGATGTCTCATCCCGAGCTGGACGATCTCATAAGCCTCGCGCAGAAGATGATGACGCGTGCCCATGCGCCTTATTCGAAATTCCATGTCGGCGCGGCGGTGCGCGACGAGTCGGGCGCGATCCATGGCGGCTGCAACGTCGAGAACGCGGCCTTCCCTGAGGGAATGTGCGCCGAGGCGGCGGCGATCGCCGCGCTGGTCGGTGCGGGGGGCAAGAGCGTGCTCGAATGCGCGGTGGCGGGCCCGGGGCCGGAAGTGATCACACCGTGCGGAGGATGCCGCCAGAAGCTGCGCGAGTTCGCGTCGGATGATCTCAAGATCCATCTCTGCGGCCCCGACGGTCTTCATCGCACCATGACTTTGGGCCAGTTGCTCCCGATGTCGTTCGGCCCGAGCCACGCCGCCAAATCATGATCGACGCGATCACCGAGCGCGCGACCGGATTCAAGCCGAAGGTCGCGCTCGTGCTGGGCTCGGGCCTGGGCGACTTCGCGGCCGACGTGAAGCCGGTCGCGACCATTCCCTATGCCGCGCTGCCGGGGTTCCCCAAGACGAGCGTCGAGAGCCACGCGGGCAAACTGGTGCTCGGTCACGTCGGGCCGACCCCTGTCGCCGTGCTGCAGGGCCGCGGCCACTACTACGAGAATGGCAAGGCGGACGTCATGGCCGGTGCTATCCGCGCGATGGCCGAACTGGGCTGCGAGACGCTGTTCCAGACCAATGCCGCCGGCAGCCTGCGCATGGACATGCCGCCGGGCTCGCTGATGGCGATCTCCGACCATATCAACTTCACCGGCGTGAACCCGCTGTTCGGCACGGTTCGCGGCCGCTTCGTCGATATGATCGGTGCGTACGATCCTGAACTCCTGAAGAAGCTGCTGGCCGTCGCCAAGGACGAGGACGTGCTCTGCCATCAAGGCGTGTACATCTGGTTCAGCGGCCCGAGCTTCGAGACGCCGGCCGAGATCCGCGCGGCGCGCGTGCTGGGGGCCGATGCTGTCGGCATGTCGACTGCGCCGGAGACCATCCTTGCGCGTCACGCCGGCATGAAAGTGGTGGGCCTGTCGCTGATGACAAACTACGCCGCGGGACTGGGCGGCGATACGCTCGGCCACGAGCAGACGCTTGCCGTCGCCCGCGAGGCGTCGGGAAAGGTGTGCCGGGTGCTGCGCGCCTTCGTCGAGCGTTACTGACCCATGCTGCCGCAGGAAATCATCCGCAAGAAGCGCGACGGCGGCGAGTTGTCGGCCGACGAGATCTCCTTCATCGCGCACCGCATCAGCGACAACAGCCTGAGCGAGGGCCAGGTTGCGGCCTTCGCCATGGCCGTCTTCTTCCAGGGCATGACCACGGCCGAGCGGGTGGCCATGACGCTGGGACTCGTGAACTCCGGCGTCACGCTCGACTGGAGCGATCTCGGTCTGCCGGGCCCGGTGATCGACAAGCATTCGAGCGGCGGCGTCGGCGACAAGGTGAGCCTGATGCTGGCGCCGATCGTGGCGGCCTGCGGCGGTTTCGTGCCGATGATCTCTGGCCGCGGCCTCGGCCATACCGGCGGCACGCTCGACAAATTGTCGGCGATCTCGGGCTATGAGACGCAGCCGGATGTCGCGACCTTCCGCGCTGTCGTGCGCGACGTGGGCTGCGCGATCATCGGCCAGACCGAGAATCTGGCGCCCGCCGACCGGCGGCTCTACGGCGTGCGCGACGTCACGGCTACCGTCGAGTCGATCCCCCTGATCGTGAGCTCGATTCTGTCCAAGAAAGTCGCGGCCGGCCTTCAGGGCCTGGTGATGGACGTGAAGTGCGGCAGCGGCGCCTTTTGCGATACCGAGGCGATGGCGCGCGATCTCGCGCAAAGCCTCGTCACCGTCGCCAACCAGGCGGGGCTGCCGACGACGGCGCTGATCACCGACATGAACTCGGTGCTCGGCCGCGACGTCGGCAACGCGCTCGAGGTCGTGGAGACCGTCGCCTACCTGAAAGGCGAGGGCACGCGCGATCCGCGCCTGCACGAAGTCGTCATCGCCTTGGCGGGCGAGATGCTGGCGTTGGGCAAGCTCGCGCCCAGCGTCGCGGCCGGCCGCGCGCGGGCCGAGGCGGCCCTGGACGATGGCCGTGCGGCGGAGAAATTCGCCCGTATGGTCTCGGCGCTGGGCGGCCCCGACGATTTTCTCGAGCACTCGAGCCGCTACCTTTCCCGCGCGCCCGTGATCAAGACTTGCACTGCCGAGCAGTCGGGCCATGTCGTCGGCATGAATGCGCGCCAGGTTGGCATCGCCGTGGTCGAGCTGGGTGGCGGCCGCAGTCATGTCGACGATGCGGTCGATCCGTCGGTCGGCCTCACCGAGATGATCGCGATCGGCACGCACGTGCGCGCCGGCAGTCCGCTTTGCGTCGTGCATGCGGCGAGTGAGGACGATGCGGATGCAGCCATCGCGATGGTGCGCCAGGCCATTCGCATCGGCGATCTGGCGCCTTCCGCGGCCCCGGTCGTAATCGGCCGGATTGCCTGATGAGCACGCCCGATCTCGATGCCTATGCCCGCGATGGCTTCCTGGTGCTGCCGGATTTTCTGCCGGTCTCCGACTGCGATGCCCTGCAGGCGCGCGCCGCCGCACTGGTCGCGGATTTCGATCCTGGCCCGGTACGCACGGTCTTCTCCCCCCACGACCAGAGCCATGCAAGGGCGCGCTACTTTCGGGAGTCGGGCGGCGCCATCCGCTTCTTCTTCGAGGAGGCAGCGACCGACCAACCCGCCGCGCGCGCGCTGAACAAGATCGGGCATGCCCTGCACGACCTCGATCCGGTGTTCGATCGGATCTCGCGCCAGCCCAGGATCGCGGACCTCGCGCGGGCACTGGGCTTCGCACGGCCGCTGCTCCTGCAGTCGATGTACCTCTTCAAGCAGCCGCACATCGGCGGCGAGGTCGGCTGGCACCAGGACGCCACCTACCTGCACACCACGCCCGTGACGGTGACCGGCTTCTGGATCGCCCTGGACGATGCCGATCGCGACAATGGCTGCCTGATGGCGTTGCGCGGGGCGCATCTCGGGCCGTTGCGCGAGCGCTTCCATGGACGGGACGGTGAGTTGGAGACCTCGACGCTCGATCGCACGCCCTGGCCCGAGACGGAGCCTGTTGCCCTGGAAGCACGACGCGGCACGCTGATCGTGCTGCACGGTCTGCTGCCGCACGCCAGCGCGCCCAACCGGTCGAGCCGGCCCCGGCAGGCCTACGCCTTGCACATGTTCGACGGAAATGCGGAATATTCGGCGGACAACTGGCTGCAACGGCCGGGACTGCCATTGCGAGGGTTCTGAGTGATCGCCAAGGCCGAACTGCACTGCCATCTCGAAGGCTCGATCAAGCCGACGCTGGCGATGATGCTCGCCGAACGGAATGGACTGGCCCTGCCCGAAGGGCTGATGCGCGCCGACGGCACGTACGAATGGCGGGATTTTCTGGGCTTCCTCGCAGCCTACGATCGCGTCTGCACGGCGTTGCGCACGCCGCGCGACTTCAGCGATGTGATCTATTCCTATCTCGAGGGCGTGGCGGCGCAGGGCGCTGTCTACGTCGAGATGTTCTGCTCGCCCGAGCGCCCGCGGATGCTGGCCATGCCGTACACCGCCTGGCTGGAGGCGCTGGTCGACGGCATCGACCGGGCCGAACGCGACTTCGGCATCGTGGGCCGGATCATCGCGATCTGCATCCGTCATCTCGGGCCCGACCGCGCGCTCAGCCTGGCAAAGACGGTCGTGGCCGATCCGCATCCCTACGTCGTGGGTTTCGGCATGGGCGGCGACGAGGCCAAGTTCACACCGGCCGATTTCGCGCCGGCGTACCGGCTGATGCACGACAAGGGTTATGGCTGCACCGTCCATGCCGGCGAGGTGGTGGGCCCCGAGAGCGTCTGGGCGTCACTGAACGACCTGCCGGTGACCCGCATCGGCCATGGCGTGCGCTCGTCGGAGGACCCGAAGCTGCTCGATGAGCTTGCCCGCCGCGGGACGGTGCTGGAGGTCTGCCCCGGCAGCAACATCGCCCTCGGCATCTATCCCGACCGCGCCGCTCATCCGCTGCACCGGTTGATCGAGGCCGGTGTCCGCGTCACGCTCAACTCCGACGACCCGCCATTCTTTCACACCACCCTGGGGGCAGAATACGATCTGGCGGGATTGGGAGACGAGGCGCTGCGCCGCATCACACGCACCGCCATCGGAGCGTCGTTCGCGGATTCCACGACGAAGGCCAGGTTGCTGAAGGGGCTCGGATCATGAAGGTGAACAGGATCGTAGCGCTGGGCGCGGCCGTTGCGATGATGGTGATGGGCGCCGCTCAGGCGCAAACGCCCGTGCCGCACGACCTGCTCGAGGCCAGTCTGTGGACCCAGCGCTCCGTCGAATTCAAGGGCAACGCGCTCACGGTCTTCGCCTTGGCGCGTCTTCGCCTCGATCAGGCGCTGGCCGACAAGACCTGGACCGCGGCACCCGTCGAGCAGAAGGGCGACTTCGGCAATCTTCCGCCGGCCGTCGTGCTCGATATCGACGAGACAGCGCTCGACAACTCGCTCTACCAGGTCTGGACCATGAAGGCGGGCACCGTCTTCAGCCTTCCGACATGGAATGAGTTCTGCAACGCCAAGGTCTCGCGTCCTGTGCCGGGCGCGGCCGAGTTCACCAAGTACGCCGAGTCCAAGGGCGTTAAGGTCTTCTATATTTCCAACCGCGCCGCCGAGGTCGAACCGGCCACGCGTGAGAACATGGAGAAGCTCGGCTTCGCGATGGGGGGAAACGTCGACACCTTCCTGATGCAAAACGAGAAGCCCGAGTGGGGCAGCAAGAAGGGCACGCGCCGCGCGGTGCTCGTGAAGGACTACCGGATCCTGCTCGAGTTCGGCGACAACTTCGGCGACTTCGACGATCGCTACAGTTCGAGCGAGGCCGACCGGCTGAAGTTCTTCGAGGAGAACAAGGAGCGCTGGGGCCGGGAATGGCTGGTGATCGCCAACCCGACCTACGGTTCGTTCGACGCTGCGCCCTTTGGCTTCAACTACAAGGCGCCGGCCGAGGAGCAGCGCAAGGCCAAGTGGGACGTGCTCGATGCCTGGGCAGGACCGGCCAAGAAATAATGCACAGATTGTGGGCAAATCGATCCACAGCCCCTAAAAGCAGTGCTGTGACTCTGGCAGGGCACTAAATCTGCCTAAATAAGAGTCGGATCGATCGTGTAGAGGTCCTGCGCCTTGCCGACCCCTCGCAGAGCGAATCGCCCGACCGAGACGAGGTCCCGGCGCTTG
The DNA here is from genome assembly GCA_903839865.1 of Enhydrobacter aerosaccus. Taxonomy (GTDB): domain Bacteria; phylum Pseudomonadota; class Alphaproteobacteria; order Reyranellales; family Reyranellaceae; genus Reyranella; species Reyranella aerosaccus_A. The sequence continues at coordinate 38,111 of CAIMEE010000596.1, read as the reverse complement.
TAGGCAGGCAGCGCCTCCGCGAACGCCGAAGAAACCAGCACCGGCCGGTCGACCGAACGGCACAGCGAGGCGATGCGGCTCGCTTCGTTGACCGCGGGTCCCACGACCGTGAAGTCGAGCCGGTCGACTGAGCCGATATTGCCGAACAACACCTCGCCGATGTGCAGGCCGACATAGACCTCGGTCGTCGCCCGGCCCTCGCCGTCGCGCCGATCGTTCAGCTCGCGCACCCGGCGGCGCATCTCGGCCTCGGCTTTCAGCGCCTTGGCACAGGCCTTGGCCGGATCGTCGGCGCGGAAGATGGCGAGCGTGCCGTCGCCGATCAGCTTCAGCACGTCGCCGCCGGCCTGCTGCACGGAGGTGATGACGGCGTCGGCGTAATCGTTCAGCAGCGGGATGATCTCGTCCGGTGCCGCCATGTCGGTGATGGTCGTGAAGGAGCGCAGGTCGGAGAACCACAGGACGGCGTCGATACGGTCGGCGACACCGCGCTGGATGCGGCCATCGAGCACGCGCCGTCCGGCGTCCCGGCCGAGGTAGACCTCGACCAGCGTGCCGGCGATGCGGGCGAGGGCGCCGCTCTTGATGGCGAGCGCCAACATCGGAATGAGCCGGCGCAACGCGGCGATGTTGGCGTCGGTGAAACCCTCTTCGTGGCGGGTTGCCCAGGCGGAATAGACGCCATCCATTTCGCCGATGGTGCCGCTGCCGGCGAAGCGATGGACGAACAGGATGTAGTCGGTGTGGCCGGCGTCCTTGATCTCCTGGATGATCGGATAGTCCGCCGGATCGCCAAAGCCGATGCGCCGCCGCAGCTCCTCTCCGCCGGTCTGCAGCAGGTGATAGAACGGACTGGCCTGCCAGGATTCGGCGGCGGCGCCCTGGTCGCTGCGGCCATATTCGCGCACCGGCTCTTCCTCCACGCCGTCGTCACGCCAGCGGAAGATGCGGCCCTCGTAGACCGGATGCAGCGTATCGATGAAGGCCAGGCCGCGCGCGACCGGCAGTCCCGCGACGCGGCACTTGTCGCAGAATTCGCGCAACAGCCCGATCTCGTCGATCCCATCGAGGCCGCGGCGGATGATCCAGTCGGCGATACGGTCGATTTCGGCGGCGTTCATCGCCCTTATGTAGGGACCGAGTCGCGAAAATGGCAGGCCGCAACATGGCCTTCGGAGACGGCTTTCAGCAGCGGCACTTCGGTGACGCAGCGGTCAGCCTTGAGCGGGCAGCGCGGATGGAAGTGGCAGCCTGACGGCGGGTTCAGCGCGCTGGCGATCTCGCCCTTGGCCTTGGCTTTCGCGGTGACGGCGGCGCGATGGAACGGGTCGGGGATCGCCGCGATCAGGGCGCGCGTATAGGGATGGCGCGGATTCTCGAAGATCTCCTGCCAGCTTCCCTGTTCGACGATGCGGCCGAGGTACATCACCGCCACGCGGTCGGAGACATGCTCGACCACACCGAGATCGTGGCTGATCATGATGTACGAGAGACCCATCTCGTCCTTGAGGTCGAGCAGCAGGTTGATGATCTGGGCGCGGATCGAGACGTCGAGCGCCGACACCGGCTCGTCGCAGATCACGAGCCTGGGTTTCAGGATCAGGGCGCGGGCGATGCCGATCCTCTGGCGCTGGCCGCCCGAGAATTCGTGCGGATAGCGGTCGGCCTGCTCGGCACGCAATCCGACCTTGGCCATCATGTCGGAGACGCGACTCTCGATCTCGGCCTTGTCGGTGACGCCATGGATCCGAAGCGGATCGGCCAGGGTGCGGCGCACGGTCTGGCGCGGATTGAGCGAGGCGTAGGGATCCTGGAAGACCATCTGCACCGTGCGCGCCGTTGCCATGCGGTCGACCGTCTTGATGTCGTGGCCTTCGAGCGCGAGCCGGCCGCGCGTTGGCGGGACCAAGCCCATGATCGCGAGGGCCAGGGTGGACTTGCCGCACCCCGACTCGCCCACCAGGCCCAGGCATTCGCCGGCCTTCACGTTGAGCGTGACGCCGTCGACCGCCTTCAAGGTCTTCACGCCGCCCGCCAACGCACTGCCGACCTGGAAGTGCACCGCGAGGTCGTCGAGCTTGAGGAGTGGCTCAGCCATGGTGATGGCACCGCACGAGTCCGTCGGCCGGCAACGGCGTGATCTCCGGCGAGACGCTGCGGCAGATATCGGTCACGGCCGCGCAGCGCGGATTGAAGCGGCAGCCCGACGGATAGCCCGCGATCGACGGCACCACGCCGGTGATTTCCTGCAGCCGCTGGCGGCCGCGCCGCGAGCGCTCGCCAAGGCGGGGCAGGGAATTGATCAGGCCCTGCGTATAGGGATGGCGCGGCGTGGCGAAGATCGCGTCGGCGTCCTGCTGCTCGACGATGCGGCCGGCATACATCACGGCCACGCGCCGGCACATGTTGGCGACCAGGCCGAGGTCATGGCTGATCATCAGGATCGCGGTGCCCTTGGCCGCGCACAGCTCGGCCATCAGGTCGATGATCTCGGCCTGCACCGTGACGTCGAGCGCCGTCGTGGGCTCGTCGGCGATCAGCAGCTCCGGACTGCAGGCGAGCGCAATCGCGATCATCACCCTCTGGCGCATGCCGCCCGAGAGCTGGTGCGGGAAATCCTTGATGCGCCGTTCGGGTGACGGCACCTGGACCTGGCGGAGAGCCTCCTCGGCGCGGTCCATCGCCTCGTTCCAGCCGCAGCCTTCATGCAGCACGAACATCTCGGCGATCTGGCGGCCGACGGGGGACAGCGGATTGAGCGCCGTCATCGGCTCCTGGAAGATCATGGCGACCCGCTTGCCGCGCAGGCGGCGCCATTCGGCAGGCGAGGCGTCCTGGATCTCCTGGTTGTCGAGGATGATCTTGCCGCTGCCAAGCGACAGTGGCCGGCGCAGCAGGCCCATCACGGAGAGCGCGGTGATGCTCTTGCCGCAGCCCGACTCGCCCACCAGCCCGAACGCTTCCCCGCGGCCGATCTCGAAGGACACCTTCTCGACGGCATTGTAGGTCGCGCTCTCGGCCTTCAGTGCGATGTGCAGGTCTTCGACCTTGAGGAGCGGCTGTGGGATCACGCGCGCCTCGTCGTCGACTGCGGGTCGAGGATGTCGCGCAGGCCGTCGCCCAGCAGATTGAGGCCCAGCACCGTGAGGAAGATCGCGAGGCCCGGGAATACCGAGAGCCACGGCGCGGTGGTGATCTGGTCGCGCGCTTCGGAGAGCATGCTGCCCCAGCTCGGATAGGGCGGGCGAATGCCGAGCCCGAGGAACGACAGCGCTGCCTCGGACAGGATTGCACCGCCCATGCCGAGCGTCGCGATCACGATCAGTGGCCCCAGGATGTTCGGCAAGACCTGCGTGAACATGATTCGCAGATCGCCGTAGCCCAGGATGCGCGCGGCCTGAACGTAGCCCTGGCTCTTCAACGACAGGACCTGCGCGCGCGCGATGCGGCAGGAATAGGACCAGCTCGTGAGGCCAAGCGCGATGACCAGGCTGAACAGGCCGGGCCCCAGGATCGCCATGATGGCCAGCGCAAAGACCAGCGAGGGGATAGCCAGCATGAGATTGGTGAGGCCGCTCACCGGGTCGTCCCACCAGCCGCCCCAATACCCCGCGGTGAGGCCGAGCGTCACGCCGATCAGGCTGTTGCAGATCTGGCTCACGATGCCGACGGTGAGCGAGATGCGCGCGCCGTGGACGATGCGCGAGTAGATGTCGCGTCCCTGCGCGTCGGTGCCGAACGGGAAGTCCGCGCCGGGCGGGATTTCGGCATTCATCAGGTTTGCGTCGAGCACCGGATCGGTGAGCTGGATGATCGGCGCTGCGATCGCCGCCGCCACGGCGATGCCGACCAGAACGCCGCCGATCCAGAGGGAGGAGCCGCCCTTTAGCTTCATCGGTTCAGCTGTAGCGGATGCGCGGATCGATCGCGACGTAGGCGAGATCGACCAGCGTGTTGATGACAAGGAAGAACAGCACGATCATCAGGATGCAGCCCTGGACCGCCGGCATGTCGCGCTGGAAGACCGAGTCGACCATCAGCGAGCCGATGCCGGGCCAGGCGAACAGTTTCTCGACCACCACCGCCTGGCCCATCAGCGACCCGAACTGCAGGCCGACGATGGTGACAACCAGCACCAGCGCGTTGCGCAGCACGTGCCAGGTGACGACGCGGCGCTCGCTCATGCCCTTGCTGCGTGCGGTGCGCACGAAATCGGCGTTGAGCACGTCGAGCACGGCGGCGCGCGTCGTGCGCGCGAGCAGCGCCATCGGTCCGACGCCCAGCGCCACCGCGGGAAGGATGATGTGAGTCAGCCCGCCGTCGCCGTAGCCGAAGCTCGGCAGCCACTGGAGCTTGAGCGCGAACAGGTACATCAGCATCAGGCCGAACCAGAATTGCGACAGCGACAGGCCTGAAATGGCGCCCACCATCGAGAAGGTGTCGATCAGGCTGCCGGGCTTCAGCGCCGCGAAGAAGCCCAGGGTTACGCCGACGCCGATCGCGAACGTCATGGCGGCAAACACGAGCTTCAGCGACGGCCAGATGCGCGGGCCGATCAGAGTCGTCACGGGCTCGCGCGTGCGGAAGGACGTGCCGAGATCGCCGGTCACGACGTGGGTCACGTACTTGACGAATCGCGTCGGCAACGGATCGTCGAGGCCCATTTCCTTGCGCATCCGCTCCATGACCGCGGGGTCGATGGTGCGGCCTTCCTCCGACATGCCCGAGATGAAGCTGCCGGGCAGGACGGAGAACAGCAGGAAGATCAGCGCAATGACGGCCGCGAGTGTCGGGACGATATTGGCGATGCGGCGGGCGATGACGATAAGCATGATTTACTGGATGAAAACGAAGGGTCCCTCGCTCCCGAGCGGAGCGAGGGACCTTTCACTTCATTTCGCGGGCGACTTTTCGTCGACCCAGAGGTCTTCGGTGTACTGGTGCGTGATCTCGGTCGGGTTGGCCTGCAGGCCGTGGATCCACGGCTGATAGGCGAGCACGGCCTTGTTGTAGTTGAAGAACCATACGGGCGCTTCTTCGAACAGGATGTTGTTGGCCTGGCGCAGCAGGTCGATGCGCTTGGCGGCGTCGGTCGTCTGGCCTGCATCGTCGAGCAGCTTGTCGAACGCCGGATTGTTGAACGTCACGTAGTTGCAGGCTGAGCGCGGCGTCTTGGAATAGAAGCAGCGCAGCTGGGCCAGCGAATCGGGACCGGTCAGGCTCGAGCTGATGACGGCCTGGAAGTCGCCCTTGATGACGACGTCGGTCAGCACCGTCGTCTCGATCAGCTTCGGCTTGGCCTTGATGCCGACCTTGGCCAGCATCGGGATCACCGCCTCGACGATCGGTAGGCCCCAGCTCTCGTTCTGGCTGGTCGTCCATTCGAATTCGAAGCCGTTGGCGTAACCGGCATCGGCCAGCAGCTTCTTCGCCTTCTCGGGATCGTAGGCGTAGGGCTTGACCGCCTTGTCGAAGGACGGCGAGCTGAGCGGCAGCCAGCTGGTGGCGCGGTAGGCCTTGTCCTTGACCAGGCGCTTGATGATCAGGTCGGTGTCGATGGCGTAGTTGATCGCCTGGCGCACGCGCTTGTCGGCGAACGGCTTGAATTCCGGGTTCATGCGCATCGAGCGCGTGAACATCTCGGCCACTTCGAGGATGCCCTTGGAGAGCTCGGGATCGGCGCGGTAGGCCACGTACTGGGCGGGTCCCAGGATCGAGGTGTCGATCTCCTTGTTGCGGAACGCCACGTCGCGGGCCGCGGCCTCGGCCATCAGCTGCACGACGATGCGGTCGGCGTAGGGTTTGCCGGGCTTGTAGAACTTGTCGAAGCGCTCGAGAACGACGCGCGAGCCCGGAATGTGCTCCTTGAACTTGAACGGGCCCAGGCCCACCGGATTGTTGGCGAAGTTGGGCTTCTCGACTTCTTCCTTGGGCAGGATGGCCGTCGTGCCGTCGAAGAAGTAGAAGCCCGGATCGGTGATGTCGGTGATCGTCATCTCGAGCGTGAAGTCGTCGATCTTCTTCAGGCCGGAGATTTCCTTGGCCGTGCCCTTCTCGACGTCGATTGCGCCCTTGATCAGGCGGACATAGCGCGCGCCGGGATAGGCCTTGGCGCCGTCCATGATGCGCGTGTACGACCAGATGACGTCGTCGGCGGTCATCTTGCGGCCGTTATGGAAGAAGGCGTCCTGGCGCAGCTTGAAGGTGTGGACCAAGCCGTCGGGCGAGGCGGTGACCGAGGTCGCCAGCTCCAGCACCAGCTTGTTGGTGCTCGAATCGAAATTGTAGAGCGTGCGGTTGAGCGACTTGCCCACGATCTCGTCCTGGGCGCGCGGCGTGGTGTGGAAGTCGAGGCTGCCGAAGCTCGCGGCATAGGGCGCGGTCATGCGGATCGTGCCGCCCTTTCGCGGCGTCGTCTGGGCGCCCGCGGTCGCGGCCCCCAGGACGGCGAGACCGGCCACTGCCAGCCAAACCAGTTTACGCATCGAGCATCCCCTTTTCGAATTGTCGTTGGGGGGCATTCCAACGCGCCGTGGCCCTGAGTGCAAGGGGAATGCCGGTGCGAACGCAACCGGGGACTGGTTTAGGCATTGAATCCCCATGCAAGTCCTCGACATCATGACGCGCGAGGTCGAAACGATGCCGCCCGGCGCCTCGCTTCAGCAGGCAGCCGAGGCCATGGAGCGCGCAGGTATCGGCTCGTTGCCGGTCTGCCAGGACCGCCGGCTGCTGGGCGCCATCACCGACCGCGACATCGTCGTTCGCGGCGTGGCGACCGGTGCGTCGCCGGTCGACATGCTGGTGCGCGATTGCATGAGCGACGATATTGCCTACGTCTTCGAGGACGAGGAGGTCGAAGCCGCGTTGAAGCGCATGGAAGCGCTGCAGGTGCGGCGCCTCGCTGTGCTCGCCCGGCAGAAGAACCTTGTCGGCATCGTCTCGCTGGGGGACATCGCCGCCGAACCGCGCGCGACCGACAACGAACATCTCGGCGAGGCAATCGCCGAGATCTCGCAACCGTCCCTGCCGCTCAAATAGGGCCGCTCAAATAGGAGACGCCGGCACCACGTAGCCGTCGCGGCGAGGATCGCAGCCACCGGTGTAAACGCGCGTCTCTGGATCGATCGCGACGCCCTGCATGCCCCCCACCTTCATCGTCCAGTCCGGGCCGCTGGTGAGATCGTGTCCGCGCTGGCGCAGCTCGGCATGGACGTTGGACGCGACGCGCGATTCCAGAAGCACGGCGCGGCCGTCGGTGAGGCGCGCACGCGGCGCTTCGATCGCCTGCTGCAACGGCATCGCATAGTCGACGTACTGCACGAAAGCCTGCGGCTGGGTCTGCAGGATGCCGTAGCTGCCCGGCGTGCCGAGGGCCAGGACGGGCTTGCCGTCCCGCGTCACGATCGAGGGCGCCACGCACACCGGCATGATCTCTCCGATCTTGGCGCGGTTGGGGCTCTTGGGATTGACGTCTGCCCAGTAGAGGAAGTTGTTGCAGCAGACGCCGGTGCCCGGGACCACGACGCCCGAGCCGAAGACGCTGCCGAGGCTCTGCGTCACGCACACCATGTTGCCCTCGGCATCGCCGATCGAGAAGGAGGTCGTGTGGCCTTCTTCCGCGACGTCGGGCGTCCACTGCTCGGTCGGGCCGGTGATCGGCTTCTTGTCGCGCACCCGCGCGCGCAGGCCCTCGATGTGGCTGTCTGAGAGAAGCTCGGCGAGCTTCTGCTTGGAGGGCGTGCCGGTCTTGATGCGCACGCCGGCGGCGACGCGGATGGCGCGCAGCACGGTGTCGATATGCTCGACGCCGTTGCGCGGCATCTTCGCGAGATCGAAGCCTTCGAGGATACGGAGCGTGAGCAGGTACTGGAACGACTCGCAGGGCGGCGGCGGCACATGCACCGTGCGGCCGCGATAGTCGGCGGTTATCGGATCGACCCACTCGATGCGCACGTCGCGCAGATCGTCCATGGTCAGCACGCCGCCCAGCTCTTGCAGCCGGTCGACCAGCTTCTGGCCGAGCGCGCCGCCGTACAGGAGCTTCGGTCCTTCGGTTGCGATCGCCTCGAACGTCTTGGCAAGGTCAGGCTGCTTCAGTACCGCGCCCAGCTTGGGCGTGCCGCCCTCGATGCCGTCGATGTAGTTGGCCTTGAAGGCGGGCGCGAGCGTGGCATGGCGGCTGAGTTCGCTGCCGCCGCCGTTGAACTCCTCGACGTTGAACTCGATCATCGAGTAGCCGTCGCGCGCGAGCTTGATCGCGGGCGCAAACAGTTCGGGCAGCGTCTTTGTGCCGTAGGTGCTCACCATCTCGCACCAGCCGCCGAGATTGCCCGGCGCGCCGACAGCGACCGGCCCGCGAATGAGCTGTTCACGGTTGTTGAGCTTGTCTAGCGGGAACTTGCGCGGGATCGCGCCCATGAAGGAGAGCGAACGCACGCGCTTTTCCTTCGCGACATAGACAGTGGCGAGGCCCTGGCCCGCGAGGCCCGACATGTAGGGCTCGACGACATTGAGTGCAGCCGCGGTCGCGGCGGCGGCATCGAAGGCGTTGCCGCCATTGGAGAGGATGCGCGCGCCGGCGGCGGCGGCCAGAGGATGCGCTGCGGCTACCATTCCGTGCCGCGATGCGATTGTCGGACGTTTGCCGTGCTGCAACATGAACCTGTCCCCCGAATTCAGGCGGCGATGGTGGCGAGTTCCGCCCGCCGGGACCAGCGCAATTTGCGCATGCCGGGCCGTCCGCGATAAAGGACGGCATGACCCTGACAAGACGCTCGACGCTTGGATCTTCCCTGGCGGCTCTCGCCACTCTCCCACTCGCCACGGCCGCGCAGGCCGAGACCTGGCCCACCAAGCCGCTCACCATCGTCGTGCCCTATGCCGCCGGCAGCGCCACCGACACGCTGGCGCGCATCATGGCGGAGGAGCTGACGCCGCGGCTGGGCCAGACGGTGATTGTCGACAACAAGGGCGGCGGCAACGGCTCGATCGCAGGCGGCTACGTCGCGCACGCAGCTCCCGACGGCTACACGATGATGATCGCGACGGCGGCCACCCATGCCGGCAATCCCAACCTGATGAAGTCGGTGCCCTACGATTCCCTGGCCGACTTCACGCCGGTAGGCTTCTACGGCTTCCTTCAGTTCGTGCTACTGGTGCGCAACGAGCCCGGCAACGAGACGCTCGACTCCTTCATCAAGCGCGCGCGCGCCGCCAAGCCGCCGTTCACTTCGGGCGCGGGCACGCCGTCGGCGCGCGTGATTACGGCGACGCTGGCCGAGCGCACCAAATCGGAAATGGTTTACGTGCCCTACAAGGCCGCGCCGCAGGCGCTGGCCGACCTGCTGTCGGGCCAGATCGACATGACCTTCGCAGACGTGGCGATCGCGGTGCCGCAAGTGAAGGCGGGCAAGGTGAAGGCGCTGGTGCTGGCCTCCGACGCGCACGCGCCGCAGCTGCCGGGCGTTCCGACCTTCCAGGAAGCGGGACTCGGCCAGTTCGCGCTCGATGCCTGGTTCGTGCTGATGATGCCGTCGAAGACGCCGCCGGAGATCGCGGCCAAGGTCGACAAGGCGGTGCAGGAGATCGTCGTCGCTCCCAAGGTGATCGAGCGCTTGCATGCGATGTCCTTCGAGCCCAAGCGCCTGCCCGCCGCCGAGGTGAAGCCCTTCATCAAGTCGGAGATCGAGAAATGGGGTCGCCTCGCCAGAGCCGCCGGCATCGAGAAGGAGTGACGCCATGACTGAACCCCGGCGTCTCGAATTCGGCTGGTTCCTGCCGACTGCCGGCGACACCACGGCCTATGGGCTGGCCTCGGCGCAGGTCGCGCCGTCGCTCGAGCTGTTCGACAAGGTCGTGGCCGCAGCCGAAACGGCGGGCTTCGAGTACATGCTGGTGCCGGTGCAGACCGCCTGCTGGGAGGCCTGGATCTCGAGCGCGATGATGGTGGCGCGCTCGAAGTCGATGCGCATGCTGGTCGCGGCGCGGCCGTCCTATATCAATCCGGTGCTGCTGGCGAAGATGGTCACCGCTTTCGACCAGCTGTCCGGCGGGCGCATCTGCATCAACCTGATCGCGGGCCAGAGCGAGGCCGAGAACGAATCCGAAGGCGTGAAGTGGGGCAAGGAAGAGCGCTACGAGATCATGGACGAGGAAGTCTCGATCCTGAAGGCGCTGTGGACGACGCGCGGGCCCGTCACCTTCGACGGCAAGTTCTACCAGCTGAAGGGCGCGCAGATCCGGCCCGCGCCGTTCCAGAAGCCGCATCCGCCGTTTTATCTCGGCGGCGGCAGCCGGCAGGCCTGGGAGATTTCGGCCAAGCATTCCAGCGTGCATCTCTTCTGGGGCGATACCTACGAGCGCATCCGCGCCAACATGGCGGAGATCAAGACGATGGCCGCGCGTCACGGCCGCGAGAAGGACATCGGCTTCGGCATGCGCCTTCAGATCGTCTGCCGGCCGACCGAGAAGGAGGCGTGGGACTTCGCCCACGAGCTGATCGGGCATGCGAGCGAGGCGCAGAAGGCCTTCGTGCGCGAACGATTCGCGACGTCGGAGGCGAACCGCCGGGTGCGCGAACTCGCGGCGGGGGGCGAAGTGATCGAGCGCAACCTGTGGACCGGTATCACCCAGGTGCGGCCGGGCGCGGGCATCGCGATCGTGGGCAATCCCGAGCAGTGCGCGGCCACCCTGCAGGACTTCATCGACCTCGGCTGCCACTCCTTCTGCCTCTCGGGCTACCTGCACGACGAGGAGGCCGAGCGCTTCGGCAAATGGATCATGCCGATCCTTCGCGAGCGCAACAAAGCGCGTATCGGCGCGGCGACCAGCTAGTTCAAGGCCGCTCGAGACTGACGTCAACGGACGTCTCGGGGTTGCGGTCACCGTTGGGATCGACCAGGACGCCCGGCGCGAAGCGAATGCGCATGGGCTGCACCTCGCGGTCTAGGCACAGGTGGACGTAATTGTTGCCGTCATGCAGATCGCCAAGGGCGAATGGGACCAGCCGGTCGGTGGCCGTCGTGACGGTATAACCCGTGCGGTGGGCCTCGTCGTCCTTGCCCGGTGCGGGCTTCACACCTCCGGCCCAGACGACCATGACGACGGTACGCGTTCTTGGAACCGGACAATCGCTCGGAATGGAGCCGGCCTTGAAGCCCAGCGCCAGTACCATCTCCGGACCGTCAGACAGCGCAATCACCGGGGCTGACAGGCCCTTTGCGTCCATTCCTCCGGCCAGTGCCAACGGCCCCGTGATCACAACCTTCACGGGCGGATCCGTTGCCTGGCGCCCCAACTCGCCGATCAGGAGCACCGTATGATTCTTGAAAGGAGAGTTGGCGGGGCGTGTCGTCGCGCAGGCAGGATGCAGCTGGGCACCGGAGCGCGTGATGACGGTGAAGGCGCGCGGATCGATCGGGCCCACCACGCGCCGCGAAAAGGTCACGGGGATGCCGTCCGCGCCGGGGGCCTCGCGGCACTCCAAAAGCAAACTCGACTGCGGTGGCAGCGCATGATCCAGCCCGAAGAAGGCGCTGACGATGCGGGGCGGTTCGTCATCCAGGGAGGTGCGCGGCGGCGTGGCCGCGCAGGCAGCGAAGCAGGTCGACAGCAACGGCACCGTCATCCAGCATAAAAATTTCGTCAATGCCGAACTCCAGTCTTAACCTTTTTGCTTCGCCCGTCGCGCTTGTCGCGGCTCGTCCGGCATCGCCTCCCAGTGAAGCCCATCCTTCCAGCCGGGCGTGCTCATCAGTCGACGGGCGTCTGTCGCCACGCCGGTCCCCATCGGATCGCGGGCTGCTTATTCCTGTTGCGCGTCGACGAGAGCGAGCAGGCTCTGAACGAGTCACCTCACCGAGGGGCTTCCTTCCTCACTTCTTCTCGAGCTTGAAGTCCCGCCAGATCAGGATGCCGGTGGCGTTCTGAAGCACCGTGCCATCGAGCTGCTTCTGCAGTTCGTGCGCGTTCGGACGCCAGATGACCGTGGCCTGGCCGGTGAAGCCGGCAAACCGGCCGGAGCCGCCGGTCAATTTGTAGGTGCCGCGGCAACCCAGCATGTTGAAGCCCGCGCATTCCCATTCGCCGTACGTCTTGGCGCCGTCATCGGCAGTCGACGTGCAGGCACCGGACCCGGTCTGATGCGTCGTGTCGAGGTCGACGCGAAGCATGCCGGAACAGGCAATCTGGCCGCCGGCGACGGGACCTTCGTCGGTCTCGATGAACAGCGTGCCGCCCAGGGCGGTGACGATGGTCGCCTGCCGCTCGGCACTCCTCAGGAGCGAGCCATCTGCCTTCACGACCGCGAAGGCGTTGAAAGATTGCGGCCCGTCCTGCGCGTGGGCCTGGGAGGCAATGACCGACACCCATGCGAGAAGAGCCGCACCGGCGAGACGACGGGCCAAGGATTTGAAAATCATCGCGGGCCTCACTTGAAGTCGATGAAGACGGCGTCGGCACCGAGCGACAGCGCCAGGCCCGTCCGCCTGGCGCGCAGGCTGATCAGCACACCGTTGGTATTCTGCAGCCACAATTCGCCCGTGCTCTTGTCCCCGACGGCGATACCGTAGCGGGCCTGGCCATAGGCGCCGGGAAACTGGCGCAGTTCCTTCAGATTGAACACATCGCCCGTCGCCTGCATCTTGGACGCGCCGAAACCGCCCACACCGAGGCCACCGACCGAGAAGCGATAGCTTTTCCCCTGGAACGAGAGCGTGCCGCCGCCAAGATTGGCGCTGCCGATGAAGGCGACCTGCACCTGCTCGATCTCGACGGATCCGGTTTTCACCTTGTCCTGGGCGCGCGCGCCAAACGACGCGAGGCCCGTTGCCGCGGCCGATCCGACCAACAGTCGCCGTCGGCCAAAAACCAGATCTTCCGTCACGGATCGTCTCCCTTGAATCGGGCCGTCAGTCCGAGGACCGGACCGTACAGCACAAGATTGCAGTTACGCGCATCGAGGCCACTGCCGACCGTAGTTGATGCCGAGTGCGCGGTATCCTAGCACGGCGGCTCACCTCGTCGACTCCGGACCGACGCCGTAGGTGGCGCGCGCAAAGGCCTGCCAGGTGAACTGGCTGCCGGCGTCGAAGCCGCCGACATCGCCACGCAGGCGGAGATGATGGTTGGCTCAATATCGTGGCGCACAGCGAAGCCCAGGATCGCCAGCAGAGAGAAGATTGCGCATGTCCTAGAGGTCCACCTTGTCGAGACCCCAGGTGATGCCGGCGATGTCGGGCAACTCGCGGCCGTCGTCCTTGCCGATCTCGGCCTTGATCACAGCCTCGAGCTTGCCGTTCATGGTCTGGAGCAAGGCGCCGTTGGTGACGCGATCGGTGGCGAGGTTCTTCATCTCGCCCGGGTCCTGGGCGAGATCGTAGAGTTCGACGTCGTTCCACTTGAAAAGTTCGTCCACGGTCGTTGGGCTGTTGTGGTCGAGCGGCGAGAAGTAGCGCGTGAACCGATAGCGCCCGTCGAACGCCGAACGCACATGGCCGCGCTTCTTGAGGTCGGGCTTGAAGCCCTGGAGCTTGGCCTCCTCCTTGGGGTCCTTGCCCGCCATGGCGGCCTTGGCGGCGAAGTCGAAGACGCCCGCGTCGTTGCTGGCCAGTCCGCTGTAGGTGAACAGCGTGGTGGCACGGGCGGCGTCGATCGCCTGGCTGCCCGGATTGGACAGCAGCGGCGAAAGGTCCTTGCCCGGAAGCGCGCGGCCGGCGATCTCGCCCGCACGGTCGGGCTTGATGCCCGCCATCGACAGGATCGTCGGCACGAAGTCGATGTGGCTGCTCAGCGACTTGCACTGCTGGCCGCCCTTGACGTCGGGATGCACGACATACAGCGGCAGGTGGCTGGTCTCCTGATAGGCGAACGGTCCCTTGCCGCGCAGGCCGTGGGCGCCCGCCATCTCGCCGTGGTCGGCGGTGAAGATCACGATCGTGTTCTGGTCGAGCTGCAGCGACTCGAGTTCGGCGAGCAGCGCCTCGATCGAACGGTCGACGTTGCGGATGCAGTTCAGGTAGTAGTCGTTGAAACGCTTCCAGCGCGCATCCTCGAGCGGCACGTTGCCCAGGATGTAATCCCAGACGCGGTCGAATTCGCCGTGCGCCTTGGGACGTCCCGGCGCGTCGAACGGCTGGCGCAGGCTGGGCGAGATCGGCACGTCCCAGCTCGTCTTGTAGAGCGCGTGCTCGGGCGCGCGTGCCGCGTGAAGCCGCAGCTTGCCGGTGTCCTGCACATTCTCGCCCGGAGCGTCGGTGTTGAAGTACATGATGTCGTGCGGATTGACGAAGCTCACGTACATGCACCACGGCTTGCCGTCGTCGCTCAGCGGCCGGCCCTTGGTGCGCAGCCAATTGATGGCGCTGCCCGCGGTGATGTGGTCGAAGCTGTAGCCGCCCAGCGTGTGGCCGATCAGGTCGCCCGGGGAGAAATTGTCGGCAAAGCCGTACCTCTCCATCTCCGGCGTCAGGAATTTCTCGATCGACTTGGTGTCGAACTCGCGGCTCAAGTGCCACTTGCCCTTGTAGGCGGTCGTGTAGCCCGCCTTGCGCAGCATGTGGCCGATCGTCGGGTTTTTCGTCGGCAGATCCTTCATCCACGGCACGTCGAGGTTCTCGAACATCCCGTTGTCCGCCGTCTGCAGGCCGGTAACGATCACCGAGCGCGACGATGTGCACATCGTCGCGGGACATTGATGGTTCATGAAGGTGACGCCGGTGCGCTCCATCCGGTCGTGACCGGGAAGCGACAGGCCCTTCGGCCAGCGGGCGTGGAAACGCTCCTGGTCGGTGAAGACGAAAAGTACGTTGAGCGGGCCGCGCGCGCGCGCGACGGACGGCACATTGCCCTGCGCCTGCGCGATCTGGATCGGAGCGTCTGCGAGCAGCGCTGAGGAAGCGGCGGCCGTCCCCAGAAGTTTGCGACGCGAGATCGCAACATTATTATTGTCTGACATCGAGGTCTCCCGCTCGTATAAGAAAACCGCCGTCACCGAAAATTGTATGGCTCGTACAAAATTGAACAGCAAGCGCAATAAAATTGCACTTACAACCGGTCCCGAAAAAAGATTGCCGAAGCGCGAACGCACGCGGGCGAAAATCATCGCCTCGGCAATGTCGGTGTTCAGCACCCGCGGTATCGCGCAGTCGTCACTGAAGGAGATTGCCCTCCATGCCGGGGTCACGGTCGGGACCGTCTACAACCACTTCAAGGGCAGGAACGACATCGTGGCCGCGGTATCTGTCTGGATCATCCGGGAACTGGAGCAGCGCGCCCTGGAAAGCCGCAGGGCGCTGCCGCGCGGGGCCGAGCGCATGGCCAACGGCTGCCATCGCTACCTTGCAATCGCGCGCAAGACCCCCAAAAGAGCGATGCTGATCCTGGAGCTTGCGGTGAGTGCACCCAACCTGTTGATGACGATCGGCAGCGTGGTGCGGGGCGATATCCGCCTCGGTGTACGCCAGAAAGACTTCAGGATTTTCGGGGAGACCGCGGCCGTCGACCTGGTTCACGGAGTCGTCATGCTGGGCATGCGATGCATTGCGCTCGGTCGGATGCCAGCGGATTACGAGCGGTCTGTCGTCGCGACCGTTCTGCAGGGACTCGGTCTTCCCGCCCAAGGGGCACTTGAGCTTGCGCGGCAAGGCGCGGCAGGGACAACGGGCAGACAGAGACGGACGTGAATCGAAGAAACCTTTTTGCCATGGGAGGCGCGAGCCTCGTCGCCGCATGCGAGGGCCCGCAGCGCCTTGCCTCCCTGCCCGACGCGCTTCGCCAGCGAGGCGGATTTGCCGGCTTGCCGGACGACTGCCGCGTGGTCCTGGACGGCAGCGACGACCGGCTGATCGGGCGCATTGCCTTGGAAGCGTTGCGCCGCGAAGTGGAGCACGCGCGGCGCACCGGGGCGACCCTTGGCCCCGCCACTTTCCTTGCGATTTCCGGGGGCGGGGAGAACGGTGCCTATGGCGCGGGGCTGTTGACCGCCTGGACGCAGCTCGGGACGCGCCCGGTCTTCAAGACCGTGACGGGCGTCAGCACCGGCGCCCTGACGGCGCCCTTCGCATTCCTGGGGAGCGAATACGATCCTCAACTGGAGCAGGTCTATACCCGGATCTCGGCTGACGACGTGCTGACGAGCCGGGGGCTTCTCACGGCCCTGTTCAGCGACTCGCTGTACGATTCCACGCCGCTGCTGAAGACGATTCGGGGCTTTGTGACTCCCGACTTCCTGGCAGCGATCGCTCGCGAATATGCGGAAAACGGCCGCTTGCTGATGATCGCCACCACCAACCTCGATGTCCCGGCGGCGATCCTCTGGAACATGGGGGCGATTGCCGCGAGCGGAATGGCCAGGGCGGCCGACCTGTTCTCGCGGATCCTTCTTGCATCGGCATCCATACCCGGCGCCTTTCCGCCGGTCATGATCGACATCGAGACAGGCGGCCAGCGTTACGAGGAAATGCATGTCGATGGCGGAACAACTGCGCAGGTCGTCCTGTATCCGCCGTCCTTCAGTGGCGACGATCTCGCGCGCGACCTGCCGCGCGAGGATCTGCCCCTCGCGCAGGTTGCGGCGCGCCGGCCGCGGCAGCTCTATGTGATTCGCAACGGCACGCTCGCGCCGTCGAATGAAACGACGGCGCGTTCGACTATGAAGATCGCCGGCCGCGCGATCTCGACCTTGATCCAGTACCAGGGCATCGGCGACCTCTACCGGCTCTATCTGCTCTGCAAGCGCGACGGCATCGACTACAACGTCTCGTGGATGCCCGCGTCTTTCACGGAGAAACTGAAGGGTCCCTTCGATCAGGCCTATATGCAGAAGCTCTATGCCGTCGGTCGTGCCGAGATGCTCGACGGCCGCGCTTGGGCGAAGCTTCCTCCAGGGTTCGACCCTCGGCCTTTCCAGGACATCTAGACCGCGGCAGAGTGGGCCGACGGCCAAAGCAAAAGCGATCGTGTTTTAGCTCGACCAGAGTTTCTCGCGGATGAAGCGCCACACGTCCGGCCAGATCGGGAAGGGCGGGTCTTTCGGCTGGCCGAGCGGGCCGAGCCCGTGCCAGGTCAGGATGTAGATCGCGATGATCGCCAGAACGAGCCATTCCCACCAGTCCATGGCGCCAAGGTTACGTCCAGACATCTAGACCTGGGACAGAAATATGGGGAGGGACTTGACATTGAATGCGATATTCGCAATATCCCGTCCTTGGTCCGGACGACAGAGCTGGAGCCGGCTCCCATTAAATTCCCATTTGTTTAATGGACCGCGGGCCTAAGCTGGACCCGGAGGGAAATTCACGTGCAGTTCCAGTCGCGCAGTTACGAGGCCGAGAGCATCTCGGCGGTGCAGGAGCTCTATCACAGCAACGGCTGGACCGACGGGCTGCCGATCGTGCCGCCGACCGAGGAGGCCGTGAAGGAGTGCCTCGACTGGGCGATGATGCCGCCCGACCAGTTGATCGGCATTGAGCCGGTGCGCGGGCTCGCGATCACGGCCGAGAAAATCGCGATCAACGCCGTGATGGCGGGCTGCCTGCCGATGCACTTTCCCGTCGTGCTGACGGCGTGGACAGCGATGATGCAGGAGGACTTCCTGATGCATGGCGCCACGGCCAGCACCGGTGGCTGCGCCGTGCTCGTCGTGCTGAACGGTCCGGTTCGTCACGAGATCGGCGCCTTGGGTTCATTCAATGCGCTGGGCAACAGCGATCGCGCGACGGCGGTGATCGGCCGCGCGGTGCGGCTCTGCCTGATCAACCTGATGGACGTGCGGCCGGGCGTGATCGACCGCTCGACGCTCGGTCATCCCGGCAAGTTCAGCTACTGCCTCGCCGAAGACGAGGAGGGCACCGATTGGGATCCGCTGCATGTCGTGCGCGGCGTCGAGCGTGCGGCCTCGGCGGTGACGGTGATGGCCGCGGGCGCGCCGCGCCAGTTGATGAACGAGTGGACGACCAAGCCCGAGGAAATCCTCGAGACGTTCGCGGCCGAGATGCGCGCCAACATGCGGCACTACTCGATCCATCCCGGCAACTACGCGATCGTGATTCCCCAGCAGCTGCGCGAGCATCTGCAGGCGGCGAAGTGGACGAAGAAGGACATCGCCAACTTCATCCACGAGCGCGCGCGCATCCATCGCCGCGAGTGGGCCGACGTCGGCAAGGGCGCCGTGGTGCGTGACCGCGGCGACAGCGTCTATACCGCGATGGAATCGCCCGACCAGCTGCTGGTGATCGCCGCGGGCGGACCGGCTGGCGGCTTCGGTGCGGTGATCCCGCCGTGGCTGGGCAACAAGAGCCATGCGGTGACGTTGCCGGTTGGCGTCTGTGTCGACTGCGAACCGCCGAAGAAGTAAGAGGGAGACCATGACCTTCCGCGTTCTCGATCCCACACCCGGCACCCAGCCGCCCGTCGGCCAGCTCGCGCCGCGCCTCGATACGCTCGCAGGCAAGACCGTCGGCTTCATCTCCAACGGCAAGGAAGGCACCAAGGGTTTCTTCCGCCACCTCGAGCGGATACTGAAGGACGACTACGGCGTGGCCAACGTTGTCCTGCGCACCAAGTCGAACTACAGCGCGCCCGCCGACAGACACATCGCCGACGAGATCAAGACCTGGGACGCCGTCGTCTCGGGTCTCGGGGATTGAGGCTCCTGTTCATCGTGCAGTCTGCACGACGCCGTTACCGCTGAACGAGCCAATATCCCCGCCATCGGGGTCATGACGGAGCGCTTCGTGAGCGCCGCCGAGATGATGAGCCGTGTGCTGGGCATGCCGGGTTACGCCTTCGCCGTGATCGACCATCCTGTGTCGAGCGCGACCGACGCCGAACTGGGCCAGCGGGCCCGGCAGGCCATCGAGCAGGGGCTCAAAATGTTGGTGCGAAACTAGGGAACCCGCCGCGGTCGAGGGCGTTGGGTGGGCATGAAACCCATCATGCTCTTCGGCGTCCTTCTCATCGTGGCCGGTATTGTCGGTCTCGGCGTGGCCAACATCTCCTTCACCGAGCAGAAGACCGTGCTCGATGCGGGCCCTCTCAAGATCACCAAGGAAGAGCAGCACACGATTCCCGTGCCGACGATCGCCGGCATCGCCGCGATCGTCGTCGGTCTCGGCCTCTGCTTCATGGGCCGCAAGGCGGCCTAGGGGAGTTCGAGCTTGACCTCGACAGCGGCGCTGGCGATCACCGCGGGATCGTTGTTCTCGGGATCGAGCACGTCCAGCCCGCCCTTCACCGCCGTCACCGTCACGATGCCGTGCGGCAGCGACGCACGCACCTTCTCGAGATCGACCTTGTCGGGCTGCTGCACGCCGATGGTAACGTTCACGAACATGTCGGTCTTGGCATTGACCTTGAGCGCCCGCAGCATCGTGAGCGAGGAATGGTGCAGGGCATCCTGCACCGCGCGCAGGGCGGCCTTGGTGTAGTCGCCGCCGTGCAGGTCGTTGCCGGTGCCGAGTTCGAGGATGACGCGCTTCCGGGCCATGTCAGAGATCCAATCGCACGATGGCGGCCGCCTGGGCGATCACCGTCTTGTCGGTGCCGGCCTCGTTCATGATCTCGAGACCACCCTGCATCACCTTCACCGTGCCGGTGCCGTGCGGCAGCACCGCCAGCACCTGTGCGGTGTCGACCTTGTCAGGCTGGGGCACGCCGATCTGGACCTCGACCTGCATGTCGTCGCTCGACTTGCCGAGGGCGGTCGCGACGGTGAGCGAGTTGTGCCACAGCGCGTCCTTGAGGGCGCGCACGGCGGCCTTGGTGTAGTCGCCGCCGCGAATGTCGGTGCCCATTCCGATCTCCAGGGCGACGCGCTTCAATGCCATTGCTGTTCCTTCTTACCCTTTGGCGAGGCCTGCCTTGACGAGCAGCGGCTTCACGTCGACGAAGTACTTCTCGGTGTAGGCGCGATACTCGGCCGGACTCTTGTACCACGGCGCCTGGATGTAGGAGTCGAGAAGCGCATCGACCCGCGGGTCCTTCATCGCCTCCTTGAAGGCGAGGTGGACGGCCTCGACGATGTTGGCCGGCAGGTCCTTGGGGGCCACAAGGCCGTAGGGACTCTGGCCCACGACGTTGATGCCGCGCTCGATCAGGGTCGGCACGTCCTTGTATTTGGGAACGCGCTGCTCGGTCGCCATGGCGAGGATGCGGAACTTGCCGGCATCGACGAAGGGTGCCCACTGCGCGCCATCGCAGATGAAATGGACTTCGCCCGAGAGCAGCGCCTGCGACCACTCCGCCGTGCCCTTGTAGGGAACATGGGTGAACTTCGCGCCGGTCGACTGCTCGATCTCGATCATGGTGAACTGGCCCGTGCCGCCGATGCCGCTGGTGGCGTAGTTGTACTTGTCGGGCTCTTTCCTGGCCGCCGCGATCAGTTCGTCCAGCGTCTTCCAAGGTGCATCCGCGCGCACGACGATGCCGATCGTGTAGCCGGTCAACCCGATGATGTAGGTGAAGTCGCGCACCGGGTTCCAGTTGGTTGGCTGGTAGTGGGGGTAGCGCAGGCTGTTGATGCTCATGCAGGCGAGCGTGTGCCCGTCCGGCTTGGCGTTCAGCAGCAGCGCCGGCGCTAACGTGCCGGCCGCACCGGGGCGCGAGTCGATGAGGATCGGCTGGCCCAGGATTGGACCAGCTGTCTCGCCGAGGAGGCGCAGGTGCACGTCCGTGCCGCCGCCGGCGGCAAACGGATTGTAGATCGTGATCGGCCTGTCGGCCTTCCAACGGGCCTGGCCGCGCGCGATCGTCGGCCCGAGATGGGTCGCGCCGGTCGCGGCAGCCGTGCCGAGGAGGAGAGTGCGACGCCGCACTTACTTCTTCATCTTGGCGTCGATGCTCCACGGGCCGGGACCGGCAGCGCAGAGGTAGAGGAAGACGAAGCAGTAGACGACGGCGAGCTCGCCCTTGTTGAGAATGGGATAGAAGCCTTGCGGTGCGTGCACCATGAAGTAGGCGACAGCCGTCATGCCGGAGGCGAGGAAGGCGGCAGGCCGCGTGAGCAGGCCCAGCACCAGGAGGATGCCGCAGATGAGTTCGATGACGCCCGCATAGCCCGGCCACGAATTCAGGGCGAAGGTGGGCGGCACAACGCCCGCGGGAAAGTGCAGGATCTTGCCGGTGCCGTGCTGGAGCAGGGTCAGACCCGTGACGAAGCGCAGGACGCTCAGCAGATACGGCGTCCAGGACGCCGGAAGGATGGTGATATTCATGATCGATCTCCCCGGTGAAGGTCGCCCATCATGGCGGTGGTGCGAATTTCCGACAAGCGATGGGGCGTGGTAACCGGCTCACCATTGCGTTAGTCATGGCTCGCACTCTTGGTGCGGTTTGCTATGATCAGTGCGACCACCGGACGGAAGAGCCGGATTGTAGAGTTAAGGCAGCGCTGCTGCCGTGTGTGGGAGGCGTAATGGCGACGGTCGACATCCGCGATGTGCGGAAGGCCTTTGGGCCGTTTGAAGTGTTGCATGGCGTAAGCGTTGCCATCGCCGATGGCGAGTTCGTGGTACTGGTGGGGCCTTCGGGCTGCGGCAAGTCCACTCTGCTGCGTATGCTGGCGGGGTTGGAGAACATCACCTCGGGCGAGATCGCGATCGGCAGCAAGGTCGTGAACGCGGTGCCGCCCAAGGACCGCGACATCGCCATGGTGTTCCAGAACTACGCGCTCTATCCGCACATGACCGTGTTCGACAACATGGCCTTCTCGATGACGCTGGCCAAGGCGCCGAAGGCGCTGATGGAGCAGGAAGTCGGCCGCGCGGCCAAGATCCTGGGCCTCGAGCAGCTGCTGCAGCGCTTCCCGCGCCAGCTCTCGGGCGGCCAGCGCCAGCGCGTCGCCATGGGCCGCGCCATCGTGCGCAACCCGCAGGTCTTCCTGTTCGACGAGCCGCTCTCGAACCTCGACGCCAAGCTGCGCGTGCAGATGCGCTCGGAGATCAAGGAGCTGCACCAGCGGCTCAAGGTCACGACAGTCTACGTCACGCACGACCAGATCGAGGCGATGACCATGGCCGACAAGATCGTGGTGATGAACGGCGGCAACATCGAGCAGATCGGCGCGCCGCTCGAACTCTACGACCGGCCGGCCAACGTTTTCGTGGCGGGCTTCATCGGCTCGCCGGCGATGAACATCCTGAAGGGCACCGTCTCCAACGGCGCCCTGCGCACCGATGACGGCACCGACTGGCCGCTGCCGACGACGCTCAAGAGCGCGAAAGAAGGCCCCGCCGTCTATGGCGTGCGGCCCGAGCATCTGCGCATCGAGAGCGGCGGCATTCCCGCCACTGTCCAGGTCGTCGAGCCGACCGGCTCGGAGACCCAGGTGCTGATGAAGATCGGCAGCCAGACCATGATCGGCGCGTTCCGCGAACGCGTGTCGGCCAAGCCCGGCGAGATCCTGCCGGTCCGTCCCGATCCCGCGCTCGTCCATCTCTTCGATCAGCAATCGGGCCAACGGCTCTAGTCAAGAAACTTCAAGGAGGAAGCGAAAATGGCGTTCATTATCAAACGACGTGAGGCCCTGCTCGGCGGTGCTTCGGTGCTGGCGATGGGTCTGGCGATGGCGCGCCAGGCCACCGGCCAGGATATTCCCAAGGGCGACGTGAAGGCCCCCAATCTGCCGATCGAGAAGGGCGCGACCCTGCGCCTGATCCGTCCCGCGAAGTTCGTCGAGCCCGATGAAGTCATCTTCCGCGCCAACTCGGCGAAGTTCGCCAAGGAGTTCGGTGTCGAGGTCAAGGTCGACCTCGTGGGCTGGGAGGACATCACCCAGCAGACCGCCGTCTCCGCCAACACCGGCGCGGGCCCCGACGTCATCATCGGCTGGGCCGAGAGCCCGCACATCTATGCCGACAAGGTGCTCGAGCTCAGCGACATCGCCGAGTACCTCGGCAAGAAGTATGGCGGCTGGTCGTTCCTCGGCGAGAAGTACGGCAAGAAGGCCAAGACCAACAACTGGATCGGCCTGCCGATGGGCGGCTCGGGCGGACCGCTGGTCTATCGTGTCTCGGCGCTCAAGGAAGCGGGCCACGACAAGGTCCCGACCGACCATGCCGGCCTGCTGAAACTCTGCCAGGACCTCAAGAAGATCAACAAGCCCGCGGGCTTCGCGCTCGGCAACGCGGTGGGCGATGCCAACGGCTTCGCAAACTGGATGCTGTGGAGCCACGGCGCGACCCTCGTCGATGAAGAGGGCAAGGTCACGCTGAACAGCAAGGAGACGATCAACGCGCTGAAGTTCGTCAAGGAACTCTATCCGACGTTCATCCCGGGCACGATGTCGTGGAACGACATCAGCAACAACCGGGCCTATGCGTCGAAGGAGCTCTTCTTCACGGCGAACGGCGTGTCGCTCTACTTTGCGCTGAAGAACGATCCCGCGACCAAGGAGGTCGCCGACGACACGATGCACGCAAATCTCGTGCAGGGAGTCGCCACGTCGGCGCCGATGTCGGCCACGGTGCTGAACGGCATGGTGCTGAAGCACACCAAGTACCCGAACGCCGCCAAGGCCTATCTCACCTACATGATGGAAGCGGAGCAGTACGATCCGTGGCTGACCGGCTGCCTCGGCTACTGGGCGCATCCGCTCAAGGCCTACGCCAAGAGCAAGGTGTGGGCGAGCGATCCCAAGATCGCGATCTTCCGCGATACCATGGATAACAAGTACTGGACTGGCTACAAGGGCCCGATCACCCAGGCCGCCGGCACCGTCCAGGCCGAGTACATCATGGTCCAGATGTTCGCCTCCGTGGCCTCGGGCGCGGCGACGCCGGAAGACGCCGCCAAGGAAGCGGAGCGCCGGACCAAGCGCTACTACCGCTAAACGATACCGGAGCGGCGTGGCCGGCAACGGCCGCGCCGCTCCCATCTTCTTCCCGGAGGAAAGATGACCGTCGCCACGATGACCGATTGGACCCGCGCACGGCCCCAGCCGAACTGGCTGGCGCGCCTGTTCGACTACAAGCCGTTCCTCGTCTTCATGTGCCTGCTCCCGGCGCTCGGCCTGCTGCTGGTCTTCCTCACCTATCCGCTGGGTCTCGGAATCTGGCTGTCCTTCACCGACACCAAGATCGGCGGCGCCGGCAAGTACGTCGGCCTCGATAACTTCGAGTACCTGTTCGAAGACCCGCAGTTCTGGAGCGCGGTCTTCTACAGTGTCTTCTATACGGGCGTCGCGACGTTCGGGAAATTCGCGCTGGGTCTCTGGCTCGCGTTGCTGCTCAACAACCACGTCCCGTTCAAGAGCCTGCTGCGCGCCATCATCCTGCTGCCGTGGATCGTGCCGACCGTGCTGTCGGCGCTGGCGTTCTGGTGGCTCTACGATCCGCAGTTCTCGATCTTCTCCTATCTCGCCATCGATATCCTGCACATCCGCACGACGCCCTTCGACTTCCTCAGCACCGTCTGGCCCGCGCGCTGGTCGCTGATCGCGGCCAACATCTGGCGCGGCATTCCGTTCGTGGCGATCTCGCTGCTGGCCGGCCTGCAGACCATCTCGCCGTCGCTCTACGAGGCGGCGTTGCTCGACGGTTCGACGGCGTGGCAGCGGTTCCGCTACATCACCTTTCCGCTGCTGCTGCCGATCCTGGCGATCGTGATGACCTTCTCGATCATCTTCACCTTCACCGACTTCCAGCTGGTCTACGCGATCACGCGCGGCGGTCCGCTGAACTCCACCCATCTGATGGCGACGCTGGCCTTCCAGCGCGGCATCTCGGGCGGCGAGTTGGGCGAGGGTGCCGCGATTGCCGTCGCCATGATCCCGTTCCTCGTGGCCGCCACGTTGTTCAGCTATTTCGCCCTCGCGCGTCGCAAGTGGCAGCAGGGAGAGGCCAATGACTGACGTGACCACGGCTTCCCCGGAGGTCCCGTCGAAGGCGACCGTCACTCCCGACCAGATGTCGTGGGACAGCCGCACCCGGCGGATGGTGACGATCTACCTGCCGCTCGCGCTGTTCGTGGTCGTGCTGCTGTTCCCGTTCTATTGGATGGCGGTGACGTCGTTCAAGCCGAACGCCGAGCTCTACGACTACAAGAAGTTCAATCCGTTCCTGATCGGCAGCCCGACGCTGCAGCACATCAAGCACCTGCTGTTCGAGACCGCCTATCCGCACTGGCTGGTGACGACCATGGTCGTGGCCGTCTGCTCGACGACGCTGTCGCTGTTCTCCAGCGTGCTGGCGGCCTACGCGATCCAGCGCCTGCGCTTCAAGGGCAGCCAATACGTCGGCCTCGGCATTTATCTCGCCTACCTCGTGCCGCCGTCGATCCTGTTCATTCCGCTCGCCAC
Source organism: Enhydrobacter aerosaccus (assembly GCA_903839865.1). Classification (GTDB taxonomy): domain Bacteria; phylum Pseudomonadota; class Alphaproteobacteria; order Reyranellales; family Reyranellaceae; genus Reyranella; species Reyranella aerosaccus_A. Next base: position 12,820 of record CAIMEE010000596.1, on the reverse strand, counting down.
TACGATCTACCAGCTCGGCCTGTTCGATTCGCCGCTGGCGCTGATCCTGACCTATCCGACGTTCCTGGTGCCGTTCAGCACCTGGCTGCTGATCGGCTATTTCAAGTCGATCCCGTACGAGCTGGAGGAGTGCGCGCTGATCGACGGCGCCACGCGCCTGCAGATCCTGCGCCGCATCACACTGCCGCTCGCCGTCCCGGGCCTGATCTCGGCCGGCATCTTTTCGTTCACGCTTTCCTGGAACGAGTTCATCTACGCGCTGGCCTTCATCCAGAGCAGCGAAAAGAAGACCGTGTCGGTCGCCATCCTGACGGAGCTCGTGTCCGGCGACGTCTACCAGTGGGGTTCGCTGATGGCGGGCTCGCTGCTGGGCTCGCTGCCCGTGGCGATCTTCTATTCGTTCTTCGTGGACTATTACGTCTCGTCGCTGACCGGCGCAGTCAAAGAGTAGTCGTCCACCGCTCGGCTGTGGGCGACGGAGGCCCGCCCGGATGAGTGGGCTGCGGCGGCGCGTCCTCAGGTCCTGGAATACCGGGCACCGGCATTTCAGGCGGAAGCGGCTGTGTCTTGCCAGGTGTCGGTAGTGCTCCGGGCACCGGATCTCCGGCGGGGACGGGATTGCTCTCGATCATGGTTCGTTTACTTTCAGCAGAGAAAGGAATGCCCGCCGCGCGGCGGGCATTCCCTCAATGCAACGGATGACGCACTCAGCGCTCGCTAGCGCTTCTGACTGTCCTTGTTCTGGTCATCCCTGTTTGCGCTCTGCCCGCCCGGCTTCTGGCCCGGCTGGCCGGACTTCTGACCCTGGTTCTGCTGGTTCTGCTGCTCGCGCTGCTGTTGCTCGCGCTGCTGCTGCGACGGGTTCTGGTTGTTGTTGCTCTGGTTCATGGCTTCAACTCCTTCGTCGTTCGCTGGCGACGGCCGACATGGCCGTCACACAGGAAAAACGCCCCGCGAAGGAGCCGGGTTGCCGGCATTTGGGCCGCAGTTTTTTCGCCGCCGCCCCTTGTCATGCGCCTTTACTTTGGGGCAGCGGCACCTGCGCGCGTGCCGGCGTAGGTCACCGAGAGGCCGAGACTCTCGCGCAGCGCGTTGGGCATCAGGAGGGCGCCCACGTCGGCAAAGCTCGCTCCCTTGACGGGCTTCACGGTGAGGGTGATCGGCCCCTTGGGCGATCGCCAGTCGCCGACGAACGAAGCCACCGCGTCGAACGCCTTCATCGATTCGGCATCCTGCTGGCCCGTGAGGCTCGTGAGGGTCAGCAGGCCGAGCGCCACCAGATCCTCCGGCTTGTTGCCCTGGCTTGTGGCGCCTGCGACGAGGAGCTGGGCAAGGAGGCCCTTGTCGTCGATCGTGAGCGACGCGCTCTGCAGCCGGCCGCTATCCTTGGCGTCCTCGACTTCGCTTGCCTTGTCGCTCACACCGTCGATCACGAGGGACAGCTCGATGCGGCCCAATCCGCGCAGGCCGATCTCGAGTTTCTCCACGGTGAGGCGCTTGGCGGCAGGATCGAGCTTGTAGTCGAGGGCGAAGTCGGCCGGCGCCTTTGGCAGCCCATAGGCGGCCAGCGAACGGGAGGTGGCCTCGTCGCCGGTCACGCCTTCGAACTTCATCCTGAGGAAGCGCGGCAGGTCGTCCTTGTTGCTCGCCTTGAAACGATCGAAGTCGGCGGAGTCGACGGTCACCTTGTCGATCCTGATCGTGGTGCGCTTGTTGTCGGTTTGAGGCGAGGCCGGTACCACTGCGACGACGTCGTTCAGGATGAAGCCCTGTTCGCCCAGCGACTCGGCACCGCTGTATGACAGCTTCTCGAGTTCCAGTTGTGGCTTCACCTCGCGTTCGAAGCGCTGCAGGCCATTCTCTGCCCAGGCACCAGTGGAGAGAAGCAGCAACGCCAGCAATGTTCCGATCGATCGCATTACGGTCCCCAATTCTCAGCCCATCGCCCGTTCGGCGAGCCTGGTGTCGACGCAGTCTTCGAAGGCGATGTCGCGGCTCAGTGTCCCGAACGCACGCATCGCCGCGTGCAGCCGGTCATAGCCCTCCCGGCGTACGACCGGATCGGTGGCCCACAGGCCCAGCGCGCGATAGCGGTCGATAGCCGCGGCAAAGATCGGCGCCTCGACGTCTGGAAAGAAGTCTTTGAGCAGGCGCGCGATCTCCGGCGCCGGGGTCGTGGCAAACCATTTCAACGTGCGATGCATGGCACGCGTCATGGCCAGCAGATCGTCAGCCCGCTTCGCGAGCGTCTCGCGCCGGGTGACCAGGGTCGTATAGGCGGTCAGCCCTCGCGTCGCGGCGGCATTCCAGACATGACCGGCGCCCGAGGCGATCAGCCGCTCCGCGTAGGGCTGGAACACCTGGACGGCGTCGACCGTGCCGGCGCGCAACGCCGCCTCGTTCTCGGCCATGGTCTTGTCGGTGACGCGATTGAGGCTGTTGGGGTCGACGCCGGCTTGCCGGATATCGTTGGCGAGGCAGATCCACGGCGTCGGCACTTCGCAGACCGTTGCCAACTTGAGCGGCGCGAGATCGGCGAATTTGAAGTCGGGCCTGGGCCGAGCGCCGATGATGAAGAAGGGATCGCGCGCCACCACGTCGCAGAAGCAGACCAGGTCGGCGCCCGGTTCGCGATCCTGCACGATCATGACGCGCAGCGGCCCGCCCCACATCACGTCGACCTCGCCCGCGCGCAGCGCCTTGGCCGCGGCTTCGGGGCTGGGCGAGGGTTTCAGAACCACTTCGACACCGGCGTCGGTGAACGCGCCTGTCGCATAAGCGGCGTAGAACGGTGAATAGAAGAAAGCGCGGAAATTCTCGGACAGGACAATCGGCATTGAGCGGGACCTCACGGGGCTGAGTTTATGTCTGAAATCCGGCAACCGCCGCTATTTTCCGCGCAACGGGCATCGTCGCCTGACGTTAGTCGAAGCGGGAGACGATTTCACCCAGGAGGACATCATGAACAAGCGATTGATCGTGCTCACGCTCTCCGCGGTTGCCGGCCTCGCCAGGGTGGCGAATGCGCAAAACTACGATCCCGGGATGACCCGCGGGGAGCGCCGGGAAGAGCGGCGCGAAGAGCGTTACCTGAATTCACCGCACGAGGCGACGATCAAGGACGAATACGGCTTCCGCTACGACTCGCGCGGCGATCGCCTCGACGCAAGCGGCCATGTGATTGCGCCACCTGTGACGCCTCCGGGCACGCCGGCGCTGCGCTAAGCACACATCTCTCTCGCTTCAAAAGGCCCGGTGGTCGAAACGACCGCCGGGCCTTTTTCGTTCGCCCTGCAATCCCGTTGCTCTGGAGCGCCTTGCCTCCTAGAGTTTGCCGGGACTTAAAAAAAAGGGGAACGCCATGGACATCAAGAATATGCGCCGCCGTCAGGCAATGGGTCTTGCCGGTGCCGCCGTCGTCACCGGCGCCTCTTCCGCGTTCGCCCAGGAGCCGCCTAAGCCGGCGCAGATCGTTGTCAACCATTCCGGTGGCTCGATGGGCACGGCGATGCGCAAGGCGTTCTTCACCACTTACGAAAAGAAGTACGGGATCAAGGTCGTGGAAACGAGCCCGGCCGATTTCGGCAAGCTGCGCGCCATGGTCGATTCCGGCAACGTCGAGTGGGACATGACCGAGATCGGCGGCCAGGACGCGATCCGTGCCGTGGACATGAAGCTGGTCGAGAAGATCGACGACAAGATCGTCGACCGCTCGAAGTATCCCGAGAAAGCGCGCACGCCCTACGTCTTCGCCTCGTCGGTCTACACCACGATCATCGGCTACCGCACCGACGTCTTCAAGAACGACAGCCACCCCAAGAGCTGGGCCGATTGGTGGGACGTCAAGAAGTTCCCTGGCGCGCGCTCGATGCGCAACCATCCGACCGACAATCTCGAGTTCGCGCTGCTCGCCGACGGCGTGCCGATGGACAAGATCTACCCCATCGACTTCGACCGCGCGTTCAAGAAGCTCGACCAGATCAAGCCGCATGTCAGCGTGTGGTGGAGCACCGGCCAGCAGCCGGCGCAGCTCCTGCTCGACAAGGAAGTGGTGCTGGCGACCGGCTGGAACGGCCGCTTCTACGACCTGATCAAGAAGGGCGGCCCGATCGCCATCGAGTGGAACCAGGGCGCGCTGAAGCAGGGCAGCTTCGTGATCCCGCGCGGCGCCAAGAACGCCTACTGGGGCCAGAAGATGCTGGCCGAGATGTCGGTGCCTCAGCAGCAGGCGATCTATGCCAGCGAACTCGGCTATCCCGGCCTCAACCTCGAATCGCTGAACTACGTCGATGCGAAGGTGAAGCCGTTCCTGCCGACGCAGTACATCGACAAGCAGTTCTGGATCGACGATTCCTGGTACGCCGCCAACGGCACCAAGGCGCTGGAGCTGTGGAACGCCTGGCTGCTGAAGAAGGCCTAGGGAGTGCAGGCTCGCTCGGCCGCACTAAAGGTCCAGGGACTGGAGAAGCGCTTCGGCGAGGTCGCGGCGCTGGACGGCGTCTCGCTCGACATCGTGTCGGGCGAGTTGCTGACCATTCTGGGGCCGAGCGGCTCGGGCAAGACGACCCTGCTCAAGGTCGTCGCCGGTTTCGAGAAAGCCGACGCCGGCACCGTCCGGATCGACGGTACCGACATCACGGCCCTGCCGCCGGCCAAGCGCGACATTGGCATGGTGTTCCAGAACTACGCGCTGTTCCCGCATCTCACCGTGCGGGCCAACGTCGCGTTCCCCCTCGAGATGCGCAATGTCGCCAGGGCGGAGATCGAGACGCGCGTGACCGAGGCGTTGAAGCTCGTCGAGCTCAGCGGCTACGACAAGCGCCTGCCCAAGCAGTTGTCGGGCGGTCAGCAGCAACGCGTGGCTCTCGCCCGGGCCATCGTCTTCAACCCGCGCCTTCTGCTGCTCGATGAGCCGTTCGGCGCACTCGATCGCAAGCTGCGGGAGACCATGCAGCTCGAAGTGCGCCGCCTGCAGCGCCGGCTTGGCCTCACGACGATCTTCATCACGCACGACCAGGAAGAGGCGCTGGTCTTGTCCGACAGGATCGCGGTGATGAACCAGGGCCGCATCCAGCAGGTCGCGACGACCACGGAGATCTACGAGCGCCCGGCGAACCAGTTCGTCGCCGACTTCGTGGGAGAGAGCAACATCTTCCATGGCACCGTGACGGAGCCGGGTGTCATCTCGCTCGAAGGCGGCCGGCGGCTGCTGGCCCGGCATTCGGGAAAGATGGGTCAACGCATGGGCGTCCTGATGCGGCCTGAGCGTTTCGGCCGCGGCACCAATGTCTTCTCGGGCGAGGTCAAGGAAGCGGTTTACCTGGGCGTCTCCTTCAAGCTCCGCATCGCCTGCGACGACGGGCTCGAGCTGATCGTGCGCCAGCCGGCGCGCGGCGAGCTGCCCGCGCCCGGGACGCGGGTGAACGTCTCGATCGATCCCGAGGACATCCATGTTTTCTAGGATGCCAGGTAAGTTGTCTGGCGCATGGCCTGCCGTGCCGGCGCTACTCCTGCTGTCCGTCTTCTTCCTTTATCCTGTCATACGCATGCTGGGTTACAGCATCGAGGGCGGCACCTTCGAGTGGTACGCCAAGGCGCTGGGCGAAGGGCTCTATCTCCAGGTCTTCTTCAATACCTTCGAGATCGCCTTCTGGGTGACCGCGATCTGCCTGCTGCTGGGCTATCCGCTGGGCTTCCTGCTGGCCACGACCACGCCGGGCTGGGCGACCCTGGGCTTCATCTTCGTGCTGCTGCCGTTGTGGACGTCGGTGCTTGTGCGCACCTATGCCTGGATGGTGCTGCTGGGCCGCAACGGCGTCTTCAACCGCGCGATGCTGGAAGCGGGGCTGATCGCCGATCCGATACCGATGCTCAACAATTTCAGCGGCGTGCTGATCGGCATGGTGCACGTGCTGCTGCCCTACATGGTGCTGCCGATCTACGGTGCCGTGCGCCGGGTCGATCCCTCGCTGGTATCGGCGGCGGAGGGGCTGGGAGCCTCCAACGCGCGCATTTTCCGCCGGGTCTACCTGCCGCTCACCTTGCCCGGCATCTTCGCGGGCGCCGTCATCGTCTTTGTGCTGTCGCTGGGCTTCTACATCACGCCGGCGCTGCTGGGCGGTGGCCGCGTGATCATGGTGGCCGTGATGATCGAGCAGCAGGTTCACCAGACCCTGAACTGGCCCTTTGCGGCGGCGCTGTCGGCCTCGCTGCTGGTGGTGACGCTCGCTATCTATGCCGCGGCGCAACGCTTCACCCGGTCGGGCGAGGCCGCATGAGCCGCCGCGCCCTCGTCATCGCCTGCACCGCCATCTACATCTTCCTGATGCTGCCGCTCTTGGTCGTGTTCCCGATCTCGCTGAGTTCGGCTGCCTACATGCAGTTCCCGCCGCCCGGCCTCAGCTGGCAGTGGTACGAGCGCTTTATCGACGATCCGCAATGGGTCGATGCCACGGTGCGTTCCTTATATGTGGGCGTGGCGACGGCGATCCTTGCCCTGGCGCTGGGCATTCCGCTGTCGTTCAGCCTGGTGCGCGGGAAGTTTGCCGGCCGCTGGCTGGTCGACCGTATCGCGCTCGCGCCGTTGATCGTGCCGACCATCATCCTGTCGATCGCGGTCTACGGGATGTTCGCAAAGCTGAAGCTGATCGGCGAATGGTACGGGCTGGTGATCGCTCACACGGTGCTGGCGCTGCCGTTCGTGGTGCTGGTCATGAGTGCCGGCCTGCGCGACTTCGATCGCGGGCTGGAGCAGGCGGCGGAAGGCCTGGGCGCCAGCCGCACGCGCACGCTGCTCAGGATCAGCCTGCCGTTGCTGCGGCCCAGCCTCGTGTCGGCGGGACTGCTGGCGTTCATCTCGTCGTTCGATGAGCTGGTCGTCGCCCTGTTCCTGGCGGGTCCCAACATGACCCTGCCGAAGAAGATGTTCGACAATATCCTGATGGAAATCGATCCGACGATCGCGGCGGTGTCGGTGATGCAGATCCTGCTGGTCTCGATCGTGCTTGTGCTGATCGGGCGGTTCGGGCGAGGCCTGAGATCAGCCGGGCGTTGAGAGGGAAGTACCATGGCCGATTCGATCTTCCACAAGGACTTCAAGACCATGCCGTGGTGGTGGGAGTGGTGGCACCCCAACAACGAGCTGTCGCAGGACCCGCCGCTCAAGACCGACGTGCTGGTGGTGGGCGGCGGCTATGGCGGCCTGTCGACGGCGCTCGAACTCGCGCGCTCGGGAGTCGATGTCACGGTGCTCGAGCGCGGCGATTTCGGCGTCGGCGCCTCGACGCGCAACGGCGGCGGCGTCTCGGGTGGCACCACCATGGGCAAGGGCTTTTCCGGCAAGGGCGTCGGCGCCGACCCCGAGGCCTGGAAGAAGATCATGCAGCGCATGCTGTCCGACGCGGCCGATTCGCTGGCCCAGGTCGAGACCGTGATCCAGCGCGAGGGCATCGAGTGCCATTGGCGCATGAACGGCCGCTTCAGCGGCGCCTATACGCCCCGCCACTACGCCGAGCAGGCGTCCAAGGTCGGCACTTACAACAACACCGCCGGCCTCGGCACCTACATGGTCCCGCGCGAGCAGCAGCGCGAGGAGATCGCGTCGGACTATTACTACGGCGGGATGGTCGTGGAGCGCACCGGCCAGCTTCACCCCGCGCTCTACTACGGCGGGCTGCTCAAGGCCGCGAGCCGGGCGGGTGCCAAGCTCTGCGCGCAGTGCGACGCGGAGAAGATCGAGCGCAAGCCGGCAGGGTTCACCGTGCTCACCAGCAAGGGGAAGATCGAGGCGCGCGAGGTCGTGATCGCCACGAACGGCTACACCACCGACGTGACGCCCAGTCTGAAGCGCCGGCTGATCCCGGTGGCCAGCCACATCATCGCGACCGAAGAGCTGCCGGAGGATCTGGTGCAGAGCCTGATCCCGAAGAACCGCGTCGTCAGCGATACCAAGCGCGTGCTCTGCTACTACCGGCAATCGCCCGACAACAAGCGGGTGATCTTCGGCGGCCGCGCGCGCTTCACCCAGGTGCCGCCCGAAGTCAGCGCGCCTGTGCTGCACGGCTACATGCTGGATCGCTGGCCGCAGCTCAAGGGCGTGAAGGTGACGCACGCCTGGACCGGCAACGTGGCCTTCGCCTTCGACTTCCTGCCGCACATGGGTACCGAACAGGGCATGCACTACCTGATGGCCTGCAACGGCTCGGGTGTCGCCATGATGTCCTACCTGGGCTACCAGACGGCGCGGAAGATAGCCGGCGGATCGAACCAGCCGATCAATGCCTTCGATGAGACGCCCTTCAACTCGGTGCCGTTCTACAACGGCAATCCGGAATGGATCCTCCCGTTCGTGGGCGCGTGGTACCGCACGCGCGACTGGATCGATCGCACGCTTGCCTAGCGATCCGACACCAGACGCTCGCGGCCCAGTGCCGTAACGGCGAGCTGGCCGTCGATCTCGGCGATGAGTTCGAGATCGGACAGTCGCGCACGATGTGGGTCCGGCATGACCAGCAGTTTGCCGTCGTGCAGATCGCGCAGCGACGCCAGTTCTTTCTGTTTGAGAGGCGCGATCAGACCGCGCGGCGACCTTCGGATGTCGCGAACCATGAGAGCCTCCAATGTGTCGCGAAAGAACGCGTCACATCACCGGAGGTTGGTTTTGTTATTATCGGGGCGGCCGGAACGGCCTTTAAATCGGCCAATTTCGCTGGCCCGTAATAGTCCTAGGCCAAGGGCGCGACCGACAGGCCCTTGACCTTGTGCTTTTCGATGAAGCTGGCCACGAGCCCGGACCTTTTGGCGTCCTCGACGAAAGCCGCCAGGAACTCCGCGCCCGCCGTATTCTTCTTCGGCGTACCGACGGCCTGCTGCACGGCGGAGAACTTGCCGTCGAGGATCTTCATCCCGGGCGCCTTTTCCATGTCCTTGAGCAGGCCCGGCCGCAGCCCGGCCAGGACCTCGAACTTGTCGGCGACGAACTTGTCGTAGGCCGCGTCGAGGCCGCTCACCTGGACCAGGGTCGCGTTCTTGATGTTGTTCTCGAGCCACAGGCAGTAGGCCGAGCGTGCCGACACGGCGATGCGCACGCCCTTCCGGTCGACATCCGCCATCGATTTGATCGGTGAATCCACCGGCACCATGTAGGTCGCCTCGATCTCGCAATAGGCGGCAGTGAAGGAGATCTTCTGCGCGCGCTGCGGTTCGGCGCCGATGTTGCCGATGTCCCAGACATTGTTGTCGACCTGGTCGCCCAGCTCGCCCGGGGTCTTGAACGGGACGTACGACACCGGAACGCCGAGCTTGTCGGCGATCGCGTGCGCCATGTCGGGCGATACGCCTTCGGGATTGCCGTTGGCGGCGCGGCCCGTCACCAGCAGGAAATTGGAGAGGTTGATACCGGCCCGCAGAACACCTGTCGGGGCCAGTTCGGCTTTTGCTTTGTCGTTCATGTCGCCAGTCTATACTGCCGAAAGAGGGGAGCAAACGCGCATCATGGACTTGATCGTCGAAACGACGGACGGACGCGTCCAGGGCGTCAACGAGCACGGCGTTGCCGCCTTCAAGGGCATTCCCTATGCGGCCCCTCCGCTCGGCGAAAGACGGTTCCGCCCGCCGCAGAAAGTGGAGCCTTGGACCGGCATTCGCGACGCGCGCCGCTACGGCAACATGGCGATCCAGGCGCTGAACGCCCTCAACCTGCCGCCCGAACTGCTGCCCATGGTGCCGTTGTACGGCAGCGAGCCGTGCGACGAGGATTGTCTCACGCTCAACGTCTGGACGTCGGGACTGTCGGGCGCCGCGCGACCGGTCCTGCTGTGGTGCCACGGCGGCGGCTTCCTGACCGGCTCGGGTTCGTCGGCCTGGTACGATGGCGGCAATCTCTGCCGTCTCGACGATGTCGTGGTGGTGACCTTCAACCATCGCCTGGGCGCCCTGGGCTATCTGCATCTCGAGGACATCGCTCCCGGGTTCGAGGGCGCGGGCACCGCGGGCATGCGCGACATCGTGGCGGTGCTCGAATGGGTCAAGGCCAACATTGCGGCATTCGGCGGCGACCCCGGCAACGTCACGATCTTCGGCGAGTCGGGCGGCGGCGCAAAGGTGAGCGTGCTGATGGCCTTGCCGTCGGCGAAGGGTCTCTTTCACAAGGCGATCATCCAGAGCGGACCAGCCATCCAGATGGCCAGCCGCGATGACGGCACCCGTAACGCGCGTCAGTTCCTCGCCGAGCTCGGCCTCGATGCCGGCCGCGAGGCCGAACTGCGCAAGGTGCCGCCGCAGAAACTCCTCGAAGCCCAGAATGCCGTGCAGGCCAGGGTCTCGAGCGCGTCCTTCGCTGATCGGCGGCGATACGGCTTCAATCCGGTGATCGACGGCACGTTCTTCCCCGGCGGGCCGTTCGCGCCGGCCGCGCCCGAGGTCTCGGCCGATGTGCCGTTGATGATCGGTTCCAACAAGGACGAGATGACCCTGTTCCAGGGGCATCAGCCGTGGGTGGTCGGAGCGACGTTCGACAATCTGCCGGCGTCGATGCGCCCCTATCTCGGCGAGCGCACAGGCGAAGTGATCGCAATCTATCGCCAGGCCCAGCCCAAGGCCGATGCCGCCGAGATCGGGCTCAACATCATCGGCGATCTCGGCGTTCGCGGCCTGTCGCTCACCATGGCCGAGCGCAAGCTGGCGCAGAGGGCGGCCGACGTGTTCGTCTACCTCTTTGCCTGGGAGACCCCGGTGCTTGGGGGCCGGCTGCGCTCCTGCCATACGCTCGAGATTCCGTTCGTGTTCGACACGGTCGAGACCGCAGCAATCACGGGCAGCGATCGCGCCCGTCTCGCTCTCGCCAAGACGATGGCCAAGGCGTGGATCGCCTTCGCGCGCCACGGCACGCCGGGATGGCCCGCCTATTCGACAACCGAACGCGCCACGATGGTCTTCGACCTCGCGTCCCGCGTCGAGAACGACCCGTACAGCACGGAGCGCAAGGTCTGGGAGGAAAAGCAATGAAGATCACCGACGTCACCCTGACGCTGTTCGCCTGGGACGACATTCCGCCGACGCAGTATGGCCAGCAGAACAAGTTCTCGGGCTCGAGCTCGCTCGGCCTGCTGAGGTTGATCACTGACCAGGGGCTGGAAGGTCACGCCTTTCTGGGCTCGGCGTCCAATCCCGCCACATCCGATGGGCAGGCGCTGATCACGCACCTCAAGCCCTTCCTGATGGGCCGCGACCCGATGATGCGCGAGGCGATCTTGCAGGACCTCTGGCGCAAGCAGCGTCACGCCGGTGTGCGGGCCATTGGTGCCGCAGACGTGGCGCTGTGGGATCTCGTCGGCAAGGCGATGGGCCAGCCGATCCATCGCCTGCTCGGCACCTTCCGGACAGCGGTCCCCGCCTATGCCAGTTCGGCAGTGCTGCCGTCGCCCGAGGCCTATGCGGAGCAGGCGCTCGAGTTCAAGGAGTACGGCTGGGCGGCCTACAAGATCCATCCGCCGACTCAATGGCAGAAGGACATCAAGGTCTGCGAGGCCGTGCGCCGCGCGGTCGGCGACTACACGATCATGCTCGATTCGACCTGGGCCTACGACTTTCCCGATGCGCTCCGCGTCGGCAAGGCAGTCGAGGAGATGGGCTACTACTGGTACGAGGATCCCCTGCACGAGCAGGACATCTACAACTACGTGAAGCTGAAGCAGCATCTCGCGATCCCGATCATGGCGACGGAATATCCGATCACCGGGCTCGAATCCTACCAGCCGTGGATCATGGAGAAGGCAACGGACTATCTGCGCGGCGACGTGGCGGTGAAGGGTGGCATCACCACGCTGGTGAAGACCGCGCATCTGGCCGAGGCCTTTCGCATGAACTACGAGGTTCATCACGGCGGCAACTCGCTGAACAACGTCGCCAACCTGCATGTCATCGCCTCGATCAGGAACACGACCTTCTTCGAGGTGCTGCTGCCGGACGGCGCGCAGAAGTACGGACTCGAGAAGGACATCGTCGTCGGCCGCGACGGCATGGTGCACGTTCCCGACGGTCCCGGCCTCGGAGCCGCGATCGACTTCAAGCTGATCGAGCGCAAGAAAATGGCAGTGCTTTCATGAGTGTTCCGGTCCATCCGCTGGCGACGCCGACGGCCCCCTCGACGCTGCCGCCGTTTCCCGAGATGACCAAGCCCTCGTGGAAGGTGCCTGCGGGTGCGACCTGCACGCATGCGCATGTGATCGGCGACGGCGGGAAGTATCCCTTCGTGGCGTCGCGCAGCTTCACCTCGCCGCCCGCCGGCGAGGCGGAGTATCTCGCGATGCTCGACGGCCTCGGCCTCGATCGCGGCGTGCTGGTACAGGTGAGCATGCACGGCACCGACAACAGCTACGTCGTCGACGTGCTGCGCAAGCATCCCAAGCGGCTGCGCGGCGTCGGCGTGTGCGCCGCCGACGTCTCCGATGCGGAACTCAAGATGCTGCACGACGCGGGCGTGCGCGGCCTGCGCATCAATCTCGTGCTGGGCGGCGGCGTGGGTTTCGACGCCGTCGATCGCCTGGCCGAGCGGCTGAAGCCGATGGGCCGGCACCTGCAGTTCCTGATCGGCCCCGAGCGCCTGATCGAATTCGCTTCCCGCATCGCCAAACTGAAGTTGCCTGTCTCGATCGATCACATCGCCAGCATCCACCACAAGGGCGGCCTCAAGACGCCGGCCTTCGCGGCGCTGCTCGGACTCGTGAAGGGCGGCGCCTACGTGAAGCTCTCGGGCGCCTATCGCAACAGCGACGATCTCGACAATTACAGCGACACGATGGAGATGCCGCAGGCGCTGATC